>CAYJNV010000060.1:0-18732 GCA_964370975.1 uncultured Caldilineaceae bacterium | reverse complement strand
GCGGAGCCAACGACCGCTTCGGCAATGGCCAGAACCCGCAAACGCTGCTGGGCAAAATGCTGCGCCTCGACGTGACCAGTGACCCGTCGCAGCCCTACACAATCCCCGCCGACAACCCATGGGTGTCGTCGCAGTGGAACGGGCAGGCTGTGCGCGGCGAAATCTGGGCGCTTGGCCTGCGCAATCCCTGGCGCTACAGCTTTGACGCGGCGACCGGTGACCTGTGGATTAGCGATGTGGGGCAGAACACCTACGAGGAAGTCAACCTGGTGCCCGCAAGGAGCGCAGGCGCGCTCAACTTCGGCTGGCCGATCATGGAGGGGCTGCACTGCTTCCAGGCGGCCGACTGCGACCCGACAGGGCTGGTGCTGCCTATCATAGAGTACGACCACAGCGGCAACTGTTCGATTACAGGGGGCCACGTCTATCGGGGTGAAGCGGCGGCGCTGCAGGGCGTCTACTTCTACGCCGACTACTGCAGCATGCGCATTTGGGCGGCATCACCCAATGGCGAGGGCGGATGGCAGAGCGCGGAGGTGCTGCAAGGCGAGAGCCCGATTACATCCTGGGGTGTGGATCAACAGGGCGAACTCTACATCGTGGAGGCAAGCGGCCGCATCAGCAGGCTGGCGCAGCCGTAACAGCGGGCAATTGCACCTCGATAGCTGCATGGCTTCAAGCCACAGCATTGAAGGGCGCAACCGCGGCTTGGGCCAGAAAGAGTCACGGGACGCCCATACTCCTGCAAGTCACCTGCCCTGCTTCCATCAGCCGCAGGCTGCAACGACCCCCCGACCGTGCAGCCCGCGGATCTGATGTCATGAAGGAAGAAACTACCACTCCTCGACAAGGTCTTCGCGCTCGCCCACAACGTGGAACTGGCGCGCCGGCCGAGGCGCAGATGTTGGCCACATGGGCAGCCCCATGCCCGCTTGCTGCTGCGCACGCGGGTCGCCGTTAGCTTGCGGCAGCATATTGGGCGCAGTCACGACGATGACCGGCGGCTGGCCGTTGTAGGCGCCATAATTGCCATACGCACCGTTCCCGTAGGGCGAGTCGCCGCTGCGCCGGCCGCCGGAATGGGGTTGTTCAACGTAGTCTCGACGACGCGACGCGGCCATGACCAACAGCGCTGCGGGCAACCCCGCGAGCATGCCAAAGAAGATGCCAAGCCCCATGCTGATTGCATCGCTGCTCAATGTATCGCCAATTCGCCACGCAAGCACGCCGCCGCCCACCAGGACGCCCACCACGAGTATTTGACGCATTCCGCACTCCTTATCCGCAGCAATTGTGCTCGTGCACAAACAGTTAGCGATTGCACATCTCACCGAGCCGAGAGAGTCGACTCAGTCGGCCGCGACTCCCGGCACATAGCCGAAATCGGGCAGCGCCGGCGGAATGGGCTTTTGCCAGGGCGCAACGATCTTGGGACCGTAAAGAACATCGATGCGTCTGCTAATTGCGTCGAATTCCTGTGGCCCCATCCACGCCGCTTGAAAGCGTAGCGGTGTAGCCGCCGCCACGAGCAGAAAATCGCCCCTACCGCCCAACTTCTCAGCACCGCTTTCGCTGATGCCCGTGGCATAGCGGGCCTCATCCTTGCTGGCAACGCTGCCCACCAGGCGCACTGGAAAGTTCGCCTTCATTGCGCTGCCGATCAGGCTTGCGCTTGGCTTCTGCGTGCAACCCAGCAAGTGGATCCCCGCTTCGCGCCCCCGCTGCGCCAGGCGAGTCAACAACCCCTCAACTTCCTTGCCGCCGGTTTGCAGCAAGTCGGCCAGTTCATCAACCGCGACGACCACCACCGGGCGATTCGTGTGCGCGCGATCGCGCAGTTCCATCTCGCCCACAACTGCCTTCAGCTTGGCAATCGCCTCATCGGTATTCACCACAACCGAGCCGGTGGCATGGGGCAGCCGCTGCAACATGCCAAAGCCGCGCCCCTTGGGATCGATGAGCACAAAGCGCAACTCGCTGGGCGGGTTGTGCAGCGCCAGCGAGGCGAGCATCGTGCGCGCCAGCGCCGTTTTGCCACTGCCTGTTGTGCCCGCCACCAGCACGTGCACCACATTGGACGAGGTGAGGCGCAAGAGTAGTGGCGCGCCCTTCTCGTCAATCCCCAGCAGCGCCGTGGCGGGCGGCACGTGACCTGCCAACGTATCGCACAAGCCCAGCAGTTGCACCAGATCGCCTGCCTCGCGCGCGACTTCGACATTGATAAGGCTGCCATCGCGGTAGATACGCACGCGCTTGCAGTTGAGTGCCAGCGCGATTTCCTCGGAGAGTGCGGAGAACTTGTTCAGCTTGACGGCGGCGGCTGGAATGACCTGATACTGCACAAAGCGTGGGCAAACGATGCCACTCATTACCTGTCCTGGCGCCTTGTGCAGCGCCAGGATGGCCTCGATGCGATCGGCCTGCGCCTCCAGCACCTCACGGGGAATGCTGTTGCCCGTTTCAGGTGGTTGTGTTGATTCTTTGCTCATGGTGGACTTTTCGCTACGGGTCCTTGGGAACGATGGAAGCAGCGGAACGGACCGGTCCATCTACGAAATGCGAAGCGCTTGCTTGACATTTGTTCACAAGTATATAGAACAGATGTTCGCGCGTCAATACCCAGAATTCCACTTCGCATCGATTGGGATACTTGGGAAATGGTCGAACGCGGGCAACGCGGAGAGTGCCGGAGGTCGATGACGACCGGCGCAGCAATTGTCCTTATGCGGATGGAGTACTTGTGGGGTTCTATGTCAGTACTGCAATACCGACTTCGACGCGTGCCAGCCACTTGACCTGGTGAAGTGCGTCATCGGCCTCACCGGGTACAATCAGGCGCACAAGTCCCTGGTCGCGGTGCAAGAGAGCGCCGTCGCGGCGCCAGGCCAACAGCGGGCCCGGCGCTGTGCCAAGCATGTGCGCGTCGAGCCGCGTGCCGTAACCGTCGGCGCTGACAAAGTCGACGTGGTCAACGTCCGCGTCGGCCGACAGGTATTGGGTGAGGAAATCGGCCACCAGGACACCGCCAAAACGGAATGGGCCCGACACACCGTGGCCGGTGCTCACAATGAAGCAGCCACCATGCTCCGTGTACGGCAATGTCTGCAGCACTTCGAGAGCAACAGTCTCTTGTTTGCCTCCGACGTCGAGTACAAAGCTGCCGTCACCTGAAGGCGTGGTGGGGTTGGGTTCATGGCTGTGTGTGTTTAGCCAGTCGGGCGTGGCAGCGGCCATGGCGTCATCGTTCCGGTTCAATTGAGAAGGCAAGGGGGTAATTGTCAAGTCGTGCACGGTTATGCGCGACGGCGATCAGCCTCTCCGCCTCGGGGCGCGGCCGCACTATCACAACCGCCTGGCCTTCGCTGTGCGCTGTCCAGGCCACGTGCTCGGCCAATTCCTCGGAGAGGAAGAAGACGCGCACCAGAATCTGCAGCACGTACTCGAAGGGCGTGACGTCATCATTGTGGACGATGACCAAATAGAGCGGCTCAAAGGTCGACTCGGTCACTCGCTCAGTCACTCGCTCGGGCACGGCCTCAACCCCGAGCATCTTTGGCGTGATCAAGGTGCGCAGACGCGACCCCGCCAGGACTGGTGCTGTTCGGTTCAATTTGCCCTGCATGGCATGCTCCCTGCCAGTCCACTTCATGCGCTTGGCCCTGCAAGTCCCATGCATTATAGCGGCTGAATGGGCGCACACAAGTAAACGTGATTGACGCCCGCTCTAGTGGGTACAGGCGGCGGAGGCGGCTGCGGTTTCGCGCCGTTCTGCGCACATGGTATGATCGTTGGCTATGGCATGGAAGCTGGGTAGGCAACGGAATTCAATCGCAGGTGACATTAGGCGTTGCGATCGGTGGGCGCGTCCAGTGGGCGCCACTCTGGACTGCGTGCGAGTCGCTGCGATTGGGCTGTGTGCGCTGGCGCTGTTGAGCGCGTGCAACGGCGCACGCGCGCGTGCCGACGTCGTGGACCCCACGTCGCCGTCCGTGGCAATCGCCACGCCACTGCCCACGCCATTGTCCGCAAGCACGACGGCGCCGGCGCGCCCGGCAGCGGGGGCGGCTGCACCTTCTGCCACACCTGCGCCGGCTGCGCCCGGCGCACCCGAGCCCGTCGGTACGGTTTCCTTCTACGAATCGACAGTGACAATTCCAACCTACCCGGTAGCAGCGTTCCAGAGCGACGCGCGCAGCCCGGTCTATGATTGGCCCTACCGCCGCACCGACATGGCGGCCTTTGCCGAGGCATCGGTCACGCCCGAAGCGCGCACCTACAAGACCCTGGTGCTGGAAAACAAGTACCTGCTCATCACCATCTTGCCTGAACTGGGCGGGCGCATCTTGCAGGTGGAGCACAAACCGACCGGTACGCGCATGTTCTACAACAACAGCGTTGTCAAGCCCACAGCATGGGGGCCGCACGAGCAATCTGGGTGGTTGGCATTGGGCGGGCTGGAGTGGGACCTGCCCGTTGAGGAGCATGGCTACGCCTGGGGCGAGGCGTGGGGCTACATTCCGCTTGAATTCAGCCCCGACCGCGCCGCCATAACCGTCTTCACGCCGCAGGATGGGCGCGCACTTAGCGCCAGCGTCACGATTGAGCTGCTGGCTGGCGCAGCTTCCTTCACGGTTGAGCCGACGATCAGCAACGTGAGCGACGCTTCGCAGCGCTTCGATTTCTGGCACAACGCCATGCTCGCACCCGGCAGCGGCGCGGGCATCTCGCCGGGAATACACTTTGTGTTGCCCACAGAGAGCATGATGGTGCATTCAACTGCCGACGTGCGCCTGCCAGCGGGCGGACAGCAGGTGACGTGGCCCAAGTACATGGGACGCGACCTCAGCCGCCTCAAGACGTGGACCAACTATGCGGGTCTCTTTGAGGCGCCTGCCGCGCATGGACCCTTTGTCGCCGTCTATGACACGCAGCAGGATGCGGGCGCTGTGCGCGTCTTTCCCGCCGCCGTGGCGCAAGGGAGCAAAATCTTTGCGCTCGGCGGGACGAGTGCACTTGACCCTACCCTCTACACCGATGACGGCAGTGCCTACGTCGAGTTGCACGGCGGCCTTGCGCCTACCTTTGCGCAGCAGACCGAACTACCGCCGGGCAACAGTGTGACCTGGCGCGAAAGCTGGTATCCTGTCGCGGGACTAGGTGACCTGAGCACGGCAAATGAAATGGCCGCACTCTATGCCGCCGCCGATGCCGACACCGTGCGCGTTGATATTTTCGCCGTTCACCCGATGGATGTCGAGGTGCTACTACTGGACGGCGGCGGCACCACCTTGGAGCGCACCGCCACCACACTCTCGCCGGCAGGCGCCACCCACCTTGAATGGGCACGCACGACACTGGACACCGCGCCCGCTACCGTGCGCGTTGAAAGCACACAAGGGCTCGAGCTCGCCTACGATTTTCCTATCTCACCCTGAAGAGAGTTCCGCTCGCCCACAAACGCGGCGCAGCGGCTTGCCATCAAGAGGAAACGACGCGTGACACAGAGCGGCAACCCACGCGAGGGTGAAAACTGGACGCAGAGTGGCGGCGCACCTGGACCTGCAGCACCAGGTGGCGGGCCGCGCCGCAGCGCTTTTCCGCGCTGGGCCACAGTCATCATGGCCACTGTCACATTGCTGGCGCTGGCAATCATTGTGCTCTCGCTGGTGCTGGGCGTGCGCGCCGGGCAAAAGCAGCTTGAACTGCGTCGCCAGCAAGAAATTGCCATCGCCCTGCAAAAGGCCGTCGACCTGCGCGCCGAGGGGCTCGTGCAGGAATCGATCGATGAATATCGCCACGTTATCAGTCTGGACCCAGCCAACACCGCCGCGGGGCAGGGGCTCGAGGCGCTGCTTGCCGTGACAGGCAGTAGCACGCTCCAGCCGGCTGCGCTGATTCCAACCGCAATGGCGCCAGCGATTGCCGCCGCGCCAGCAGTCGAACCGGCCGACAGCAGTGCGTTACTGCGCCCCCAGGCCGTGCTCTCGAGCGGCGGCAGTCCCACCATGAGTGCTTTGGCAACGCCCTACGAGGCAGCCAACGCCACAGCTGCCTCCGTGCCCACGGCCGCCAGTCTCATCACGCCGGGCGCAGTGCCCGGCGCCGGCGCGGCAGGCGCGGCCGGCACATCGTCGCTCACCACAATCACGGAGATTCTTGCCGGTGCGCAAACAGCTTCGCGCGCCGGGCGCTGGCAAGAGACCGTCAATCTGCTGGAACCGTTCGCGCCCCAGGCCGCGGCCAACCCCACAATAGCCAGTCTGCTCTTCGATGGTTACGTCAACCTTGCCGTGGAGCGGGACAACGAGGACCTGTTGGAAGCGGCGCTGGGCTACTACGACAAGGCGCTTGCCATCCGGCCCAACGTGGCGGAAGTCCAGACCGAGCGCACGCTCATCTCGAACTATCTCGATGTGCTGACAGCGTGGGAAGTTGACTGGCCCACGGCCATTGCACTGCTGACGCAGCTATACGCCACCGATCCTCAATACCGTGACGTCAAGGCACGCCTGACCGAAGCGCTGCCCGCCTATGGCGCTCGCCTTGCCGTTGCAGGCGACTGGTGCGCTGCCGCCCAGCAGTTCCAAAGCGCCACGACACTGGATACGCCAAGCAGCACACTGCTCACGCGTCTCGCGCAGTCCACAGCATCGTGCCAGAATGGCGGCACCCCCGTTGCCGGGGCGCTTGAGAGCCTCACCGACACGGTGGCTGCAAGCACGGTCACACCGGTGCGCCAAAGCGGCGCCGCGGAGCCGCCTGCGGGACGTATCCTCTATGCTGCGCGCGACAATGTCGACGGACGGACGCGCGTCTTTGCTCAAGCGGCCGCCGGGGGCGCAACCACCGTCGTTATCGAGGATGCGGCGCAGCCCACCCTGCGCAGCGACGGCCAGCGCTACGTGTACCGCAACATGCGCCTGGACCAGGGCGGCCTCAGTGCAATCGACCCGGCAACGGGCATCTTCTTCCGCGTAACCGACTACTCCGAGGACATTCTGCCCAGTTGGGACCCCTCGGCGGGCCGCGTGGTCTTCGCCAGCAACCGTGAGGGTGACCGGCGCTGGCGCATCTATGCCGTATGGGCCGAGGAAAATGGCGAAGTCTCGACCCTCAGCTATGGCGAGGCGCCCGCCTGGAGCCCTGTAGGCGACTTGATTGTGCACCGCGGCTGCGACGATACAGGCAATGGCTGTGGACTGTGGCTGATGGACGGCACAGGCGCAAACCGTCGACCGATTACCAACGTGCCCGGCGACAACCGCCCCGCCTGGTCACCCGACGGCGGCTCCATCGTCTTTATGAGCGACGGGCGCGACGGCAATATGGAGATTTACCGCGTGGACCTGACAACAACGGGCGCTGCCGAGGCCGTTGTGCGCCTCACGGAGAGCACGGCAACTGACGCCGCGCCCGTGGTCAGCCCCGACGGTCAATGGGTTGCCTTCATCAGCAATCGCGACGGCACATGGAAGATCTATATCGTGCCCATGGCAGGCGGCGACGCGCAACTCATCTCCTCCCTCAAGGGCGACGCCGGCGACTGGCACGCGCAGAGCATGCTCTGGCTGCGCTAGCCGACCTGCTGCCCAGGTTGGCACAGCCGATCCGACACGCGGCCTGTGGCCCCAGCACCAATTAGAGTGGCAGGTGCAATCGAGCATGATGGTCGTGAACAAGAAGAGGGCCGCCCGACTGGGGCGGCCCTCTTGACTTACACGCCGACATGCATCAGGCGAGCGTCCTACATCGACGCGTCGGTGCCTTCCAGCATCTGGTCAAGCGGAATAATCATCGCGCCTTCAGGGGCGTCAACCTGCACGTCGCCACCGAAGTTGCTGTTCACGGTGCTCACATACAGTGAGAAGGCGGCATCGCTGGCCCTGCCTGCGCTCGCGCCGTCGCCCATCATCGCGCCGGCCATACCGATGACCGAGCCAAGATCCCACGCAATGTTGGTTTCTGTCTCGTATACATAGAGGTCATCGAGGCCAATGCTGCGCGTCGTATCCCACTGAATGCCCGAGAGGAGCATGGGAGCGAGCATGGGAAGCATTTCGGAGACCATCTGAATGTCTTCGTCGCTGAGCGGGGCAGCCTCGCCGCCCATTTCGCCCTGCATATCGATCTGTGCCTTGGCCTGCTGCACAATCATGTCAATCACTACCGGGTCGGCCAGGAAGCCGCCCAGATCGAAGCTCGAGACGAATTGGGCGACGTCCACACCATCAATCGTGGCGTCATCGAGGCGCTCGACCATAGTGTTGTTGTCTACCGCGGCCTGCACATCGGGATCCATGGCCATGCCCGAACCCATCATGGCGCCTATTGAGGCGGAGTCCATGGAGGACATGCCTTCCTCAAGCGTGGCCATGGACTGCTCCATGGTTGCGCTCAGGAAGCCGGCCATATCGATGCCGATCCAACCGGAGAGACCGGGCACGACCTGCGCCAAATCATCCACGTTGGCGTAGAAGAAGCCGTCGACAAGGCGCAAGGGAAGGTTCAGCGCCTCGGGGATGGCAACGCCGGCCTGCTGGGAAAGAAGCGCCGCCACATCCTCGGAGAGGCTGATGTCCCACGTCATGTCGAACTGCGAGTCGGTGTAGAAGGAGAGACCGAGGTCCATCATCTCGGCTGCCATCGCAACGGCGTCTTCGGGCGGATTCGACTGCAGCTCCATGCCGCGCGCAGCCAATTCGGGGCTGAAGGTGAAGCTGCCGTCGGAGACGAGGCCGACCGAGACATCCTGGGGCAGGTTGGGCACGTCAGTCAGCGAAAAGTCAAAGTTGACGGACGCGTCATACGCGACAAGTTCCTGATTGGCAGCCCTGGAATCCTCAAGGAAGGCGCAATCGTCGTCTGAGAGGTCGCCACAGGGGACGGGCGGCATGGTGGGTGTGTCCTGCGCAAAGGCGGCCATGGGAACGGCAAGCAGGGCCATGAGCAGGGTAAGTACGAGCAAAGTCCTACGCATTGGGTCGGTTCCTTTCACATTGGTGGAAAAACAGGATGATGGTCCGGCTGTCTGCGAGTGGATAAACTGCAAGGCCTGGCAATGCGCTGCGCATGGCAAACACGAGAGGAGCGCCATTCCAACGCAGAGCGCCGAGGAGCGCGACAATGAGCAGTCTACACCATTCAACAACAACACAATGTAACGTGTTCTGGTTTCTGGCGAACGGCCCAGCGGTTCGTCACCGAGTCTACCATGCCCCGCGCCCAGAGGCAACGCCTGGAGATTACGGCTCTGTTAACATAACGTCAGTGGGGCGCCAGATTACTTGTTCTGCACCCCAATAGGGAGTACAATAGTGGCGTTGAAAACAAGAACCGGCCACACGGATCCATCCCCCTGCGGAGTTGGACCTGAACAACGGAGTGCAAAGACTAGTGATTCGCACTTTTCAGCCTGGTGACACACTCCTGCTACAACGCGTGCAGAGGCAGGCCCCGAAGCTGAATGTCGCGCAATCGCTGATCCTGCCTCGCTCTGCGGTTTGGGTTGCACTCTCTGCCGCAAACCCCCTGAACCACGCCAAAGTCGCGACCTACGTGCTGCATCAGAATGGGCACGGTTTGGCGCGTTCGGGTTTTCTGCAGGTGCAGCGCCGGCCAGGGCGCGGCGAATCGGACATTCTCCTGCTCGCGCCCGCGCTCGATACGCGCACAGGCCATCCCGCCATCTGGGAAAAATTGCTGGCACACTGCATTGTTGAGGCAACCCAGGAAGGCATTGCGCGCATATACGCCGACGTGCCCGACCAGCCATTGCCCGTGAACACCTTTGCGCACGTGGGTTTCAGCGTCTTTGCGCGCCAGAGTGTGTGGCGTCTTGCGCCCGACGACGTGGCCGGCAGTGCCACACTTGGACCGAACGGGCTGAAACAGGCAGCACGCGTACGACCTGTGCAGCGCAGCGACGAATGGGAGCTTATGCGCCTCTACGCACGCGTAACGCCCAAGAACGTGCAAGCGGCTGAAGGCACTTTGACCGACACGGGTACGCGCCCGCCCATTCTCGACTGGTGGCAGGGTGGCGACGTGCAGACATTCGTCAGTGGCGATGGCGGCGGGTCCGCCGAAACACTGAATGGCTGCCTGCGCATTGTCACCACACGCAAGGGCGTGTGGATGCAGCTCTGGGCTGACGCACACCGCAACGATGCCGATGCAGCCGAGGCGCTGCTTTGCGCCGCCGTCAAGGCGATTCACAAGCAGGGCCGACAGGCGCCCATCTACATGCCGGTGCGTGAGTACCAGGGTGGGCTGGGCCCGCTGCTGAATGATTATGGCTTTGCACCCTTCGCCGACCATGCCAAGATGGTCAAGCACCTGCTGCAGCGCGTGGTGGACATGGAGAGCGTCCGCCAGCACAGCGTGGAGCCGGCCAGCGAGGTTGTGGTCACGGCCGGAGGCTACCGAGCGCCATTGGCGCCACCCATGCCGCGCACGCGCAGCGAGCCGCGCGAACGGCCGCTGCTGCGTCGCCACCTGCACGGTGACGCCCACCTTTCGCTGCACGCAGTGGCTGCCGGCGCGCACGCCCCGGCAAGCGCAGGCGATGGCCCGGAACAGTCAAACGACGCACATCGTCTCTAGTTCATGCGGCCGCGATCGGCTGCAAGCAGCCCAATCAGCGCATGCTACTGATGCATACAAGGGAGGTGGATCATGCGCCGCTGGATGTGTCAACTCGCTTGACCTGAGGTCTTGCACCGCTGGGTGCGCACAACAACGAATAACGACCGAACAAATCGAGACGTAACGAGGAACCAGAGAAGCTTTGAAACCATATTTGGATACATTGGGTGCTGACCGGCGCAACAACAAGAGCGCCGGCAAGCCCCGCAAGAATGAAACGACCAAGTTCCGACGCGATCACGCAACCCGCGCGCAACCCGGCGCCCACGCCGGCGCCGCATTTGCAGACAAACCACTGACAGCATTCTCGCCTGCCGCTGATCATCCTGTCGTTGATCATCTGGACATTAACAACATGACAACTCTGCAGATTACGGACGACCTTGACGTGCTGCTGGCTGTTTTGCCCGACCGCATTCGCGATGAACTCGAGCTGCTCGAACAGCGCGGCGACCTGCTGGAAGTTGTGCTGGACCTGGGGCGCAAACCCGAGGCGCGCTTCTCCAGTTCTGAAGTCTCACTGGGTGAGGCCGAAGTCAGCGCCGAAGATATTCAGAAGGTCATCAGCCGCATTGGTGACTTCGGCGGCGACAACCGCGCCGGCATCGAGCGCACGCTGCATCGCATCTCGGCCATCCGCAATCGCAAGGGGCAAATCATCGGCCTCACCTGTCGCGTAGGCCGCGCCGTCTACGGCACCATCGACATCATCAAGGACATCGTCCTGAGCGACAAGAGCATTCTGCTGCTGGGGCGGCCCGGCGTAGGCAAGACTACGCTGCTGCGCGAGGCGGCGCGCGTGCGCGGCGAGAATCGGCGCGTGGTTGTGGTGGACACGAGTAACGAAATTGCGGGCGACGGCGACATTCCTCACCCAGGGATTGGCCGCGCGCGCCGCATGCAGGTGCCGGACCCCGCGCTGCAGCACGAAGTGATGATTGAGGCCGTGGAAAACCACATGCCGCAGGTCATCATCATCGACGAAATCGGCCGCGAACTCGAGGCGGTGGCGGCGCGCACGATTGCGGAGCGCGGCGTGCAACTGGTGGGCACGGCGCACGGCAACTCGCTGGAAAACCTGCTCATGAACCCGACCTTGTCGGACCTCATCGGTGGCATCGAATCCGTCACCCTCTCGGACGAAGAGGCACGCCGACGTGGCACACAGAAGAGCGTGCTCGAACGCAAGGCGCCTCCCACTTTCGAGGTGCTGATCGAAATCATGGACCGCCAACGCATGGCCATTCACCACGATGTGGGTGCGGCCGTCGATGCACTGTTGCGCGGCCGCGTTATTCCGCCGGAGGTGCGCTCGCTGGATCAAAACGGGCGCGTGCAAGTCGAGGCGGTGGAAGTCGCGCAACCCACGCGCGGCGCGGACATGTCGGGGCGCAACACGACGACCGGACGCGGCGCGGCGCAAGGGGCGTTCGCGCCTGCCGGCTCGGTGCGCAGCGGCAGCTATCCGCCCTCGACGCCTGTGGCCGACTACGTAGCCAGCGGCGGCTCCGCGGGAAGCCACACTGGCGGCCTGGGAGCGAACGGCCTCGGGGCCATTTCCCCAGTGGGCAGGCACCGCTCGGCAGATGCCGGCGCCGGCTGGGCCGGAGAGCAGGCATCCAATGGCGACGACGCGCCCGACGCTCAGGCGCACGACGACGAGCAGCCCGGCAAGCGCCGGCTGGCGCGCATCTACCCCTACGGCATTGGCCAAAACCGGCTGCGCACGGCCGCGGCCAGCCTCAACGTGCCCGTGCAGTTTGTGGAGCACCTGAACCAGGCCGATGCGGTGGTCACCTTAAAAAACTACTACCGGCAGCAGCCGCAACCGCTGGTGGAGGCGGAGCGCCGCGGCAAGCCCATCTACATCCTGCGCAGCAACACCATCACGCAGATGGAGCAGTGCCTGGTGGACATGTTCCACCTGACACAAGACTCGACGGATGCCTTCGACATGGCCATGAACGAGGCGCAACTGGGCATCCAGCGGATTATGAACGGGGCCAACGACGTTGAACTCAGCCCGCAGGCAGCAGGTATTCGCAGTCAGCAGCACCAACTTGTGCGCGCCGCCAACCTGATTAGCCACTCGTACGGGCGCGAGCCTTACCGGCGGGTGCGCATCTTCCGCAAGTAGAAGCCACACAAGGGGCGTCGCGTGTATGCGACGCCCCTTGTTGCTCCTATCGTGCAAACAGACTGCTGCATCGCCCGCACTGGCGCTGCCGCCCACGCAGGCCGGAACAATGCACGGCAGCCAGCGTCTTGTCGTTTACACCGGTTACGTGTACAAAACCCTCAACACCTGCAACGAGCCACACGAAATTGGATAACCTGTGAGCTTCTTTGTCACCTTTGAAGGCCCCGATGGCAGCGGCAAAACGACGCAGATTCTGCTCTTGCGCACCGCGCTGGAGGCGCGCGGGCTGGCCGTGCTGGCCACGCGTGAACCGGGCGGCACGCGCATCGGCAACGAAGTGCGTTACCTGGTGCTGGACCCCGCGTTCGCCGAGATGAGCCTCCGCGCCGAAACACTCCTCTACGTGGCGGCGCGCGCCCAGATCGTCCACGAGGTCATACGCCCGGCGCTGGCCGCGGGTAACGTGGTGCTTTGTGACCGCTACGGCGACAGCACCCTCGCCTATCAGGGTTATGGCCACGCCCAACCGCTGGACGATTTGCGCGTACTCAACGCCTACGCCACGGGCGGCCTGCAGCCGGACCTGACGCTCTATATCGACATCGATGTGGCCACCGGCCTCGGCCGCAAATCCGCCCACGGGCTGGACCGGCTGGAAGCCAATGCGCTTGCCTTTCATGAAGCGGTGCGCGCGGGGTATCATACGCTGGCCGCAGCCGATCCGGCGCGCTGGTTGGTGCTGGACGGCACGCAGACTGTCGACGAACTGCATGCACGCATCCTCGCGCGCGTCACGCAGGCGCTTGCTTCCCAATCCTGATCCTGACAACCAATGTGCCCATCCCCTGTTCACAAACCAGGAGAACATCGAAGATGAAACTGATCATGGCAATCATCAACAGCGACGACAGCCGCAACTTGCTGGACAGGTTGGCGCGCCGCGGCTTCTCCGCCACGGTGACGTCCACCACCGGCGGCTTCCTGCGCGTGGGCAATACCACCATCTTCTGTGGCGTTGCCGATGACAAGGTGGATGAAGTGCTTGGCATCATCCGCGAAAGCTGCCCCAACCGTGTCCAGTATGTAACCCCCTTGCCCCCCGTCATGGAGCCGGGAGAGGTCAATATCCCCACCCCTGTAGAAAAGCATGTAGGTGGCGCGACGATCTTCGTTTTGAACGTGGACCACTTCGAGAAGATCTAGTCATCGGCGCTTGTAGCGCGCCCCACGCTCCCCATCAATCCAGTGCGCGGCCCTTTGCGTCCGCACAAAATCCGTTGCTGCGCCCGTCGCAAGTGCACGCGCGCCCTCATTGCGCGCAACCCACGCGCGCCTTCTGCGTACCATCATAGTGACTCGCGTCGTCGCCGCGCCTCCAATATACATATCCAAGTGTAGAGGCAATCGCAGCACAGCCGCGCGACAATGACGGCATGAGGAAAGAGTATGTGGTTCAACAGAATTGTCTTGAGTCTGCTTGACTCACCCATGCACGGCGCGATGAGCGGCAGCACCATGACGCTGCACTTCAGAGGTCGCAAGAGCGGCAAACAATACGCGACGCCCGTCGATTACGCGCGCGAGATTTTGCCCGACGGCAACGAACGTTTGTGGACGATGAGCGATAGAGGGCGCAGTTGGTGGCGCAACTTCAACGGCGGCGCGCCGGCCGATCTCCTCATCAAACGCAGGCGTGTTGCGGCCACGGGCGAGTTGATTGACGAACCCGCCAAAGTTGCGGAGGCGTTGGTCCGCTACCTGAGACTCGCGCCCCGCGTCGCGCGTTTCATCAAAGTGCCAATCGCGGATGGTGCGGCAGATGGTGCGGCCAACGCCGCGAGAATTGCCCAGGCGTCGCAGAAGTACGTTTTCGTTTGCTTTACACCGCTTGCGCCCCAGCCGGGTAGCGCACCTGCGGCGATCAACGCTCAATAACTGCGACGACAAGGAGTCAGCCATTGGGCTGGTTCCGTCGCATTGAGTGAACACAATAGGAGAGTGGAGGAGATCATGACCGTACGCATTTTGACCTTGCTGGTTGTTCTTATGGTTGGCCTTGTTACAGCGTCCTGCACGCTCATGCCAATAAATCTGACTAGAGGATCCGGGACGTTGGTGACAAAGAGCTTCGATATTGCCGATTTCGATAGTGTGTCGGCGAGCCACGCGTTCGCACTCGCCATCACACAGGGTGATAGCTACTCGGTGCAGGTGACAATTGACGACAACTTCGCTGACATGCTGATTGTGGAGAAGGATGGCAGCACGCTGAAACTGTCGCTCGAGCCGGGCGGCTATACCAATGTGACACAGCGGGCAGAGATTACGATGCCGATGCTTGGCGGCCTTAGGCTAAGCGGCGCATCGAGCGCCGCACTCGCGGGCTTCTCAGGCGGGATGGACTTCACAGGTCACGCCTCAGGCGCCAGCACCATCACCGGCGACCTTTCAGCCGCCAAAACGGTGCTTGACATCTCGGGCGCGAGCCGGGTCACGCTGCGCGGTGAAAGCGACGAGCTTGACGCCAAGGCGTCGGGCGCGAGCAAACTCAATCTGGGCGAACTGGCCGTGCGCAGCGCGACGCTGGACCTGTCGGGCGCGAGTTCCGCGCTGGTCAACGCGTCAGAGGAGATCAACGCCTCAGCCTCGGGCTCATCAAAGGTCGTATACCTGGGCAGCCCGGCGCGCGTACAGGAGAATACAAGCGGTGCATCATCGGTGCGACAGCAGTAGGCTTGGGCGCAGTGACGCCTCCCCTATGCAGGGCTGCGCTGTACGGTGAAACTTTCACACCGTCCGCTGCGTATAGATGAGGGCTAGGCTGCACTGCGCAGCCGCTGGATTGTGCAATTATCCAGAATAATCAGAAGGTTGCCGCACCGGCAGATGACGTAGCGGCCGCTGAGCCGCAAGGAGGAGTATCGTGGAGAATTCGGACAAGAAACTGCGCCGCCAGAATGGCGTCTTCGCAGGGGTGTGTGGTGGACTGGGCGCTTTCTTCGGCATTTCGCCCAACTGGTTCCGCCTGTTCTTCGTGCTGCTGGCGCTGCCGGGCGGCGTGCCGGGCATTCTGCTCTACGTGATCATGTGGCTCATTATGCCCCGAGCGTAGACGCGAAGCGCAGTACACAGCCGTACACAGATAGATCAGATGAGAGAGACACGACGGATGACTGCAACCAGTCATCCGTCGTGTCTCTCTTATCTGATCTATCTGTGTACGTCCCGTTTCCGCACGGATGACCGCAGGTTCGTGCGCACGCTACGGGCGCGGGTACAATGTCCCCGCGCGGCGCAGGGCCGCGCCCGCAAAAGGAGTACTCTGTGCAGTCTGACCCCAAGCGGCCGCCCGCTTCAAGGCCGCAATCAGCCCCATCGCCCACCTCCGTCACACCGTCGGCGGCGCAATCCAAGCGGGGCTTTCAGATGCTAACCGGCGCGGTCGTCACGCTGCTGCTGCTTGCGCTGGTTGCGCTCATCGCCGTGACGCTTCTGCGCTTCCCCATTCGCCAGGGTGAATCCGGTTCGGCGCCCGCGCAGGCCGCAAGTCCTGCAACTCTTGTCGCCGACCTGGCAGTGATCGCACCCACCGCCACGCCGGAACCAACGGCGGCCGCACCCACACCGACACCTGCGCCCGAGACACCCGCACCACCGGCGACCGAACCGCCTGCTGATGCGCAGCTGACAGACGCTCCGCCCGCCGATACACAACCGCCCACCGCCGAAGCGCAGGCACCCGACGCGCCGACGCCGAGCGGGCCCCTCCCCTTGCCAACGCCCGACCCGGCGGCGGCGCCCGCCCCCGCCCGGCAACACTTTGGCCACGCCAATACGGTGAAAGCTGTCGCGCGCGCTGGCGCCCCCCTGGGGGCGGCCCCCCCCCCTCCCCCCCCCCCCCCCGGGGGGCGCCCCCCGCCCCCGCCCTGCAACTCTTTGCCAACGCCAATACGGTGAACGATGTCGCGCTCGATGGCGCCACGCTGTGGGCGGCCACCACCGGCGGCGCGCTGCGCTGGGATGTGGCAACTGCCGCAGCCACGACCTTCTCCCCCGCCGACGGCGTCGCGCCGGGGCCGCTCAGCGCAGTCGTCGTCTGCGCCATCGATGGCTTCGGCACGGTCTTTGGCGGAACCAATGGGCTGCAGATCTTCAATAGCGAGACGGGCGCGTGGACGCAGATTGGCCCGGGTAGCGCTGCGCTCGCTGCCGGCGATGTTACTTCGCTCGCCTGTGACGCTGATCAAGGCGTCTTGGCCGTGGGTTACCGGACCGAAGGCGTCGATATCTACCGTGCGCGCCTCGACCGCTGGAGCTACGCCAAGCCCGCAGATGGCCTCTTCACGCAGGGCGCGCACGCTGTGGCGATTGGTCCCGGCGGTGTCGTCTGGGCGGCCTCTGGTGGCACACTCGTGCAGATTCTGGGTGGGCGCACCACGGCCTACACGTCCAGCGACAGCCCGCTCGATGGAGAAACCATTACCTCACTGCGTACCGACCCTGACGGCGTACTATGGATTACGGCGGGCAATCGCCTGCTGCGCCTCAAGGAAGACGCATGGGAGAGCTATGGCGGTGGGCGCAGCGCCGCCGATTTCCCCACTGCCGCACTGGTGGATGTGGCTCCAAGCCAGAGTGGGCGCGCCTGGCTCCTCTCGGAGGACGCCGAAGTCTGCCGCTTTGACCCCGAATTCGAGAGCTGCGCGCCCTTCTATGCCGCTGCCTCGAACGCGGGCCCGCTCGAGGGGATGGCCCCGGGTCCGGCCACGGCGCTCGACGCCGACGCCGTCGGTTCCGTGGCATACGGCACAGCCGGCCAAGGTAGCAGCCTGCAGGCGCGAGGCCAATGGAGCACGCTGGCGCAGCCCGCAGGCTTCCCGGCCAGCAACCGCATCTTTGCGCTGGCAAGCGACGCGCAGGGCTTCCTGTGGGTGGCAACCACAGCCGGCGTTCAGCAGGCCGATCCGGCGCGCCCCACAGAGGTCGCCTACCGCTTCACCGCAGCCGCCGACGGCGTTGCAGCCACGAATGTGCGCACGCTCTTTGCCGACGCACGCGGCGGCATTTGGCTGGGCGGCATTGGCGCGAGCTATTTCGACGGCGCGCGCTGGACGAATTACACACAGGCGGACGGCCTGGCCGGAGACGAGATTACCGCGATTGCCGAGGACAGCCAGGGGCGCATTTGGTTTGGCACACGTACGGGGCTGAGCATTTGGACCGGGACGACCTTCTTCAACCTGACCGGCGAAAACGGGCTGCCCGACAGCGACATCCTGAGCCTGGCTGCCGACGGGCAGAGTATGTGGATCGGCTCGGCCAACGGGGGGCTCTACCGCTTTGAGAACAACCAGTTGCAGGTACTGACGAAGTCCAATGTGGGACTGCCCAGCGACCGCGTGACGGCGTTGCTGGTGACAGGCAACGGTGCAACGCTCGTGGGCACCGACGCCGGCCTGGCGCGCTTTGATGCGGGCGCCGTGACGCTTGTTGACGCTGTGCCTGCGGCGCGCATCACTGCGCTCGCGCTTGCGCCCAGCGGCACGGTCTGGGCGGGCACGGCCGACAGCGGCCTCTATGTGGCTGTTGACGGCCAAAGCTTTGCGCCTTACGCCACGCCCGGCGGCGGCACACTCGCACCCGCTGTACGCGCGCTTGCCGTCGACCTCTACGGCAACACCTGGGTAGGGGGCGACAGCGGCGGCCTTGCCCGCATCGCACCCGAGCAATAAAACTTCTCAACACAAAGCCGCAAAGAGCGCAAAGAAACGCAAAGAAGAACCTTTCTCGGTCTTTCTTTGCGTTTCTTTGCGGCTTTGTGTTGAGAAGCTGCTTTGCGTTGAGAAGCTAAGCGGACTTGGCTGCCTGCTTGTCCTTCTCCTCCTGCACAAGCTGGCGGCGCAGCACCTTGCCCGCCTGCGTCTTGGGCAGCTCCTTGCGGAACTCAA
>CAYJNV010000059.1:16519-18889 GCA_964370975.1 uncultured Caldilineaceae bacterium | reverse complement strand
CCTTCCGTCGCGGCCGCGGCGCTGATGGCATCCAGCGTGTGCGCCTCATCCACGTTGAAGGGGCCGGCGGCGGTGCGGCGCAGGCCGGTGAGCGTGCCAAGGGTGCCCAGTTCGCGTCCAAGATCATAGGCAAGGCTGCGGATGTATGCGCCCGCCGAGCAGTGGATGGCGAGGGTAAGGCGATTGGGTGCGTCAAATGCGAGCACGGTGATCTCGTAGAAGTCGACGGCGCGGGGCTCGACCTTTACATCTTCACCGCGGCGCGCCTTGTAGTGAATGCTTTCGCCCCCTTGTTTGAGCGCCGAGTAGACGGGTGGCGTCTGGAGCTGTGGTCCGCGCAGGGACGCAATGGCGCGCTCGATGCGCTCGTCGTCCAGCGCGGGAACCGGCATGGTTGCGGTAATCGCGCCGAGGGCGTCGTAGGTGTCGGTGGCGTAGCCGAGGGTGACTTCGGCAAGGTAGCGCTTGGCGTGGCCCTGGTAGTATTCAACAAGGCGTGTGGCGCGTCCCAGACAGAGGATGAGCAGACCGCTGGCCATGGGGTCGAGCGTGCCGGTATGGCCGATGCGGCGTTCTTTGGCGGCGCGGCGCACCTGCTGGACCACATCATGGCTGGTGGGGAAGGCGCGCGGGCCTGGCATTGGGGTGTCCAGTGCAGGGAAGGCAAGGCCGGGTTTGTCCACCAGGAGCAGCCCGTTCACGCCTGAGTCGTCACTGGTCACGAGGTGGGTTGGCTCCGTGGGGCGGTGGGAACGGATAGTTGATGATTGACGCTTGCAGAATGGTGATGCGCAAGGGAGAAAGCAACCTGGTCTCCGGCCCCTCTCCAGGATGGCGTGGTGAGCAGAGCAACGACATCACGCCGGTGACGTGCGCTGTGCAGCGGCGCGGGCCTGCTGGAGAAGAGGGACGACACGCGCCGTAGCCTCGTCCAGTGTGCCGGGGACGGTACAACCGCCCGCGGCCGGGTGGCCGCCGCCGCCTAGCGCCTGCGCGACACCGCTGATGTCGAAGCCGCCGCGCGCCCTGAATGAGCATTCTACTGCCGCGCCGCCCGTTTCGTCCAACTTTTCGGCGAAGGTAGCACTGATGTCCGCGCCCTCGGTGCGGATGAGCAGGCTGCTGAGGCTGCCGTCGTCGCCATTGGCACCACATGCCGCAAACTGGGCGAGGCTGATAGTTACCCAGATGACGCCTTGCTCGAACTTGGCGGCATCGAGCACCTCACCCCACAGTTTCACAACCTCAAAGCTGCGCTGATCGAGGATGTTCTCGGTGATCTCGATGAGGTTGGCTCCTGCCTGGAGCAGGCGCATGCCGGCAGCCAGGACATCGGCGGTGGTGTTGGTGGTGCGGAAGCAGAGGGTGTCGGTGACGAGGCCCGTAAGCAAACACTGCGCCATGGGCTGACTCAGGGGCACATCCAGCGCATCGGCAAGGTGGAGCAGCATTTGCGCAGTGGCGGCGCAGGAAGGTGCGACCCAGTTGACTGTGCCGAAACGCTCGTTGGTGATGTGATGATCGATGACGAGCAGAGGCAACTGGGCAAGGGCCGGCGCGTAGGCATCGCCCAGCCGGTCGAGTGATGAGCAGTCGACAGCGATGACGGTATCAACCGTGGCGAGCGCGGCCGCATCGCGCAGCGGGCCGACGGCGATGGCGTCGGCCCCCGGCAGGGTGCGGTAGATGGCAGGGATGCGATCACTGAGCGAGAGTATGACATCCTTGCCCTGTGCGCGCAGGATGGCGCCAAGAGCGAGCAGGCTGCCGATGGCGTCACCGTCGGGCTTGACATGGCTAAAGGCGACAACGCGCTGCGCCGTGCGCAGTGCGTCGACTAGCTCGGCGGGCGGCCTCATGCGGAAGCGGCGCCGGACTCTGCGTCGGGCGGGGGTGCTGCGCCGTCGGCGCTTTCAGCGCGTGCCGTGGCGGCGCGCTCCTCGGCAATTTTCCCAAGCAGCTCGGTAAGGCGCTCGGCGCGGATCGCCGACTCGTCGTACTCGAAGGTGATTTCGGGTACGGAGCGGAGGGTGAGGCGCTCGGCAACTTTGCCGCGTACGAAAGGCGCGGCCTTTTCGAGGTGGCTGAGTATCTCGCGCCGGGAGACGTTTTCATCCTGGTGGTTCACATAGACGCGCACATTGTGCAGGTCCTTGCTCACGACCACGTCAGTGACGGTAACGAAGCTGAGTTTGGGGTCCTCGAGCTCGCTGCCGACGAGAATGGTGAGTTCTTCAATGAGCAGCCCACGCACGCGCTGCTGCCGTTTTTCGCTGGTCACGGTGTGGCTCCTTCAAGGGGACGGCGGGGGGGGGGCGGTGGGTGGCCCCCGACCCCCCCGCCGGTTGGGAGTTTGGCGGCTGGGTTAGC
>CAYJNV010000059.1:13514-16509 GCA_964370975.1 uncultured Caldilineaceae bacterium | reverse complement strand
GCACGTTCTCGTAGGTTTCGATGACGTCGCCAATCTGCACGTCGTCGCTGCGGTCCTGCAGTTTGATGCCGCACTCGAAGCCGGTGCGAACTTCGTTGACATCTTCGGTGAAGCGGCGCAGCGTTTCCACGCGGTTGGGGAAGATGACGGGTGTGCCGTTGCGCAGCACACGCGCCATGGCGTTGCGCTTGATGATGCCATCCAGTACGTTGCAGCCGGCAATGGAGCCGCGGCGCAGCTTGAAGAGTTGCAGCACTGTGGCGTGGCCAACGGTGCGCTCCTCGTAGACGGGGTCGAGCATGCCTTTGACGGCGTCCTGGATGTCCTCGATCATCTTGTAGATGATTGTATAGTTGCGGATCTCGACGCCGGAAAGCTCGGCGCGCGAGGCGGCGGCCTTGTCGGTGCCCACGGAGAAGCCGATGATGATGGCATCGGAGGCTTCGGCGAGCATGACGTCGCCTTCGCTGATATTGCCCACTGCCGCATGCAGAATCTTGATATCGATTTCGTCATTGGCAGTGTCGTTGAGCGAGTTGATGACCGGCTCGAGCGTGCCCTGCAGGTCGGCGCGCACGATCAGGTTGAGCACCTTGTTGGCGCCGTTCTGGACGCGGTCGAAGAGTTCTTCGAGCGACATGCGCGGTTGCGCCGAAGCCACGGCGCGGGCGTCGTCGGCCAGCCGGCGCTCTTCGGCAACGGCCTTGGCCTGCTTGTCGTTGCGCATGCCCTCGAGCACGTCGCCGGCGTCGGGGCTTTCCTGCAGCCCCAGGACAACCACGGGGGTGCTGGGGCCGGCGCTCTTGATGGGCTTGCCTTCATGGTCGAACATAGCCTTGATCTTGCCCCAGGTGGAGCCGACCACGACGCTGTCGCCCTGGTGAAGGGTGCCGTTCTGGATGAGCAGGGTGGCGGTGACGCCGCGGTGCTTGTCCAGCGAGGATTCAATGACGGTGCCGACGAGGGCGCCGTTGGGATTGGCGCGGTAGTTCTCCAGTTCGGCGACGACAAGGATGTTGGAGAGCAGGTCGTCGATGCCCTCGTTGCGCAGGGCGCTGAGGGTTACGACGATGGTCTCGCCGCCCCACTGCTCGGCCTGGAGCCCTTCCTTGGCCAATTCCTCGAGGACGCGATCGGCGTTGGCGTTGGCCTTGTCGATCTTGTTGACGGCGACGATGATCTGCACGCCGGCGGCCTTGGCGTGGCTGATGGCCTCACGCGTTTGAGGCATGACGCCGTCATCGGCGGCAACCACGAGCACGACGATGTCTGTGACGCGCGCACCGCGCGCACGCATGGCCGTGAACGCTTCGTGGCCGGGCGTGTCGAGGAATGTAATCAGCTTGCCGTCAAGCGTAACCTGGTACGCGCCGGTGCGCTGGGTGATGCCGCCCGCTTCGCCGCTGGCCACATCGGTGTGGCGGATGCGGTCGAGCAGGGTGGTCTTGCCGTGATCAACGTGGCCCAGAACAGCCACGACGGGCGGGCGATCGACGAGGTTCTTCTCTTTTTCGGAGCCAAGCACTTGTTTGACGAGCGTTTGGGCTTGTTCGGCCACGGCGACGCTTGTCTCGTCGTCGTCCTCGTCTGCCTGGGCACTCTGGTTGGGGCGCAGCACGGCCACGCCCAATTCTTCGCCCAGAATGACGGCGGTGTCATGGTCGATATTGTGGGTAATCGGGGCCATGATGCCGTACTGCATCAGCACCTTGATGAGGTCGATGGGACTGCGCTCCATCAAACCGGCCAGATCGCGCACGGTGATGAAATCGCCGACCTCGACCTCGGTGATGACGCGCTTGACTTCCTTGGCGGGTTTGGGCGCGAGCGCGGCAATGACCGCCATGGGCGGTTCCTGCTCGCGGGCGGGTCGCCTGTCGGTTGTGCTCTTGGATTTGCCGCGTGCACCGGGGCCGCGTGTGGGCGCGCGCGGTGCGCTGAAGTCGGGCGCGCGCCCGCCGCCACCACCGCCACCGCCGCTACGACTGGGGCCGCCGCCGCTGCCGCCGGCGCCGCTGCCGCCACGGCTGGGGCCGCCGCTCCTGCTGGGGCCGCCGGGCCGGTTGCCCCCGTTGCTGCTTCCACCTGATTGTCCTGCCATTGTGTTTTCTCCCTCAACCTGTATTCTCGGGCCTGTGGCTCGAATTCTGGTTCTGATGTGTGATCAGTGCCCGCAACTGCGAGCAGCAGTGTGCGCACACAAGGCGCGCACAATATGGACAGGCGCACAGCCGCGCAGGGCGGCGGGGCGCTCGTCCAGGACTACAACCAGCGGGTCTGCTTGTTCGTTCGGTGCAATGCGTGCCGGTGCAGAGGGAGACCGGTGGCGGGGCGTGTGGCGGGGTGGGGCAGAGGAATGAGCGTGGCGCTGCCTGGTCGGTGCGCTTGTTGGGGCGCGCCCGGGTGGGCGGTGCTTAGTCGATGCTCATTGCCTGGCTCCCATCACAACCACAACTGCCGTCACGAGCCGGCTCCCTTGCATGTCAACGACTGGGCGTTGCATGAGACGGGACGGCGGACGCGCGTTGCGCCTGGATCGACTGAATCATGATGTGCCTGCGTATCCTTAATCCAGCACGCTGCAGCAAGCCATAGAGGCTACCGTTGCGTGCAATCATGAGCGATTTGAGTCGCCCCCGTGCGCAGCGCTTGCGCCCTCGTTGCCAGCGGCGCTTTCGGCAGCGGACGCCTCGGCAAGAGGCGGCAACTCTTCGTGTTCGGGCAGCGTGGCGGCGTAGTCACGCAAGAGCTGGCGATTGGCCGCCTTCAGCTTTGTACGCAGCGCCTGTTCGATGCGGCCGCCCTTGAGTGCAGCATCCCAGCATTGCTGGTTGGGATGCAAATACATGCCGCGGCCTGCACGCTTGCCGGTCTGGTCCACCTCTACGCCCGCATCGGTGCGCACGAGACGGATGAGGGCTCGTTTGCCCGCCACCCGCCGGCATGCGACGCAGGTGCGCTGCGGAACGTGGCGGGGGTGGGACTGCTGCTTGAC
>CAYJNV010000059.1:0-13414 GCA_964370975.1 uncultured Caldilineaceae bacterium | reverse complement strand
TCGGCGACATAGTACTTCTTCTTCTTGGGCTTGGCGGGGGTCGTCTTGACTGGCACGCCCTTCTTGCCCTTGGCTTTGGGCTTGACGCCCGGCACTGCGAAGTCGTCGGCATCGTCTGCGCTGTAGCCGGCAAGCAACTCTGCAGGGACTTCGATGTCGGCGAGATTCTGCAGTTCGGCCTGCCTGCGCTGCGCCATGCGCGCGCGCAGCATGTCGGCGGTAATGACTTGCGGCAGCACGTCGGCGTCGGCGGACGGCGCCACGGACGTGCTGGGCTTCTCCTGCGGGGTCGCCGGGACCTCTTCTTCGGAGAAGGGGGCTTCGCTGGGCAACACGACTTCGGGTGTGCTTTCGAGTGCGGCGAGGCTGCGCTGGAAGGCGTCGTCGAGTTCGGATGCGGCAGGTACGTTGACGGGGCCGAGCGTCGGCAGTTCACCCGCCTCGGACAAGCCCTCGGGCAGCCCTTCCTCAGGCAGCTCGGTTTCGCCGGCTTCGGCCGCCAGGGCCTTGGCCTTGCGCGCCTTTTGGCCGGCAGCCACATCGGCGGCTTCGCCGGCGAGATTTTGCTCGGCAATGTCGAGGCCCGCGCCGGCATCCTGCACAGCCAGAGCGGCCTGCGCGAATTTGTCCTCTGTGGGGGCTTCCTTGCCCAGGAGCAAGCGCTCGGCGACGGCGAGCAAGTCGCCCTGTTTGCTGAGTTTGTCGGCGGCGCGCTCGGCGATGAGGGTATCGAGCCCTTCGAGCGCGGCCTCGCTCTCGCTCTTGATGTCAATGCGCCAGCCGGTGAGCTTGGCGGCGAGGCGGGCGTTCTGCCCCTCCTTGCCGATGGCGAGGCTCAACTGCTTGTCGGGCACGATCACCACGGCGGTCTTGATCTGGCTCTTTTCGTCGAGCAGCACGCTGGTGACGCGCGCCGGGCTCAACGCATTGGCGATGTACTGGGCGAGCTCCGGGTGCCATTCGATGACGTCGATCTTCTCGCCGGCCAGTTCGTTGACGATGTTCTGAATGCGCAGTCCGCGCTGGCCCACGCAACTGCCCACGGGGTCCACATTGGGGACGGTGGCGATGACGGCGGCCTTGCTGCGTGCGCCGGGTTCGCGGGCAATGGCCTTGATCTCGACCATGCCGTCGCGCACTTCAGGAATCTCCTGCTCCATGAGGCGGCGGAGGAGATTGCGGTGTGTGCGGCTGAGCTTGATGACCGGGCCGCGTGTGCTCTTGTGCACGTCGACGACGAAGACCTTGAGATAGTCGCCGCGGCGCAGTTTTTCGGCGCCGATTTGATCCTCTTTCATCATGAGGATTTCGTGCTTGTTGTCGAGGAGCAGGGTGACGGCGCCCGAGGCCACATCCACGCTGCGCACCTGCGCGGTGAGGATTTCGCCCACCTTGTGTGCGAAATTCTCGTAGACTGTGTCGCGCTCGGCCTCGCGAATGCGCTGCAGGATGACCTGTTTGGCGGTTTGCGCGGCGATGCGGCCGAAGTCGTCGGGCTTGGAGTCGACCTTGACGACGTCGCCCAGTTCGATGCCGGGGACGAGCACGGCGGCTTCTTCCTGCGAGATTTCGGTGCGCGGATTTTCGACGTCTTCCACAACTTCACGTTCGGCGAAGACGCGCATTTCGCCCGACTCGCGGTCAACCGCGGCGGTGACGTTGGCCACCGAGCCGTAGTTGCGCTTGTAGGCTGAGACAAGGGCTGCTTCGATGGCCTCGAAGATGATTTCGCGATCGAGACCCTTATCTGTGGCAACCTGATTGATACCTGCAATCAAGGCTTTTGACATACCTGCTTCGTTCCTCCACTGGGGCCTGCACACATGAGCAGAAAGCGTTTACTTACAATCAGCCCTTTGCATAGGCCGGAGGGCACACCGGCGTGAGATGGCGTTCAGGGCGGCGCACTGTGCTGGTCGCTTACAACAAGAAAAGTGGGGTTTTCCCCACTTCCCGGAAACGACTAGGACTGGCCGCAACGATTACTGCACCAGTATACCACTGTGCAGGCGCCGATGCAAGTTTTGGTCGAGAAGAAAATTATGGGGAGTTGACAGTGGGCAACGGGGCGTGGGGAACTGGCTACGAGGCAGTGAATGACGACAGCCTCAGGTGCGTTGATGACCGGAGTTGTGGAGTCTGCGACCGGAGGGCAGGGTGCGGCGCAAAGCGCAGCGAGGCTTCCAGTGCGGAAGCCTCGCTGCGTCTAGTCCAGCATCATGCCGGGGACGTGACCTCTGCAGCAACTTTCTGCTGACGCGATTTGCGCTTCGTGGTTGGCGCCGGGGCGCGCACGCCGTTCTCGAGCAGATGCTTGAGGTACTGCCCCGTGTAGGACTTGGGCGCGGTGGCAATCTCCTCAGGTGTGCCCTCGGCAATGACATAGCCGCCTTTGTGGCCACCCTCGGGGCCCATATCGATGACCCAGTCGCAACTCTTGATGACGTCGAGGTTGTGCTCAATCACCAGTACGGTGTTGCCCAGGTTAACCAGTTCATGCAGCACCGTGAGCAGGTGGTTCACATCCTCGAAGTGAAGGCCGGTGGTGGGTTCATCGAGAATGTAGAAGGTGTTGCCCGTGGCACGACGGCTGAGTTCCTTGCTGAGTTTGACGCGCTGCGCTTCGCCGCCCGAGAGGGTGGTGGCTGCTTGTCCCAGGCGGATGTAGCCAAGGCCCACGGCGTTGAGCGTTTCGAGCTTTCTGTGAATTTTGGGTATGTGCTGGAAGAACTCCAGCGCTTCCTCCACGGTCATGTCGAGGATATCGGCAATGGACTTGCCGCGGAAGCGGATTTCGAGCGTTTCGCGGTTGTAGCGATGCCCCTTGCACTCGTCACAAGGCACGTAGACATCGGGCAGGAACTGCATTTCGATGCGGATGATGCCGTCGCCCTGACAGGCCTCGCAGCGACCGCCCTTGACGTTGAAGGAGAAGCGGCCCGGCTTGTAGCCGCGGGCCTTGGCTTCGGGGATGGTGGCGAAGAGGTCTCGGATGTCGGTGAGGAGTCCGACGTAGGAGGCCGGGTTGCTGCGCGGCGTGCGGCCGATGGGGCTCTGATCGATGTCGATGACCTTGTCGATGTGGTCGATGCCGGTTATGGTCTCGTACTTGCCGGGCCGATCCTTGGCGTGGTACATCAACTGGGCGAGGCGTTTGTAGAGCACCTCGACGACGAGCGTGGATTTGCCGCTGCCGCTGACGCCGGTGACTGCGACGAACTTGCCCAGCGGGATGCGCACGTCCACATCCTTGAGGTTGTTCTCGGCAGCGCCCTGGATGACGATTTCCTTGCCGTTGCCCAGGCGACGCTCGGCGGGCACCTCAATGCGGCGTTCGTTGCGCATGTACTGCGCCGTGAGGCTATCGGGGCAGTTGATGAAGTCCTCTTGCCAGGCGGCGCAGACGACGTGGCCGCCGTGCTCGCCCGCGCCCGGCCCCATGTCGACCACGAAGTCGGCGGCGCGGATGGTGTCCTCGTCGTGTTCAACCACAAGCACGGTATTGCCCAGGTCGCGCATCCCCTTGAGGGTGTCGATGAGGCGGGCGTTGTCGCGCTGGTGCAGGCCAATGCTCGGCTCATCGAGGATATAGAGGACGCCCATGAGCTGGCTGCCGATTTGGGTGGCTAGGCGAATGCGCTGCGCTTCGCCGCCCGAGAGAGTGACGGCGGTGCGGTTGAGGGTGAGATAGTCGAGGCCGACATTGACCATGAACTCGAGACGCGCGGCAATTTCTTTGAGAACCTGGTAAGCAATGGTCATCTCGCGCGGGGTGAGGGGAGGCGGCAGCGGGCCGGCGCCGTTGGTGGCTGTGACAGTCTCTGCGACGTTGCCCTGGAGCGCATGCACCCAATCGAGTGATTCGTGCACGGCCATGGTGGTGACGTCGTTGATGTTGTCACCGGCGATGGTGACGGCGAGCGCTTCGGGCTTGAGGCGCTTGCCGCCGCAGGTGGGGCACGGGCGCACGCTCATGAACTCCTCGAGCTTGCTGCGGATGTACTCGCTGCTGGTTTCGGCATAGCGCTTCTGCAGGCTGGGCAGCACGCCGTGGAAGCTGGTTTGGTAGGTGCGCAGATCGCCCGAGGTGTTCCTGTATTCGAGCTGCACCTTCTTGTCCTTGCCGGGCGGGCCGTAGAGCAGGATGTCGCGCTGCTTGAGGCTGAGCTCGCGCATGGGCACGCGCGGCGGAATGGCAAACTGGCGCGCCACGGCCTGGAGAACCCCCTTGTAGTAACCGCCGTCGTCATACTCGTTGGCGCGCTGCCAGGGGACCACGCCCCCTTCCTCGATGGATTTGTCGAGGTCAAGGATGAGCTCGTGGTCGAACTCCTGGAGGTTGCCGATGCCTGTGCAGGCGGGGCAAGCGCCGTGGGGGCTGTTGAAGGAGAAGGTGCGCGGCTCAATTTCGGGCACGCTGGTGCCGCAATTGGCGCAGGCGAACTCTTCGCTGAAGGTGCGGTCGATTTCGTGGTCGGGGTCGGTGACATCGGCGACGTAGAGGACGCCGTTGCCCAGACGCAGCGCGGTCTCGACGGAATCGGTGAGGCGCTGCAGGTCGAGGCCCGGTTCGTCACTGTCAGGCTCGGCCACAGGGCGGACAACAATGCGGTCCACGACGGCCTCGATGGTGTGCATCCTGTAGCGGTCGAGGTCGGGCACTTCGTTGACCTCGTAAAGGTCGCCGTTGACGCGCACACGCACGTAGCCCTGCTTTTGCAGATCGTCGAGGGTGGTCTTGTGGTGCCCCTTGCGGTCCTTGATGATGGGGGCCATGATCAGAATGCGGCTGCCTTCGGGCATCTCGCTGATGATGTCAACGATCTGCTGAGGCGTTTGCTGGGAGATGGGCGCGCCGCAGTTGGGGCAGTGGGGGTGGCCAATGCGCGCATACAGGAGGCGCAGGTAGTCGTAGACTTCGGTGACGGTGCCGACGGTCGAGCGGGGGTTGCGTCCGGCGCCCTTTTGGTCGATGGAGATGGCAGGGCTGAGGCCCTCGATCTGGTCGACGTCGGGCTTCTCCATGAGGCCGAGGAATTGGCGCGCATAGGCGGAGAGGGACTCGACGTAGCGGCGCTGCCCCTCGGCGTAAATGGTGTCGAAGGCGAGGCTGCTCTTGCCGCTGCCGCTCAGGCCGGTGATGACCACGAGCTTATCGCGCGGCATCTCGATGTCGATATTCTTGAGGTTGTGTTCGCGCGCGCCGCGCACGACCAGCTTATCCAACGCCATGGTTGCCCCCTGGCTCTCGTGCGTTCACACGATTGATTGCGCTACTACGCGACCGAAACCGAACAATTGTTCGGTTTGTCGCCAGTATACCGCGGCAAGCGGCCCAATGCAAGGGCCGCGCGGTACCGGAAAAATCCATTATAGCGTACCTGCGCCGGCCCGCATGTGGCGCAGATTGCGTTCTGCTCACAGCTTTGAACTTCAGTGCCGTGCTGGAACTTTGGAAGGAATGCACTTCGTTGTCGGCAGGGAGTGTGATAGATTTGCGACTGCTTGTGGCAGGATTCACAAGCGGAGCGATGGATCTTCAGGAGGGCCATCGTTCCAAACGTAACGACTTGACTGAAAGGGAATGACATGATGCGGAAGTGGATGGTTGGTGTGCTGGTGATGGCGATGGTTGTGCTGGCGGCGTGCGGGGGTGGTGACAAGGAAGAGGCTGCGCCCGCGGCGGCCGCGCCAAGTGCCCAGGAGGCGATTGCGCAGGTGCTGAAGGTGACGGCGCATGACGTTTACTACGATGAGCCGGACAACATGACGAATCCGCCGGTGTGGACGGTGAAGGCGGGTGAAGTCTTCGAAATCGACCTGGACAACCAAGGCGGTTTGCAGCACAACTGGGCGATTGTCAAGCCAGGCAGCGACGTGCCTGTGCCTTTTGACTCGACGAACAACGGGGATCTGCTGATGTGGGATGCGGGTCTGGTGGATCCCGGCCAGAGCGAGGCGGCGCAGTTTACTGTGGAGGAGCCCGGCACGTATACGGTAATTTGCACGGTGGCGGGGCACTACCCGTCGATGCAGGGGCAGTTGGTGGTGCAGTAAAGCAGGGAGTGGGGAGTAGGCAGTAGGGAGTAGGGCGTAGGGAAACAGCGAGTTGACTTGGGCGAGGCTTTCACATGTGGAAGCCTCGCCTTATTTTTGCGTAGGGAGCGGCTTTTCCATATCCAGATAGCGCACAAAGGTGTCGTTTACCTTGCGGCGGGTGGCTTCACCGGTGAGCGTGAAGCCGAGGGCGGTGAAGAAGCGGAGCGCGGGGATGTTGAACTGCTCGACGCTGAGGCGGGCGGTGGTGAGGCCGGGTTGCTGCGCGAGCCAACTCTCAAGCAGTGCCCAGGCGGTGCGTCCGATGCCCTGACGCTGAAAGGGTTCTGCGATGATGAGCAGACCAAGGGTAGCGCGTGCTTCGTCGGGAAAGTGCCGGCGCAGGTCAATCGCACCCACCATGGTTTGACCGGCGGCGGGGTCGTCGGGATTGACACGCTGGAGAATGCCGAGGAGCGTGCGCGCTGGGTCCGCGGCGGCTGCGGCAAGGTCAAGGGCGGCCTGGCCGGGCGGGAGTGAGTCGAGGCCGAACAGCAGCCAGTACGCGGGCGCGGCGTCATAAACTGCCTGGAGCGGCGCGGCGTGTTCGGCGCTGAGCGGAATGAGGGTGAGTGGCGGCAAGGAAGCAAAATTCCTGTACGCAGTAAGGTCGGAAACAGCGGGAAAAGCATGAGGGGCTAAATGGTTCTGGTTTCCTGTTATCTCCGCAGTTTCCGTTTTTTTCTGCGGACTGGAATTTCCTATTCCAGCCGCTGGACGGAGGCGCGCAGGGTATCAACTTCGGTGCGCGATTTGGCGAGATCGACCTGGAAGCGGTCGAGTTTTTCGCGCTCGACGCGTACGAAGCGGGTGTAGGGGGCGATGGCCTCGCGGATACGCGCAACGCCTGCAGAGAGCTCGGTCTCGAACTGGCTGCGCAGGTTGGTTTCGAGGGTGCTGCGCAGCGTGGCGATGCGTGCGCGCAGGTCGCTCTTGAGGGTGGCGCGGCGGCGGGGCAGCAGGTAGAGGCCAAACGCGGCGAGCACGCCCGCGCCGAGGACGCCGGTGACATCCAGCAAGGTGGTATGGAGGACGGCGACGAGGACGGCGCCCAGGCCAAGCGCACCCACTTCTATCGCGGCCGTGTTGACAATGGCGCTCTGCACATCCTGCGCGAGTTTGTCGGCCTCGGCGGCGCGATCGTAGGTGTCGATCAGCCGCTGCGCTTCCTTGCCCACGCTGGAGAGCAACTGCTCGCGGTTCATCTCGAAATCGGCGCCAAGGCTGCCCACAATCCGGTCGGCATGCTGCGACCAGCGGCGGTTGAGGTACTCGGTGATGGCGCGCCACTGGCGGTAGTCCTTGTCTACCATCCAGTCGATAAGGCTGTTGACGTGGCGCTCGAGGTCGCGGCTGGTGTCGCCGATAACATCGCGGTCAAAGGCGGCGCTGATCTTGGGACCGTTCATGAGGTCGATGATGCGCGTGAGGCGCATCGTCTCGTCAAAAAACTTGTCGCCGCGCTCGGCCATGGCGTAGAGGACGTTGTCGACGCGGGCGAACTGGTACTGGAAGTCGCGACGCATGTCCTGTTCGTAGGCGGCCAGTTGCTCATCAATCGTGTCGAGCGTCTCGAAGTCGCTTTTCAGGAGCGCCTGGCGTTCGCTGACGAGGACGATGTACTTGTCGAGCAGGCGCGAGGCGACGCCGAGCGGGTTTTCCAGTTTGAGGCGCCAGCGCTCGCCGGTGTCGAGGGTCTCGAGCAGATACTTCTCCAGCGGCGCAAAGAGGCTGGCATCCCAGAGCGGGCCGGAGGGCGCGCGCCCGTTGCCCGCAGCAGCGCGCGCCTGCTGCGCAAGTCGGGCGCTGACGGGAAAGATTCGCGGGTCGATGCCAAGCAGGTTGTGCGCGTTTGTGCGCACGAAATCGAGAATTGTCTCACGGTCGGCGGGCGCCTCGATGAGGTCGATCTTGTTGACGACAATGACGACCTTTTTGCCCCACTGGCGAATGCGTTCGAGGAAGGCGCGCTCGCTCTCGCTGAAGGGGCGATCGGCGCTGGTGACGAAGAGGACGAGATCACTCTGCGGCACAAAGTGCTCGGTAATTTGCTGGTGGCGCTGGACGACGGCGTTGGTGCCGGGTGTATCAACGAGGCTGACTTCGCGCAGCCACTCGACGGGCAGGTAGACGATGTCATAATCGTCGCCCACGCGGTCGTGGCGGTGGGCCTCGCCGTGGCGCAGCACGTGAATGCGCGCGGTGGTAGGCGTGACGCCTTCGGGTAGGAGCTTGCTGCCGAGCATGGCGTTGAGGAAGGCGGTCTTGCCGGCATTGAATTCGCCCACGACGACAAGCAGAAAGACCTCATCCAACTGCTCGAGGCCGCGCTTGAGGAGGGTGAGGTCGTCGTCCTCGGCGTTGAGGCGCGCGAGCTGGACGCGCGTCTCTTCGATGACGGAGCGCTCGCTGCGGAGAACCTGCAGGTGTTCGTTCGATAGCAACTGCTGCAACGGGAGTGTCCTGTCTGGCGGCTGAAGCGGCGCAGCCCACAGATGCAAGGCTGCACAGGCCATTGTAGCAGCCCCGGGGCAAAATACGCACTACGGAGAACTTCGACGCAAAGTCGCGAAGACGCAAAGGAACGCAAAGAAGAGCAAGGATTGGTTGTTCCTGTTGTTCTCCGCGTTGCTTTGCGTTTTTGCGACCATGCGTCGTATTTGCAGGGGATTAGTCGAAGGCGTGGGCGTCGTAGGCGGTGAGGGGGTCGGCGGGGGCGACAGGGGGCGTGGGAGTGGGCGCGGCGCTGCCCAGCGCGAGCAGCGCGAGTACGTAGGCCATGGCGCGGTCGTCGTGGTGGCCGGTGGGGGCGCGCAAGGTGGCGGCTTCCACAAGCGCGAGTTGCGCGGCCGTGTCGGGGTCAGCGATTGTGCATGCGCCAGCGGCAATGCGGCGCGCGGCTTCATCCCAGGCGCGCGTCTTGCTGGCGGCAGTGGTGAGCCAGCCAGGGCGGCCGTCTGGGCCGGGCAGCAGTTCGACACCCTGCTCGGCCAGCCAGCCGAGGACGGCGTGGCCGTGATTGTTGCGCTCCACGAGGATGGGCGCATCGGCGTACCAGCGGCAGAGCGCGGCGGCGCGAAGCGCGAAGAGGTCGGGCGCAATGGGGCCGGCGAGGAGGGCGACCTGCGCACCGGTGAGGGCGTCGAGCAGTGTGAGGGCGCTTTCGTCGCTGCGCGGGTTGCCCTCGGCCGGGTCGGCGGCAGCCACATAACGGCCGCCTGCGGCGGGGGCCGCGTAGACATGGAGCCCATCCAGGCCGGCAAGCTCGGCGGGCAACGCTTCAGCAGGCAGCGGCGGAGACTCGACGGTTACGCGCTCGAGCCAGGCGGCGGGCAGGCGTGAGGCGAGGGAGCGGACGCGCAGCGCCTCGTCGGCGGTGGCGGGGTATTCCTGGAAGAAGTCGTCGTGGCTGCCGCGCTGGGCGAACATTTCGGCGGCGACGCGTGCGCGCCAAGCCGGTGTACGGTCGGGGCGGGCGTACCACGGCAGGAAGAGGTGCGCGTAGGTCGAGCCGCCGGCGCTCGACCCCTGCGCGGCGGCGCGGTAAATGCGCTTGAACGGGCTGAGTGGCTGCGCCTTGTCGGCCGTGGAGATGAGAAGAAGTCGGCCGCCCGCATCAACCGTGGGCTTGACGGCATTGAGAAAGGTGGCGAGGTTGGGCACGAAGTCGGCCTCGTCGACCAGCGCCAGGGTGCCGGTGTAGGAGCGGCCGCTCTGGGTGGAGAAAGCGTGGGCGCGCGAGCCGGAGGCGATTTCCCAGCGCGTGGCGGTGGCACTGGGACCGGGCGCGCTCTGGAGGAAGGGGGGAAGCCGCTCGTACATGGCACGCAGGCGGCGCAGCAGTTCGGTGGCTTCGGCCTCGCGCAGCGAGAAGAGGAGAATGACCGCCGGTGGCTGGGTGACCATGAGCCAGAGCGCAAACGCGAGCGAAAGCCAGGTGAGGCCCAGTTGGCGCGCCTTGAGGACGATCACCCTGCGGTTGTGGGTGAGGGTGGCCAGCGCGCGCTGTTGCTGCGGCCAGAGGTGGAAGGGCGTCCAGCCGCCGGATTCTGGGATTTCGATCTGAACGTAGTGCTCGAGGAAATAGGCGGGCGAGGCGCAGCAGAGGGTGCGTTCGAGGTCGACCAGGTGTGCATGCATGGGGGCACAGCGTAGGCGCAAAGTCGGCGCGATTCAAGCGGAAACAGATGGTTGCGAGGAAATAAGAGGCGACACAGAGAACACGGAGGGAACGGAGAAACACGGAGCAAAGCAAAGCCAGTTTGTAGCGTCAGGCCTCCTGGGCTTCAGTGTGGCGAGCACGCGTTCAGGCGCCTGCAAAGTGAAGGCCAGGAGGCCTTCCGCTACAAAGTGCGCTTGCTAGTGGGCGGTGCGATCGGCGACGGTGACGAGCAGCCAGGCGATGGCGACGAGTGCGACCAGTAGTTCGGCCATGAGACGCTCCTTGTGCAGAACAGGTGTGGCAGGTGCAAGGAGTATGGCAGGTGGGATAGGTTGGCGCGATGGAGCGGGGCACGCCTGGCGTGTGCTGCGCGGCACAGCGTGGTGGGTTCTTAGGCGGCAAGGGCGCGCGTGTAGAGGTCGAGGAGGGCGCGGGCGCTTCGCTCCCAGGTGAAGCGGGCGGCGTGGGCAAGGCCCGCGGCGGCAAGTGCAGCGCGCAGGTTGGGATTGCGCGCCAATTGCAGAAGACCGGCGGCGATGGCTTCGACATCGAGCGCGTTGACGTAGAGAGCGCCAGGGCCGCCGGCCTCGGGCAGGGACGAGTTGTCGCCGGCAAGCACGGGCAGGCCGCAGGCAAGCGCCTCGACCACGGGCAGGCCGAAGCCTTCGTATAGCGAAGGGTAGGCGAAAAACGCGGCAGCGCTATAGAGCGTAGGCAGGTCGCCATCGTCCACGAAGCCGGTGAAGTGTACAACGCTTTCGAGATCGAGCGCCTTGACGCGCGCGAAGATTTCGTCGTAGAGCCAGCCCTTGCCGCCGCCAATCACAAGGTGGTGGTCCAGGCCAGCGGCCCGCGCGCGGGCAAAGGCTTCGATGAGGCGCACATGGTTCTTGCGCGGCTCGAGGCGGCTGAGGGTGAGGATGTAGGGCGCGCTGCCCAAATTGTAGCGGGCACGAACTGCGGTCAACGCGGCGGGGTCGCTGACAGGGTGGAAGCGCGCAGGGTCAATCGCGCCGTAGACGACGGCGATTCGATTGGCGGGCACGTGCCACTGGTTGGTGAGGTCGCGCGCCGTGTTGGCGCTGTCGGCGATCAGATAGTCGGCGCGGGCGACGCTGCGCGGCACGACAACGTTGAGGTAGCGCTGCAGACCGGGCATGGCGGCCTCGGGAAAGTGGAGGAAGGCGAGGTCGTGCACGGTGAGCAATTTGCAGCGGGCGCGCGTGGGCGGCAGGACGAAATCCGTGGCGTGGAGCAGGTCGGGACGTCTGCCGAGGAAGGCGTCGATCGTGGGCACGGGCGCGTTGAGGCGATGCCAGAGGCGCACCATGTTGCGCTCGGAGAGGGGTGTATTCGTGAGATGGCGTGGCGCAGCGGCGCGCTCGGCCTGGGTGAGGCGTCCCACAACGAAGAGGCGGATGTCGAAGGGGGGATCGAGCGCAAGCAAGGCGTCAATCTGTCCGCGAATAATGCGCCCGATGCCGGCGCTCTGGCGCACGGCGGGGGTGTAGTCAATGGCAATCAGCGGCGGCGTGCGGTGGCTGCGCACGGCACGGCTAGACCTTGGGGGCGATTTCGGCGACAACCTCGCCGGGAAGATCGTCGTCGAGCGTGCCGGCGGCAGGCTTCGTGGTGAGGCCACGGTAGGTCCACAGGCGGTTGGCGGCGAAGTTCCAGAAGAGGACAGTGCCGACCGCGACGACGTAGGCCCCGTTATAGGCGACAAAGTGGGCCATGCGCGGGCTGGCAATCATGCCCTCCGTGGTGGGCGCGAGCAGCCAGAGGACGACGGAAAAGACAGCCATGTTGAGGAAGAAGCCAATGAAACTGACAAGGAAGAATTGCGCGAGTTGGCGGCGGGCGTCGCGGATGCGGCTTTCGGGGTAGGTCCACCGTCGGTTGAGGAAGAAGTTCTGCACAACCGCGGTGATAAAGCCGAGCGAGTTGGCGAGCAACTCTGGCGAACTGGCAAGCTGAACGAGGACGTTGAGGATGGTGAAGTGGGTAATGGAGCCCAGGAGGCCGACGGTGGCAAACTTGGCGAAGCGGCGCATTTCGGCGCGGCGGTCTTCGGGGGTGCTCACCTTCGACTGGATCATCTGCAACGTCGAATTGCGCATGAACACTGCTATTCCTTCTGCTTAGGTGTTCGCCAGGGTGGGGGTGCAGCGCTTGCATCAAGCAGTGCAACCCAGAGCGCCACGAGAATGTAGATGCCCTGCACGAAGAGATTGTCCACAAGATTGTGGAGGGCCAGATGGGCGAGCATGCCCAGGATGCCGACTGCCAGCGCACTTGTGAAGGTGGCCTGCGCAGCGTTGCGGCGGCGCAACACAAAGACCACTACTGTTGACCAGAGTACCACAAAAGCTGCAAAGCCAACGATGCCGGTTTCGGCCAAAACGTTGAGGTATATGTTGTGCGCGTGGCCCAGGGGCTCCTCCCAACGGGGGAGGCGATAGGCAGGGTAGGCCGCGGCGTAGTTGCCCGGCCCCACGCCCAGCAGCGGCGCGGCGGCGAGCATTCGCTCGGCAGCCACCCAGTGGGCCAGGCGCTCAATGAGGGCAAAGTTGTCGTCGTTGACTTCCTGCTCCAGCGGATTGCCCACGCCGAAAAAGGCGGGCACCTCCTGCAGACGTGCGGCGACGGGCCGCGGCAGTTGCGTCGGTGAAAGGCTCCCCAACAGCACGGCGGTAAGCACGAGCAAGGCAACCACGGCGGAAAGAAAGGCAGCGCGCCGGCTGCGCATGACAATCACCACGGAAACGCCCGCAGCCGCGCCGAGCCAGGCGCCGCGGCTCCAACTGGCAAGCAGTGCGGCAGCGATCAACACGGTCGCGCCCGCAAAAAGACCGGCTCGGAGCAACGCACCAAGGCGGCGAGGTGGTCTCAGGATGTCGCCCACATCGTGCAAGGCGAGGCTCAGTGCAACGGGCAGCACAAGCCCCAGGAAGCCTGCAAAGGGGTTGGGCTGGCCAAAGGTGCCGCTGGCGCGCATGAAGCGGCCAAGAATGATGAACCAGTCGGGCCCAATGCGGAAGACGAACTGGTAGAGGCCCAGCGCTGCCTGCGCCGCTGCTCCCGCAATGATCGCGGCAGCCACCCAGCGCACCTGCTGGTCACCGCGCACCATTTGCGGGACGAGCAAGAGCACTG
>CAYJNV010000058.1:7265-19090 GCA_964370975.1 uncultured Caldilineaceae bacterium | reverse complement strand
GCTCGGGCCTGGGCTGGCTGCTGGTGGTGGCCAAGTATACGGTGGCGGATGGCGTGCTGATTAATCCGCTTGATCTCTACGTGGCCGAGGGCAACACCTTTCATTCGCTGCTGGGATATCCCCATTTCATCGCCGCGGCGCTCTACATTTCCGTATTCGACATCATGTTGCGCCACGGACGCGCCCACCCTTGGCGCGCCGCGCTGGGCGCGGGGCTGCTGGCGCTCTTCTTTGGCTGGCAGCACGCCTATGACTTGATTATTGTTTGGGCAGTGCTGGGTGCGTGGCTGCTTCTCTGCGCGTGGCGCGACCGACGCCTCAACTGGCAGATGGTGGCGAGCCTGGCTGTCATTGGCGCAATTTCCGTGTGGCCGGCGCTCTATTCCGTGTTGCTTACGCGCCTCAGCCCGCTGTGGGAGGAGGTGTTGGCGCAATTCGCCAACGCAGGCGCCTTTACACCGCCGCCCTGGCGGTTGCCTGTGCTCATGGGAATTCCGCTGGTGCTGGCAGTGGCGCAGGCCATTCGCGAGAAGCCGTGGCGGCGCGACCGCCTGCGCGCCATGCGTGATGTCGATGTCTTTTTGCACGGCTGGTTCTGGATTTCGTTTGTGCTCATCTACCTGCCGGTGGATTACCAGATTCACATGCTCAATGGCTGGCAGGTGCCGATTGGCTTCTTTGCGGCCAGGGCGCTCTTTACGTGGGTTGCGCCTGCGATCCAGGCGCGCCGCCCCGCGGCCACGCGCGCAGCGCTGGAGCCGCTGCTTGCTGCGGCGCTGCTGCTCATCATACTGCCCACTAACCTCTACCTCTTTGCCTGGCGCTTCGTGGACCTGGGCCGCCACGCAATGCCTTACTACCTGACGACCGACGAATTGGCTGCGCTCGACTGGCTTGAGGCGCATGCTGCGAACGATGATGTGGTTCTCAGCGCGCTCGAATTTGGACAGTACGTGCCTGCCGAGACGGGTGCGCACGCCTACCTCGCCCACTGGGCGCAGACTGTGGACTTCTATGGAAAGCAGGAGGCCGTGCTGCAATTCTTTACCGACGCGGCGACACCCGTTGCCAATGCGGCGCGTGTGGCCACGCTGGACGCTCAGGGTGTAGACTGGGTGGTGGCAGGGCCGAGCGAACGCGCCCTGGGCGCATTTGACCCGTCGGCGCTGCCTGCTCTCAAAGAGGTGTACACCAGCCCCACAGTGACCATCTACGCTTATGCGACACACTAGACGATCTGTACGCTCTGTAGGCTCTGCAGGTTCTGTAGGCACAGTCATTGCCGTGCGCATGTTTGCACTGCTGGCCCTGCTCCTTATCACTTTGCTCCTTATCACCCTGACGGCGCTGCCCGCGCGCGCACAGTCCGAAGGCTGGTCACCGCCCGTGCGTCTGTCGCAGCCTGGTGCAGGCGCCTCGTTTCCGGATATCCTCATTGATCCGGCGGGCGCAGCGCATGTGGCATGGAGCGCCTCTGATGACCGCTTCGACGTGGTGATTTACTCCACGCTTGCGCAGGGCGCGCCCGTCTGGAATGCGGCCATCGACGTGGTAGCCAACGCGCATGAGCCCGGCAACTTCTATGTCGCGCGCCCCGTCCTTACCATAGATGACGCCTGGCGGCTGGCAATGGGCGTCCACGCACCCGGCGACGCCCTCTACGTGAACACGGCGCAGGCCGCCAACGCGCGCGACCCCTTTGCGTGGACCAATAATGAACTGGGCGCTGCCGGCTACCACGTCTCGCCGCTGGCTAGCGGCGGTCTGCTCCACGTGATCTACACGCAAGCAGTGCCGGGCGCGGGTTGTCAGGCGTGCCTGCACATTCTGTACGCCAATTCGTCAGATGGCGGCGTCTCGTGGAGCAGCCCGCTGGATGTCGGCCGCCGCTCGGACCGTGGCAACGCCAAGCCGCAGCTCCTGGCCGACCGCGACGGCGCGCTGCATCTCGTGTGGGAGTCGGGCCTCGACGGTGACCGCGGTTATGTAATCGGCACTGTGCGTTCCATGTATGCAGCCTCCTATGACAACGGCGCGACGTGGAGCTTGCCCCTGGAGCTTGATGCAATACCCGAAGAGACGAACGAGGATAGCGTGGCTGCACGCAATATCGCGATTGCGCAGGCAGGCGACGGCTCGCTGATTGCTGCGTGGTGGCAAATGCCGGAGGACCTGATCTTCTACCGCACTTCGGCGGACGGCGGCCGCACCTGGTCGGATCGGCGCACGATTGCCAGCGTGTGGGGTGTGGGTAGTCTTTCGCGCACCCGCCAGGATAGCTTCTCGATGGCGACAGACAGCAGCGGCACGGTGCATTTGCTGATGATTGGGCGGCTGGGTGACGCGGACAAATCGGTGGCGCTGTTGCATCTCGGTTATCTCGGCGGCGCATGGTCCTATCCACGCAGCGTGGCTACCTATGATGCCGACCTGCCGGAATGGCCGCGCGCCGCCGTGGGGCTCGGCAACCAGTTGCGCGTCGTCTGGCATGTGCGCCCGGATGCGCTGCGCCCCAACCCCGAGGAGACGCTGTGGGAGGTGTGGGAGTCACACCTGACGCTGCCCATCGAGGCGCTGCCTGCCGTTGCCATGCCCGCGGTGGCGTCCGTTGAGCGCGGCGATGCGACACCGGCTGCGGCAACGCCCACGCCTACGCGGACGCCACCCGTTCTGCTGCCCGCTGCTGCACGCGCATCGCCTCAATCGCCGGTGACGATTGAGACGCTGATGTCGGAGAATGACGACGTGTTGCTGCTGGCGCTGGCACTACTGCCCGCCGCGCTGCTTGTGGCGGCGGGGTTGCTTTGGCAACGCAGGCGCGCGCGCCGGTGACGTGTTCCCGCCATTAGTCCAACTAATTTTGTCGTGTCAACAGGGAACCGGCGAAGCACCGCCTGGTTCCCTGTTCACAGGACCCTTAATGCGCTACACAATGCGACGTGCTTTACTGTGCCTCAGCGCGGGCTATCACCTCTACCTCGGCAAGGCCGGCCAGTTGGCTGCCGTAAAAGGTGCCGCTCATGCCTGTGATTTCCACCCGCACCACACGCGCCTTGACGTCGTTGAAGGCCACGTTGGTGCCGGTGACGGCAAGCGCTCCGCTGGATTGCGCGGCCACCTGCTGCGTCGCGCCGGCATCGCTGTACAGGCGCACGTTCGTGCCCTGCACCTGAAGCGATGAGTTGGCCTCGTCACCGCTGCGCGGGTTGTACAGGCGCACCGTGCGCACCGTCACCGGCACAGGGAATGTCAATTGCACCCACTGGCCCTGTGTTTGGCCGTTGGCGCTGTTCCAGTAACGCCAGATTTCACCCGTCATCACCTTGCGGTCGACGAGGCCGCGGTTTTGGTTTGCGTCGCGGCTCGAGGAGACGGCGACTGCCGCGCTGGGCGCCACATTGCTGAAGAGTGCATCGGCGTCGTTGGTGGGCACTTCGATCATGGTGTGTCCCGAGTGGCAGCCAACGCAGCGCTGCACCTCGCCCGGTTTGCCAAAGTTCATGCCGGCGACGTGGGCGGCGGCCCCTTCCAGCCCCCGCTCCACAGGCACCGTGCCGCTGGGCGAACGCAATTGCTCGAAGAGGGGCAGGTTGGCGGGCGCGGCGTTGTTTGTCACCGAGCCATCTGGCGCAATGGTCATCTCGGCCAGAAGAATGGGCCAGTCAAGGTTCGGGAAGGAGCCAGGGCTGGTACGCTGGAAGTCGGTGAAGAATCGGATTTTGGCCGCAGAACCGACAGGCGGGGCGTCAGCGACGATGCTGTCCACGGGGCCATTCGCATAGACATTGAGGTCCTTGAAGGTGAAGGTGCCGTCCGGCGTGTAGGGTCCTGCCTGTGTGGGAGGCAACGCACTCGCCGTTGTGTTCACACTGTCGGGAAGGATGGGGGGCAGCGCGCGCTGCACAATTGGCTTGGCGCGCAGTTCTGTGGTGCCGGCGTTGTCGTAGAGAGGTGTTAGCGCCGAGCCGTTGGCGTTCACCGCATACAGTCCGTAATCCTGGTTCACATCACGCGCCCACGAGATGATGAGCCTGCCATCGGGCAGCGCTGCCGGCTCGCCGGCATAGTTGCCCTTGAAAATGCCGAATGACGTTGGATTTGATGGGTTGACGTAATCGAGCGTGATGCTGCTGACACCTATCACATGCGTAGGGTAGCCAGGGCCGCGCCGAAACAGGTTCAACCCGCCAAAACCCGCCGCCTCGGTCATGTTCGACATGGGGAAGAAGTTCGCGATCAGATCGCCGTTGGAGAGGAACGCACCGCCATACATGTGACCCGCCTCATTGCGATGGTGGGTGCCGCCCCACTGCGCCAGACCTGTGCCGTCGGGGTTGATGGTGGCTGCGTGCCACGAATTGCGGAAGCTGAAGTCGTTACCGCCCACCTGGTTGTTGCGCTCGGTTGTCAGCCCATCCTTGCGGACGAAACCGCCTGCGGGGTCGGTCACGGTCTCGAAGGAATCAAGCGCAAAGCGGTGATTGCGCCACCAGCGTGCATAAACGATCTTGCCGGTAATTGGGTCTACCATGGGGCGGTCGGCGCCGTTGCGTTCGGCGGTTATACGGTGGAGGTTGGCGCCGTCGGCATTGACGACGAAGAGGTTGGTGGCGCGCACGCCGCTATAGTGGCCATAACTGGGCCACCGCGTAGAAGAAAAGACTATGCGGCCATCGGGCAGCCAGGCGGGGTCGGTATCGTCGTAGCCGTCGAGATTATCGCCTGCGGCACCGAATTGCGAGAGACTTATGTTGCGGTCGCTGTGCGTAATCTGGCGCAGACCGGAGCCGTCGGCACGGATGGAGTACAGGCGCCATGCGTCGGGGTTGTTGACGGGGCCGCGGCCGTAGCTGCCATTGGGCAGCCCGGCGAAGACGATTGTCGTGCCGTCATAGGAGACATCGGGCGCGTTGACGTCGATGAGGTTGAGGCTGGCGGCCGTTGGGCTTGCGCCATCGATGAGCGCACGTATGTTGCCATTCGGATCGCGCACAAGCAATTTGCCGGGTGCGGCCACGCGGAAGCGGCTGTGCGCCCCCACGCCTGGCATGTCCTTGACGACGTCCCAGTAGATGCTACCGTCGCTGGGGATCTGGCGCTGGACGAAGACGACTGCCGGGATCTCCCCCACGGGGGGTGGTGTGTTGGAGGGCGGAGGGGTGGCTGTGCCGCCGGGCTGTGGGGTGGGCATGGGGTCAGGCTGCGTTTCGCCTGGCAGGCCAATGTAGCTCGTACGGCGCGATTCATAGCCATCCAGGAAAAAAGCGCCGCGTGTTCCCGCGCGAGGCGGTACAACAACGCCGACGCGCACCCGCTCAAGCGACCGCCAGTTGTTGTCGACGCCATCCAGCGTGCCCGCGGCGTTGCCGTCGACCCACATGCGCAGCGAACCGTTGTTGCTGTCCTGCTTGGTGGCGCGTGTCCAGTCGATCTCGATGGCGTGGGGTGAATCGCTAATCGGCGCTGCGGCGGTATACTGAATCTTGTTGGCGTCGTTGATCATGCCGGCACGCAACGCATAACTGCCGCCGCTGATGATGAGTTCCATCTGCACAAGGCGCGCATCACCCCTGGAGTAACCGGCGAAGACCACCAGGCTGTCGCCATCCGCCATGCGGATTCCGTTGGGGTCGATCAAGAGGCGGGCTCGTAAACGGCGTTCCGCGGTGGGGCGGATATCCATGGCAACGAGGGGATCGCCATCATCGATCACCAGGCTGAGCCCTGAGCCGCCACTGATGCGAGCGGTGGAGTTCACGCTGAGGTCGCCGCCATCGTCCTGGACACGGTGCCAGAGGGCGAGATTGCCGGCCTCAAAGTCGTCTGCGAAAATGAGGTCATCCACTAGTCCGCCCGCGCTGTCGTCGGCCCCCTCAACGGGGTCATTGCCAAAGTCATCGGGTGGCGGGGGCTGATTCACCACGATCGGCATGAAGACGGGATAGGCTGTGGCAATGGGTGCATCCTGCGCCTGCAAGGGGGAGCGGCTGAGAATTGCGGCTGCGACGAGCGCGCTGGCATACAGCGCCATAAGCGCCAGGCGGTGCTTCTGTGATGTCATGGTCGATTTGTCTCCGAGCCCACCGCGTAGAGCGGCGGGGCAACAAGAATGAAAGCTTTAGGCGCTTTCGAACGTACACACTGTTTGGGCGCGCGCCGTGGCAGGGGGTTAAACCATGGGTGCTAAGATTTCGTACGTGCAGCCGGAGCCGCGCCGCTGCTGAAGCACCACCTGTGCTTCGTTGGCGCGCGCGTCCCGCCGGGTGAGCCGCCCAGGCAGAAAACTTCGTTGTTCTCCGGTGAAAAGTGTGGGGTCCTGCCAATGCACTGCATACGGCAGCAAGGGATGCTGTCGATGGCCATCGTAACAGAGCCTCGGCTGTGCCGCTGTACGCAACGACCATGGGCCCGGACCGTCCCCTGCCCGCCCATCTGACGCATCTCCTACGCGATGCATTGCCTCGCGCAACGCAAAGCAGATGGTTCAACCTGCTGGACAATGGATTTTGGACACTGCCCACACATGCGCAAGTCGATTCTATTTCTCACGCAAGTGCTGCCCTGGCCGCTTGATGCCGGGCCCAAGACGCGCGCCTACTTTGTGCTGCGCGCCCTGGCCGAGCAATATGACGTAACGCTGCTCTCCTTTGTGCGCGGCACCGATACCCCTGAGGCCATTGCGCACCTGGAAGGCATCTGCCATGCTGTGCATACCGTACCTATGGTGCGCTCGCGCCTGCGGGACGGTGCGTTTTTGGCGCAGAGCCTGCTGGGGCGCACGCCCTTCGTCATCCAGCGCGACCGCGTGGCGGCGATGGAGCAGGCCATCAAGCAGTTGCTGCGGGCGCATGCCGAAAACGGCGCACCCTTCGATGCTGTCCACGCCGACCAATTGTGGATGGCCCCTTATGCGCTCCAGGCACGCACCATTGCGCAGCGCGACGGCGGCCCGTTGCCCCTGCTCGTGCTCGACCAGCACAACGCAACGTACCGCATCTTCGCGCGCCTTGCCGAGGGTGAGCGCAACGTTGCACGCCGCGCCCTTTATGCCTTGGAGGCTGCCAAGTTGGCGCGCTTCGAGGTGGAGTCCTGTCGCCGCTTCGACCGCGTGGTCTGGGTCACACAAGAAGATGTGGCGGAGATGGCGCGCGTTGCGTCGCCCGACGCGCCGGTGCCCGTGTCGGCCATCATTCCCATCTGCGTGGACGCCTTCGACGCGCCTCCCATTGCGCCGCGCGTTCCAGCGCGCCGCATCACCTTTTTGGGTGGGCTGCACTATCCGCCCAATGCGCAAGGGGTGCTCTGGTTTGCGCGCAACGTCATGCCACTTGTGCTGGCGCAGGTTCCCGATGCGCGCCTTACGGTAATCGGCAAGCAGCCGCCTGCAGAACTGGCGCAATGCAACCTGCCCGCGGCGAACCTCGAGGCGACGGGCTATGTGGATGACCCGACGCCGTGGCTGGCCGAGACAGCTGCTTTCATTGTGCCACTGCTGGCGGGGGGCGGTATGCGTGTCAAGATCATCGACGGCTGGCGCTGGGGGTTGCCGATAGTGAGCACCACCGTGGGCGCCGAGGGTATCGAATACACGCCCGATGAACAACTGCTGCGCGCCGACAGCCCTGCCGACTTTGCTGATGCGGTGATTGCGCTGCTTAACGATGAGGTGCGCCGAAGAAGCCTGGCGGCAGCGGGCCGCGCCTGGGTGGAGAAGCATTATCACTGGCGCACGGTCTATGCGGCGTGGGTCGATCTTTACGCCAACGCCTTGCCGTCCGGCCAGGAGAAGCGTGCATGAGGTTGCTTTGGGTTGTCCCCTATACGCCGAATCCGATACGCGTACGCTCTTACCAGTTCCTGCGCACGCTGGCGGCGCGCGGCCACGAGATTACGTTGGCTACGCTCTGGTCGAGCGAGGACGAACGCGCTGACCTGGAGGTTCTGGAGAGGCTGGGCATTATTGTAAGGGAAAAGCACCTCACGCGCGGACGCAGCCTCGTAAATGCAGCCCTGGCGTTGCCCACACGCATCCCACTGCAAGCGCGCTTCGCCAGTGTACCCGCGCTTCACACGGTGGTGGTTGACGAACTGCAATACAATCCGCCCGACGCGATTCATGTGGAGCACCTGCGCGGCGCACCCTATGCGCTGCTCGCGCTCGACGCGCGCCGGCCGCGTGCCGACGGCCTCTATCCCCCCATTGTGTGGGACAGCGTTGACTGCATTTCGCACCTCTTTGCGCAGGCTGCGGCGCAAAGCGCAAGCACGCGCGGCCGCTGGATGGCCAAACTCGAACTGCCGCGCACGCGCCGCAGCGAGGCGAAGTTGCCCTACCTCTTCGACCACACTGTGGTTACTGCACAAAGCGACGCGGATGCGCTGCGCAGCCTCGCCGGGGCGGACGCGCGCATCACCGTCATTCCTAATGGTGTAGACCTGGCAGGCTTCGCGCCGCCCGCTACGGCGGAGGTGCGCGCACCAGCGCGCGTCATCTTTACAGGCAAGATGAGTTACCACGCCAATGTGAGTGGCGCGGTGCACCTTGTGCAGGCGATCATGCCTCTGGTGTGGGCGCAACGGCCTGACGTGGAGGTGTGGCTGGTGGGAAAGGACCCAGCGCCCGAGGTGCGTGCGCTCGCAACGTCACGCGTGATCGTCACGGGCGGGGTTGAGTCCATGGCCGCTGCCCTGCAGGCGGCAACGGTGGCGGCGGCGCCCATTCCCTACGGCGCGGGTATTCAGAACAAGGTGCTGGAGGCGATGGCGTGTGCCACGCCGGTCGTGGCCAGTCCGCAGGCGGCGTCGGCCTTGGCGGCTGTGGCGGGGAAAGACTATCTACCCGGCGAGACGCCACAGGCTTTTGCGGCGGCGCTACTGGGGCTGCTCAATGATGTGCAGGCGCGCGTTGCGGTGGGCGAGGCGGGCCGTACATACGTTGAGGAGAATCATACGTGGCAGGCCGCCGCCGCGCGCCTTGAGGCGCTCTACAAGACACCTGTGCGTATCGGTCTACGGACGCAAGAATAGCCATCCATGCCTCTGCGTCGGGGATTGCGTTCGAGGCCGCCTCTGGTATGATCATCCCAACCAGACCGCGCGTCGGCGGCTCTGTGCATGAGGAGTGCAGGCTTCGTGAATATCCTGGTAATCGCGATTGGGGGCGGGCTGGGGGCGGTGAGTCGCTATCTGGTCAGTGGCTGGGTGCAGGCGCTCAGCGGTGGTGGCTGGCCGCTGGGTACGCTGGTGGTCAACGTGCTGGGCTGCTTTGTGATAGGGCTGCTCTCGCAGTTGGCCGAGAGCGCCGGCGTCTTCACACCCTCGACGCGCGCACTCCTCTTCACCGGTTTCCTGGGTGGCTTTACCACCTATTCAACCTTCTCGGCGGAGGCGTACAATCTTGCCGCCGATGGGGCCGCGTTTTCAGCGACGCTCTACGTGGGGCTGCACATTGTGTTAGGGCTGGCCGCCGTGTGGCTGGGGCGCTCGACGGCCTGGCTCATTTGGAGGTAACCAGCAAGCAAGGAGGCTGCGCCATGCTGACCAACGACGGCTGTCTGCTGCGCATCTTCATCGGCGAGAGTGACCGCGCCCACGGCAAGACGCTCTACGAGTGGATTGTGCTCGAGGCGCGTGCCCAGGGGCTGGCGGGGGCCACGGTGCTGCGCGGGTCTATGGGCTATGGCGCTCACAGCCGTCTGCACAGCTTCAAGGTGGAAAGGCTCTCGCTCGATCTGCCGATCATCATAGAACTGGTGGATACGCGCGATGCGCTCGAGGCCTTTCTCGCGCACATCGATCCCGAAATCAAGGAGGGCCTCGCCACGCTGGAGAAAGCGGATGTACGCTTCTATCGGGCGAGAGAGGAGTGACTGGTGGACTAGTGGACTGGTGGACTGGTGGACTGGTCGATTGGTTAAGAGCGGCGCTCTCGAATGCTCCACTAGTCCACAAGTCCACAAGTCCACAAGTCCACCAGTCAACCAGTCCCCTCACTGCCCGCTGCTGCGTGCCACAAGCAAGATGCCCCCGACAATCACCAGGATACCCGCCCAGCGCAGCAGCGGCACCGATTCGCCCAGGAAGTAGCGCGATACCAGCGTAATCAGCACAAAGTTGAGCGCCAAGAAGGGATAGGCCAGGCTCAAGTCCATGCGGCGCAGCACGGAAATCCACGCCAACGCCCCCAGCCCATAGAAGAAGAGCCCCATCAACACCAGCGGCGTCGTGAAGATCGTGCGCACCAGCCCCACGATGCCTTGCTCAATCGCCTCCCCGCCAGGCCTGTCCACGCCCAGTTTGAGCAGCGTTTGCCCCGTGACGCCCGAAGCCACCGACAACAGAATCATCCACCACGTTTCTGCCAAACCACCCATAATTGCATCCTCGTCGTCTTTGCCACCGCACGCAAGCGGGCCGGCACGCTGCCCTTTGTGGTGTCAAAGCAGGGATTGTAGCATTCTTTGCCCGCCGCAGGTGCTTTGTCAATGCGTTGAATCCGCGATACAGGCACTCGCTCGGGATTGACAGCGCACCCTCGCCCTCGTACACTGGAAGGTGCATCAACCCATCACCACGGATTGCCCGCCCAAATGGCAACTACGCGCCTGCACTCCGTGCAGGACGCGCGCTTGATTCAATTCCCAATCTTCAAACCAGCGCAAGGAATGCTGCAACATGATTACACCCACCCACTTCAATCTCCTCCCCGAGCATTTTGGCCGCGGCGAAGTCGTTGTCGCGCAATCGGGCGCACTCAGCGCGACCACCTTCCGCTTTGCGTCGGGCGTCTGCGCCGTACGCCTGCGCAGCGACCGAGCCGAGGTCGTCATTCTTCCCTTCCAGGGGCAGCATATCTGGTCTGCAATGGTAGACGGGCGCAACCTGGGCTGGCGCTCCATGGTGACGGAGCCGATGCCCAACGTGCCTTTCCTTGCCACCTTTGGCGGCTTCATGCAGCACTGCGGCCTCGCGGGCGTGGGCGGCCCAAGCCCCGAGGACACGCACGCGCTGCACGGCGAACTGCCCAACGCGCCCTATCAGGAGGCGTGGCTGGAGGTGGGCAGCGATGCCACCGGCGAGTATCTTGGACTGGGCGGCCGTTTCCACAACGCCGCGGCCTTCACAACCGATTATCTTGCTGAGCCGCTGGTAAAGCTCTATGCCGGCGCAACGCTCTTTACGGTGGAGATGAAGGTTACCAACCAGAAGCAGACGCCCATGGAGATGTTCTACCTGGCACACGTCAACTTCCTGCCGATTGACAACGCGCGTATCGTCTATTCGGCCCCAGCTGCGGGCGTGCGCGTGCGTGCAAATATCCCCAGCCATGTCATGGCCAACCCCGACTACGCGGCGCTCATCGCCAGCCTCAAGGCGGACCCTGCGCAGCACGAGACCATCCAGCCCGGACGCATGTTCGACCCCGAGGTGGTCTTTCTAATCGACTATGTGGCCGACAGCGACGGCTGGGGCCACACGTTGCAGGTGCACCCCGATGGCGGCGCCGACTATGTGCGCCATCGTGTGGCTGAACTGCCCCATGTGACGCGCTGGATTAGCCGCACGCCCGACCAGGATTCGCTCGCGATGGCTGAGGTTGGCACTTCGGAGCCGGACGGCGCGATTCTCGAGCGGGCAAAGGGCAACGCCCTCTATCTGCAGCCGGGCGAGAGCTTCCACACCTCATTCGACGTGGGCGCGCTGCCTGCCGCCGAAGCAAAGCAGGTGGTGGCGCATGTGGAGGGGATGCTGGCAGAATAGAGGGTGGCACGAAAAAAGTAATTGGTTAGTGGTTAATTGGTAAGTGGGGGCGCGCTGCCTTGCAG
>CAYJNV010000058.1:1278-7255 GCA_964370975.1 uncultured Caldilineaceae bacterium | reverse complement strand
CTTCGTTGATGGTTCGCTTTGTGGATGTCGTCTTTCTCCTGGTAGGCCCTTCGCAGGGTCCCTCAGTTACTTCTGCCCATACACATTCATGTAGCGGTCGTTCAACTTCGCCACCAGGTGCGCGGGGATTTCGTCGGGCTGGCCCATCTGGAGCGCCAGCCAGACGGTGGCGGCGACATCCTCCACCATGACCGCCGTCTTGACGGCCGCCCAGGCATCCTTGCCGATCGTGAAGACGCCATGGTTCTTGAGCAGCACCGCCGGCGATTTGCCGATGGACTCAACCACCACCTGCCCAATTTCTTCGCCGCCGATGAGCGCAAATCCGCCGCACGGAATGGGGCCGCCGAATTCATCACCCTGGGCGGTGAGGTAGACGGGAATCGAGCGCCCCAGCGCCGCAAAGGCCGTAGCATAGCGCGAGTGCGTGTGCACAATGCCGCCCACGTCGGGCCGCTCGCGGTAGATGTAGAGGTGGCTGGCCGTGTCGGACGAGGGCTTCAGGTCGCCCTCGATGAGATCACCCTCGAGGTTGACGATCACCATATGCTCGGGGCGCAGCTCTTCGTAGCGGATGCCGGAGGGCTTGATGACCACGAAGCCCGATTCGGGGTCGCGGCGGCTGATGTTGCCGCTCGTCCACGCCACCAGGTTGTTCTTGGGCAATTCCAGGTGCAGTTCCAGCAGTTCTTCGCGAATATGTTCGAGCATCTCGTTCTCCAGTTGAGGAGTCGGAGGGTTGACAGATAATTGGTAATTAGTGAATTGGTAATTGAGGAGCGCCTCCAATCACCAATTTACCAATTACCAGTTACCTATTGACCTCCCAACACCACTCAGTGCTTGATCACATCGGCCTTAAGGGCCTTGAGGCGCTTCATGACGTCGTTCTCGCCGCGCCCGAAGTAGTCATGCAGCTTGACATACTCGGCGAAGAGGCGGTCGTAGATGGCCTTAGCTGCCGGGTTGGGCGTGTACGACTCGTCACGCAGGCCCCCCATGGCCCTGGCGGCGTCCTCAATCGAATCGTAACCGCCTGCCGCCGCACCCGCCGCCACCGCCGCAAACAGCGCCGAGCCCTTGGCGCCGCCCTGGTGCGTGCCGGCAATCTTGATCGGCCGTCCCGAGACATCCGAGTAAATCTGCATCAGCAATTGGTTGCGGTCGGGCAGGCCGCCCGTGGCGACGATTTCGTGAACAGGCACGCCGTACTGCTCAAAGGTCTCGATGATGATGCGCGTGCCGTAGGCTGTGGCCTCGATCAGCGCACGGTAGATCTCTTCGGCCTTGGTGGCCAGCGTCATGCCCAGCAACATGCCGGTGAGGTCTACGTCCACGAGTACGCTGCGGTTGCCGTTCCACCAATCCAGTGCAATGAGGCCGCTCTCGCCGGGGCGCAAGCGCGCCGCCTTCTCCTCAAGCAATTCGTGAACGGTGATGCCGCGTGCCTGGGCCTCGCCCTCGTAGGCGGCGGGCACGCAATTCTCTGTGAACCAGGCAAAATGGTCGCCTACGCAGGATTGGCCCGCTTCGTAGCCCACCAGACCGGGGATGATGCCGTCCTGCACATAGCCGCAGATGCCGGGGACAAGGCGCTCGTCCACGCCCATCACCATGTGACAGTTGGAAGTGCCCATGATGATCACCATGCGCCCCGGCTCGGTGACGCCTGCGGCGGGCACGGCGACGTGCGCATCGACGTTGCCCACGGCAACGGCAGTTCCGGCCAGCAGCCCCGTCCATTGCGCGGCCTCGGCCGTCAGTCCGCCGGCGCGCTGGCCCAGTTCGTCAATCGTGCGCGACATCTTCTCGTCCACAAGGTGCTCCATGCGCGGATCCAGCGCCTTGTAGAATTCGCTGGACGGGAAGCCTTCGCGCTTGGACCAGATCTCCTTGTAGCCCGCCGTGGTCAGGTTGCGCGTTTCAACGCCTGTCAGCCGCCAGATTACCCAGTCCGCCGCCTCGATGATGCGATCCGCCGCGTCGTAGATGGCAGGGTCCTCGTCGAGAATCTGCATGACCTTGGGCACTTGCCATTCCGAGCTGATCTTGCCGCCGTAGCGATCCAGGAAGTCATAGCCAAGGTCGCGCGCTGTCTCGTTGAGCTTGTTCGCCTCGGGTTGTGCGGCGTGGTGCTTCCAGAGCTTCACCCATGCATGCGGGCGGCTGCGAAAGGCGGGCAGTGCGCAGAGTGGTGTGCCGTCGGCCTTGGTGGGCAGAATGGTGCAGGCGGTGAAATCTGTGGCTACGCCGATCACGTCCGCCGGATCGACACCGCTTTGCTTAAGCACGGCAGGAATGGCGTGCTTGAAGACTTCGATGTAGTCGTCGGGGTCCTGCAGCGCCCAGTCGGGCTCTAGCACAACGCCGCTCTCGGGAAGCTTCTCGTCGATGACGCCGTTCTTGTAGGGGTGTACGGCGGTCGCAACCTCGCGGCCGTCGGCCACGTCCACCAGCAGCGCGCGCCCCGATTCCGTGCCAAAGTCCACACCAATTGCGTATTTGGGACTCATAATTTCGGCTCCTTGTTGTGACATAAGCCGGTACGCAGAAAGTGCGGGACCTGCGGAAACACCAGCGAGACAAATTGCATTCTGTTTCCGCAGTCTCTGCGTGCCGGCTGTGATTTCTAGACCACAAGCACGGCAGGGCGCTGGATGGTGACGCCTTCGGCCTCGACGGTAAGCGTGGGCCAGCCGTCTACAACCGTAAGCAGTTCGTTGCCGTCCTTGCCGACGAGGAAGGTATCCTCCGATTTGGTGCCGGTGACCGAAGGGTTCCAGGCGAACACCTGCCCGGCCGTCACCGCGCCGGACATGCCCGGTGTGGCAATGATCTCGCGCGCCTCGTAAGCCGCAGGGCCGCCCTGGTGGTGCAGTTGCCACTCGTCGGCAAATCCGGTGGCGGCGTACTGCGCCTGCGCCTTGGCAAAGATTTCGCCCAGTGTCGTGCCTGGTCGCGTGGCGTTGATAAAGGTGGCGTCAATCAGCGCCACGGCCTCCATTTTGCGCTGCAATTCGGCGGGCAGAGGCCCAAAGTGGATGAGGCGCGTAATGGAGCAAACCAGCCCGTACTTGCGCCCGCAGAGCACGACCATGGCGTACTTATCGAGCTTCTTGTCGGTGGGCAGCGGGTGGCGGTAGTTGTAGATGCGCTCGTCAGTGGCAATCAGGTTGACGATGGCTTGCGCGCCACGCGCCTGCGTTTCGTAGGCAAGGCCGGCGGCGATTTCCTGCTCGCTCATGCCCGGTTTCACGCGCATGACGGCGGCGTTCATCGCCGCGGCGCAGAGCTTGCCCAGGTCGCGGACGCGCGCTTCCTCCTCGGGCAAGAGCTGCGAGCGCATCGCGCTCACAGCATCTGCCAGGTCAGCCATGCCGGGCAAATGCACGTCGGCCCCTGTGTGGCCGCCGGCGGTCAACTGGGCCAGCGCCTTGTCGGCTTCGTACCAGTTGCCCACATGGAAGTTCCAGCCCTGCGCGACAAGCCCCTCCTCTTTCTCGAGTCGGGGCGCCTCGATGCGCGAGGTGATCAAGTGACGCTCGCGCGGCTTGATGACGAGGGTGGCCACGCCCGTATCCTGCGCTGTGTTTACATATGTTGGTGCACCGCAGGTGGCCCACGCCACGCTGCTTACGCGCTTCAGCACCAGCGCGTCTAGGTGCTGGCTGCGCAGCAGTGCTTCCGCTGCCGACATTTTTTGTTCAAATTCACTCATGTCACGATTCCTCAACTTGCGAGACCCGTACGCAGGAAAATCGGAAGCATCGGAAACAGCATGAAATCCATTTGCCTGTCTCTTCCGTTGTTTCCGCAGTTTCTGCGTACTGGAGATGGTTATTGGTCGGCCGGTTCGTGGTAGTAAGTCTCCCAGCCCAGATAGTTGGTCAGCGCCTCTTTGATAATCGGGGCGGTCTGGGCCAGGTTCATGGCCACATGGTGCTCAAAGCCCTCGTTGCAGATGTATCTGAGCAACTTCTGCATCTGAGGAATCTCCACCACGCCGTAGCCGCCGAAAGTCTTGAGCGGATCGTTTGTGAGCTTGCCTTCACCCACATAGGCGCGGATGCGGCCGTTGATGTCGTCGGTGGAGACGCGCAGGTAGGTGAAGGGGTCCGCCTTGACACGGCCAGCGACCGTGCCCCAGGTGTTGTCCTTGCCCACGGTGCCGGCAATGATCGCCTGCCAGTCCATCACAGGGATATCGTCGGCGCGAATGAGGCCGCCTGCCGCCTGCACATCGCCTTCGGCCACAAAGATATCCTTGGGCAAGTTGGAGCAGTGGAAGATAACCGCCTTGTTGGGGTCTTCGCCGTAGTTGTTGTTCCAGTCCACAATCGCACTCGGCTTGCCCGAGGCGTAGGCCAATGCCATCATGGCCACGGTGCCGGCGATGTCCGTCTCGCAAGCGGATGGCATGAGGCGATTGCTCATCATGCTCATTACCGTGCAGGGGACGATGCCGTAGTACTCCTCGAGAGAGGTCCAGCACTGGATGGCGCTGGCGTCGAGGTCGTGGTCGTCCATCCAGCGGTCGACGACCGCGCCCAATTTCGCGAGTTTCATCACCGAGGACTGGGGCACGCCCTGTGTGGTGATGTAGTTCTCGATGGCGGCAAGCTTCTCCTGGACGATGACCTCGCTGTCGCCCATGCGCTCGATCTGGCCAAAGATCTCCGAGAGGTCAATGACCTCGGTGGAGATGCCCGAGCGCTCGAGTAGCTTCTCGCTAAAGCGCACGGTGTTGAAGGCCGCGGGTCGTGCGCCGATGACACCGACGCGCGCGTGCTTGAGACCGCGCACCACGCGGCAGACGCCCGCGAAATTGTGCAGGTCGCGAATGAAGTCGGCGCTTTCGGGGTCCATCGTGTGACGGGTGGTGAGGGAGTACTTGATGCCATACTGGCGCAGGTTGTTGCAGGCGGACATCTTGCCGCAGAAGGAATCGCGCCGGTCGGAGACGGCCATGATGTTCGGGTCGTCGGGGAAGGCCTGCATGAGCACGGGCACGTTGAGTTCGGACCAGCGCAGCGTGTTGGCAATCGCCCGCTCGTCGCCGAAGTTGGGCAGGGTGACGAGCACGCCGTCGATCTCGTCACGGTGGCGGCGGAAGAGGTCGGCGGCTTTCTGGGCGTCGGCAATGCTTTCGATGCTGCCATAGGGCGTTTCGTCGGCATCGACCAAAATCGCCTTGATGCCCTCCTGGGCGAGCACCTTGATAATGGTCTCGCGGCCGCTCACGCACAAGTGTTTGGGGAAGAAACCGCGATTGCCCACAATGACGCCTAGCGTCACGGGTTTTGTTTCTGCTGCCATGTGAACCTCCTGGTTCAGGCTTGAAGAGAATGGCGAGTGTTTCGAGCTATTAGAGGAATGACGCGACAACCCCGCAGGGCAGCCTGATCGCGGCACGCGGCGCTTTGGCGGGGAAGGCCGACCGCACCCCAACCGGGCCGTGCTGGGCATGGACACCCACGGGCTTGTGTTTGGAATCCAAAGGTATGATACCTTACCATTGGTGCCAGCGCCAAAGGAGCGACGCAGATTGCCCTGGTGCGCCGGGCAACAGGATATTGAAGATTGGTGACTGAAGATTGGTGGTCGCCGCCTGCGCAGCGCCAGCACTGTGTCGAACGCAAGCCTCCAGTCATCTATCTTCAATCATCGGCCATCTCATTTGGGGACTCTTTCCGTCCTCGGGACATCCCATGCTCACGAACATTTCCTCCCGCCACCGCCCCATCCTTGAAGCCGCGCTCGACGCTGTGGACCCGGCGCGTGCCGTGGCTGCTGCGCTGCGCATTGAGGACGATGCCCTGTTCGTGGGCCCGACGACGATTGACCTGCGCACCGTGGGGCGCGTGATTGTGCTGGGCGCAGGCAAGGCCGGCGCGCCCATGGCACAAGCCGTGGAAGAGGTAATGGGCGAGCGGGTTGCCGGAGGCACGGTGGTCGTGAAAGAGGGGCACGGCGCGCC
>CAYJNV010000058.1:0-1178 GCA_964370975.1 uncultured Caldilineaceae bacterium | reverse complement strand
TGGGCGAGCGGGTTGCCGGAGGCACGGTGGTCGTGAAAGAGGGGCACGGCGCGCCCACGGCGCACGTGCAACTGCGCGAGGCGGGCCACCCCGTGCCCACGCAGGCCGGGTTGGACGCAGGTGCAGAAGTGCTCGCACTGGCCACTGGCGCCGGGCCGGACGACCTCGTCATCTGCCTGCTTTCGGGTGGTGGCTCGGCACTGCTCGAGTCGCTGCCGGCGCCACTGACGCTGGCCGACCTGCAGTCGACCACTGCACTGCTGCTGGCAAGCGGTGCGTCCATCAATGAGCTCAACGCCGTGCGCAAGCACCTGTCGCTCGTCAAGGGTGGGCGACTGGCGCAGGCCGTGGCCCCTGCGCGTCTGGTGACACTCGTCCTCTCGGATGTCGTGGGCAGCCCGCTTGACGTAATCGCCTCGGGACCCACCGTGGCCGACAGCACCACCTGGACCGACGCGTGGGACGTCGTCGAGCGCTATGCACTGGCGGCGCGGCTGCCCGCAACCGTGACCGCACATCTGCGCGCAGGGTTGGCTGGTGCGCTGCCCGACACACCCAAGGCGGGTGACCCGGCGCTGGTTCACGCCGTCACCGTGATTGTGGGCGACAACGCGCTGGCGGCGGAGGCTGCCCGCGCCGCCGCGGCGCGCAGCGGTTACAACGCCGCCATCCTGACCACCTTCCTTGAGGGGGAGGCACGCGAAATGGCACGCGTGGCCGTGGCGCTTGGGCGCGAAGTGCAGGTGCATGACCGCCCTGCCGCCACGCCGGCGTGCTTGATCCTGGGTGGCGAAACGACGGTGACGCTTGGCGACAACCCGGGCATGGGCGGGCGCAACCAGGAGATGGCACTGGCGGCGGCGCTGGCGCTCGACGGCATGGACGGTATCACCGTTGTCGCATTGGCCACCGACGGCAGCGATGGCCCTACCGATGCCGCCGGCGGCGTTGCAGATGGGACGACCGCCGCCCGCGCCCGCGCGCTCGGTTATGATCCCCACACCGCACTGCGCCACCACGACGCATACCCTCTGCTTGACGCGACAAACGCACTCCTGCACACCGGACCGACGCGCACAAATGTGAACGACTTGCTGTTCGTGTTTGTGGAGTGAAGGGGAACGGCAACAGATCATTGGTAATTGGTAAATGGTAATAGTGCGTGCACTACTCTGGAT
>CAYJNV010000057.1:0-19248 GCA_964370975.1 uncultured Caldilineaceae bacterium | reverse complement strand
CGTGCAATATCGCGGCTTCGTCGAAACGGCCATCGCCCGGTGCTGTGGGCGGCGGGGCAGGGGCCGCGGCCAACGGCTCGCCCCCCATCACCACCACAACGTCGCCAAGCGCAACCGTGATGGCGTGCGTCTCGATATTGAAGGCGAATGTCACCGGCCCCTCGGCGGCCACGTCAAAGGGAATATTCTCGCCGCCGGCAGTGCCGCCGCGCCCGTAGTTCTCCTCCCACGATCCGCCGATCGCCACCTTGAACTCATAGCTGCCGCGCGGCAAGGTCACGGTAAGCGTATGCACGCCATCGCCGTCGGTGTCGGCCGCGGCTACGGCGGGGTCATCCGGCGCCCATGAGGGCGCGCCGATGGCCTGGCCGTAGTTGCCGGGGAAGGAGACCACCGGACTCCCATCCTGTGCGCGCACGGGGTGGGAGACCGCGAGTGCAAGCAGCGCAGCGCAAAGCACGAGGCGAAGCCGGCGGGACATGGATGCACTCCTCTCAAGGTACACTGGCTTAGGTGCACTGTCGGCACGACACGCGACGGAAACCGAGCACGCACTTTGTAGCAGAAGTCCTCCCGGCCCTCATCGTGGTGCGCACAGTGAAGGCCGGGAGGACTCACGCGACAAGATAGCCGCATACTTTTTCGGGCGCACGACGACTTCCGTGCCAAGGGGCGCCCACTCGTAGAGCGCCTTGGCCTCATCCACGCGCATGTTCACACAGCCGTGGCTGACCGGCGTGCCAAAGTCGTCGTGCCAGTAGGCCCCGTGCACGGCAAAGTCACCCGAGTAGTACATCGTCCAGGGCACGTCGGGCGTGTCATACTCGTCGCCCACCACGTCACCCACCATGTGCGCCTCTTCGTACTTGAGGTAGATATTGAAGGTGCCGGGCAGCGTGCGCCAGCCCGGCTTGCCCGTGCTCACGGTCGTCTGCAAGAATGGCGTGCCCCCCTGCCAGGCGGTCAGCGTCTGGTCGCTGATGTTGATCTCTATCCACTTGCGACCGGTCGTCGGGCGGATGGCAGGCGCAAGAATAGGGCGCGCAGGCGCGGCAGCGGCCTGTGCCAGCGCGGATGTCTCGACACTGGGCGCGGGCGCGGTGAGCGTGACTGCGGGTGCGGCAGGAGCGACAGGTGTGGGGACTTGCGGCGTGGGCGTGACGACCGCTGTGGCCGTAGTGGCGGCTACGGGCAGCGCCACAAGTTGCGTGACGCGGCTCTGCGCGCTGATCGCGCCGAGCCCGCCCGCTGGGCGCGCCGCGGGCAGCCCGACATTGGCAATGATGATGGACGTCAGGTATTCGTCGTAGTTCTGGTCCTCGCGCACCACGCGCAGGCGCAGCAGGTGCTGGCCATCGGGGAAGAGTGTACTGTCTACTGTTTGCAGCAGGGCCGGGCTGGGCTGCGCCGTCTCGCCCACGCCCAGGAAGTGGGCCTGCGCAGGGTCGCCCCCCACCAGCAGGTCCAGTTGCCACTTGCGGAAGTCGGGGTCATTTGCCACTGCGACCACCGTGAACGGCCCACGCAAAATCACGCCCCCAGAGGGCGCGACGATACCGTTGGGCGACTGCGCCGCAGCCACGTGAGGGATGGCGAGCAGCAGTGCGAGCGCCGTTGCCAACACCAGCACTTTCCGCATGATTGCGTCCTGCGCGCCACAAGGCACGCCGTCGAGTTTCGGATTCTGCACAACATCTCCTTGTCACATTCAAATGGGGGCGTCACGCAGCCGCGAGCAAGACGGACGAAGCGAATGCTGCGGCACCAATGTAGAATAGACGATGCAAGGACGCAAACAGTTTCCATCCCGTTGCCGGCCATGACGCGAAACACGACATCCACAGCCAGCAATGCAGCGGCGCTGAGACATGCAAAGAAGTGCGTTTCCTGCAACAAACCCTGCGCTTGACCTTGTTGTTTCGGGATGACGCCGCGCTTTGCCATCCACTCTGTCCCTGCGTCCGTGCGTCGAATTTCCATGTTGAATGAGAGGGCACTCGATGAATCAACTCGAGGCAATTCGCGACCTGCGCTTTCCCGCGCTGCTGCCCCAACACCTGCTGCATCTGCGCCACCATGTAGACGCGCCGCGTGTGGACGACGTTGCGGCGGCGGTGGTTGAGGCGCTCGAACCACTCTTGCGCAGCGTGCAGCCGGGTGCACGCGTGGCGGTGGGCGTGGGCAGCCGCGGCATCCGCAACTTACCGCTGCTTGTAAAGACCGTGGTCGGACTGATAAAGGCGCATGGCGCGCAACCCTATATTGTGCCGGCCATGGGCAGCCACGGCGGTGCCACGGCCGAAGGACAGATCGGCGTGCTCGAGCGGCTGGGCGTCACGCCGGAGAGCATGGGTGCGCCCGTGACGGCGAGCATGGATGTGGTCGAGATCGGCCGCATTCCCGGCGGGCCGCGCATCTACCAGGGCAGTGACGCGCACAGCGCCGACCATACACTGCTGATCGCGCGCATCAAGCCACATACCGACTTTCGCGGCACACTCGAGAGTGGCCCGGCGAAGATGGCGGTCATCGGCCTGGGCAAACAAACGGGCGCCCAGGCAATGCACGTGGGCGGCACGGCTTCGTTCCAGGCCTTCCTGGCGCCCGGCGCAGCGCTCGTTGCGCAGCAGAGCAACCTGCTCGGCGCGCTCTGCGTGCTCGAGAACGCGCATGAAGAGACTGCGCGCGTGGTGGCGCTGGCGGCTGGCGAGATTGGCGGCCCGCGCGAGCAGGCGCTGCTCGTGGAAGCGAAGGCGTTGCTCGGCCGCATCCCTTTCGACGAGGTGGATGTGCTGGTCGTGCGCGAAATGGGCAAGGAGATCAGCGGTACGGGCTTCGACACAAATGTCATCGGCCGCCTGCGCATTCCCGGCCAGGATGACCGCTTCGGTAATCTCTTCGCCGCCGCCATTGCCGTGCTCGACCTGACGCCGGGCACACATGGCCACGCCTCGGGCATGGGCCTGGCCGACGTGACCACCGCGCGCCTCGTGCAAAAGATCGACTGGGCAGCGACCTACACCAACGCCATCACGGCAGGCATCTTCGGCCTGCAGCGCCACGCCCTGCCCATTACCCTGGCCAATGACGAGCGCGCACTCGAGGTGGCCGTGCGCTGCTGCGCCCGCCCGGTGGACGCGGCGCGCTGGCTCTTTGCGCGCAATACGCTGGCTGTGGATGAACTGTGGGTGAGCGAGACGCTGCGCGCGGCTGTCCTATCCAACCCCGCGCTCGAGATTCTGGGCGAAACGCCGCTCGTGTTTGATGCGGCGGGCGTCATGCAGAGTCCCTGGGCCATGCCCGACTGACCCAAGAGTGAAGCCGCCCTGACTCGTGCGCGCCAGCGCTGCAACACGATCGCCTCCCGACCACCCAACAGGTAATCCTCACGCACGAAAGAAACTGCTCGCAAAGAACCACAGGTTCGCCGGTCGCTCGGCCAGGCGGCGCATGAAGTAGGGATACCAGGCCGTGCCGTAGGGCACGTAGACGCGCATGCGCCACCCCTGCGCCGCCAACTCACGCTGCCGTTCGCGGCGGATGCCGTAGAGCATTTGGAATTCGAAGCGCTCGGGAGAAATGCCGCGGCTGTGCGCCACTTCAATCGTCCTGGCGATCATCGCCTCATCGTGCGATGCCACAGCAAGTTCCACGCCCTGCGCCAGTGCGTCGTCGTGCAACATCATCTCCAGAATGCGCACAAAGGCGGCATCGGTGTCGCGCTTGTCGGCATAGGCTACAGTGGGCGGCTCCTTGTAGGCCCCTTTCACCAACCGCACCCACGCCCCTTCTCTAATCAACTGCTTCACATCTTCCTCGCTGCGGTAAAGGTAGCTCTGGATTACCACCCCCACATTGTCGAAGCCCTCGCCCGTGCGTAGCCGCCGATAGATGTCGAGCGTCATATCCACCAGCGCGCTCTCCTCCATGTCAATGCGCACACGCAGCCCGGCTGCGCGCGCCCGTGCGAGAATTGCGCGCAGATTCTGCAGCGCGAGATTTTCGCCCAATTTGAGCCCCAACTGGCTGAGCTTGATTGTCACGTAGCCATCAATCTGCTCGGTCTGCATCCGCTCAATCAGCAGCAGGATCTGGTCGCGCGCGTCGGCCGCTTCGGTGGCCATGGTCACGCTCTCGCCCAGATAGTCGACCGCAACCGTCATCCCCTCAGCGTTGAGCTGGTGCGCGGTGGCAATCGCCTCATCCACGCTCTCGCCCGCCACAAAGCGCCCGGCCACCGCCCACGCCGGGCCAAAACCGGTGACCATGCGCCGCGCCCAGGCTGCGCCCGAAAGGTAGAGCAGGATTGAACGAAGCCACTGCTCGCCGTTGCGCAACAACAAGACGGCCGACGCGGCGAGCGCTGTGGCTATGGCGAAGCCTCGGGCGGCGCCGCGGCTTGGGGCAGATGCTTCCACTTTGCTCGATGTGCGTGTCACTGTGAAGTTCCTTTGCTGTGGTCCGGCCGCGCGGCCGGCGTAATGACTGGCGCGGGATGGTGCGCTACGGCCCGACACTCTCTTCGCCCAAAGCAGCCGGCGGATCAGTCAGCGCGTAGAGGTAGCCGTCGAGCGTGGCCACGTAGAGGGTGTTGCTCGCCAGCGCGCCGCCTGCCAGGCCGGAGCCCGCATGGACCTTGACCTGCCACAGTGGCGCTTCCTCCTGGATTTCTGCAGCCATGCAGATGGGCGTGCCGCGCTCGCTGCATAGATACGCCCGGTCACTGTCGTCCATGCCCAGCAGGCGAGCGCCCATGACGGGGAATTCAAGATTACGCAACAGACGGCCGTTCGGGTCCACCCAAATCATATGGGCGCGCATGTATGCGTTACCGTAGAAAATCCACAAGATGCCATCCGCGGTCATGCCCGCGTCGGAGGCGAGGTAGATGTTGAGCCCGCCTGCGTCATACGACACCGTGCCTGTCGCCACCGGCGCGCCCGATGCAAAGTCCAGACGGGTGGCGGTTGGTCCCTGCACAAAGTATACGCTGCCGTCGGCGCCAACCACGTAGCCGGGGAACGCTATTGCGAATTCGGCCCCTGCCACCGGTGGTGCAGGGAGCGCGCCGCCGTTGGCAGCAGCATATGCGCCATCATGCAGAAAAAGCCGCGCACCATCGGGCGAGAGGCGTGGCGGCTGGCTCGCGATATTCTGCGCTGGATTCGTCAGCCAGAGATTGTTGCCTGCGCCATCTACGGCGCGCACGCGCGCCGCCTGCGCGAAGTAGATGCGGCCATCGCTCGCCACAATCGGCCCTGAGGCGGGGCGCGGCCCGTCCGCCGCTGCGTAGCGCCACAACTGCGTGCCATCGGGCGCAAACGCCGTGAGACCGCGGTCCACGTCCACCACATAGACGCGGCCGTCCGCGCCAAGTGCAGGCGCACCGATTGGCGCTGCGGCCAGCGGCTGCTGCCAGCGCAAGTCGCCCTTTACATCCAGCGCCAGCAGCGCCGGGTCGGCCGCTGCGATGTAGATGGACCCGTCGGCGGCCACCACCGGGCCACCCACGAAACCTGCCTCATGCGCGTAACCCCACGCCACGGTCGGCGAAAGTGGCCCAGACGCGGCAATCGTGAGCGTACCCCAGACATCATGGCGCTCGGTCGCCCATGGGTGCCCGCCCGCTGCAATCTCTGCATCTGACCCTGCAGGCGACGAGGCCTGCACGGGCCAGAGCCACCATGCCAACAATGCCACACCCAGCAGCCCTGCGCCGGCGGGCAGCAGAGCGCGCCCGGCCCGCGTGGGGGCGCTTGCAGCAGCGCCGGCCGCAACTTGTGGAACGGGTGCATGGCGCAAAGCCAGGACTGCGGCGATCCGCCCCAGTGCGTTCTCCATGCGCGTGGCACGCCTGCCGTGGCTGTCGTCCAGTTGACGGCGCAGACCATCATCCAGCAAATTGAAGCCCAGAATAATGAGCACCACCGTGCCACCCACTACCACCATGGGCCACGGGCGCAACATATTCTCGAGGGAGGTAGCCAGAAGTTGCCCCAATTCGGGACTGGCTGCCTCGTTGCGCGCCGCAAAGTCGCTCACCGTCACCCAAACCCCGCCGCCGATAAAGTAACCAAGAAAACCAAGTGCTGCCGTCACCATGAGCGTGGCGCTCATTTCAGCGGCCAGAAGCATGCCCATTTGGGGCAAAATGTGGCGCAGCACATGATTGACAATCAGTTCGCCTTCACCCGCGCCGGCGGCGCGCGCCGCCTCCATAAAGGGCAGATCGTGCAGCGCGCGCACCTGCGTTTCAAGATAGCGCGCCGACTCAGCCCAGCCGGTCAGGGTGAGGCCGAGGATGAAGGCAAGCAAGCCGCGCTGAATGCCCACAAATGCAATCACGGCCAGCGCAACCACCAGAACGGGCACAACCAGCGCACCGGTGATCAGCCCATCGAGAAGCACGACCGGCCAGCCGCGTGTCCACCCGGCCGCCGTACCGACAAACAGCGCGAGCAGCAGACGCACCACAGCGATGATCGTCACCATGATCAGCGTTGGGCGTACACCCCACAACAGTCGGCTCAGCAGATCGCGCCCCGCGCCATCGGTGCCCAAGAGGAAGCCCGGCGTGAACGCTGGAAAGGGTGGCCCCGTCCACACACCGTTGATCTTGAGCACAGAAAAGCGCTCGACCGGGTCGTGAGGGGCAAGCCATGGTCCTGCCACAGCAACCAGCAGAATGAGCCCAACCAGCAACCATCCCAACCGCAACGGCCAGTTAGCCGGGCGGCGGGGCGCGAAATAGTGCGTTGCGGGCTTTGGTGTGTGACGTGCGGATTTCATCGGCGGTTACGCTCAATGCAGGGTGCTCTTGGCTAGAGTCGCTTTTGTCGCGGGTCCAGCATGCGCATGGTGGCTGCGGCTACTGTGTCCATAATCACAAAGAACAGGGCCAGCAGGGTAAGAATTGTTGCGACCACGGGCGGGTCGAGGAAGCCCGCGTCCAGGCTGGCCGCGCTGATGCGCGGCGGAATCAGCGTTGCCGTGAGCATCATGCCCAACCCCGGCCAACTGAAGAGCCATTCAACCAGGATCAGTTCGCCCACAATCATGCGCAGGCTGCGGGAAATGACCTGCACCAGCGGTGCGTACACATTGCGCAGGGCGTGGCGGCGCGTGGCCTGTTGCCAGGTGAGCCCTTTGCTGCGCGCAGCCGTCACATAGGGTTTGGTCAGTTCGCCAACCGTGAGAGTGGCCACGAATTGGGCAATCTGCGCGGCGGGGCGCACGCTGAGCACGAGTGCGGGCAAAACCAGGTGCGCGTCCAGCCCATATCCTTGCACGGGCAGCAGCACCTTGTCCACCGGTCCATAGATGACAAAGAGGAGCAGCCCCGCTATAGCCAGGCTGCCCGCAAAGAAGCTGGGCATCGCAAGTCCGATCGAGGTGATAGCCAGCAGCCAGCCGCGAATGCCGGGCGGCTCCTTGCGTACGCCCGCCAGTCCCAGTGCAAAGCCCAGCGGAATGCTGATAAGCAGCGCGGCAAACAGTAGGATCAGGCTCGCCCACACCGCCTGGCCCAGCACGTGCAGAAAGGTGGCCCCGTACTTGTCCGAGGTAAGGCTGCCCACCGTGAGCGCATGCACGTAGCGGCCGTAGGCAGGCAGCAGCGGGTCGCTGGTGCGCGCCTGCGCAAAGAGCGGATTGCCTGCACCCGTGCGCGCTAAATACGCGTAGGCAAAGCCGCCAAAACTGGCGGCAACCAGTGCAATCACAACAAGCAGCGAACGACGGGCCAGGAAGCGTAGCATTTCAGGGTGCGGTCTGGATGAAGTCAACGCGCCGCCAGGAGGCGAGCAACGACGGCAGCAGCGGTGCAAACTCGGCTGCAACTTCGGGCAGAGTCATCGCCTCCGCTGCTGCCACAGAGCAGCGCATCTCAACGGCGAAGTCGGCGGGCGCGCGCTTGCCTTTCTCAACGCGTCTGCGCAGTTCGGCCAGGGCCGCCTCGGCCGCGTGCAACTCGCCCACGGGCGGCTCGCTGCAATCGGCCAACACGCCCATGGCGGCGTCGCGTCGCCCGTCGGAGAGGCGCACAATCGCCGAGTGCCAGAGAACGCTGCGCGGCTGCTCGCCCGCGCCGGCGCTCACGTTGATGGCGTATTCGGCCGTCGAGTCGAGCGCCTGCTGGAAGAAGTGATGCACATCCTTGAAGTCGCGGCTGAAGCGCGCCGGCGGCAGATCGTTGCGCGCCTGCCGCCCATACTGCTTGCTGCTCAACCGCTCGTCGAGGATGGCCACCACGCCGCGGTCGCTGCTGCGTCGCACGAGGCGACCAAAGCCCTGTTTGAGCGAGAGCGTCATCAGGGGGAGCATGTACTGGCCAAAACTGGCGCCCTCGCGCACGCTGTCCAGCGCACGCATGCGCGCCGCGTGCAGCGGATCGCCCGGCGTAGGGAAGGGCATCTTGTCGAGCACCACCAGGCTCAGGTCATCGCCGGGAATATCGACACCTTCCCAAAATGAGCGCGTGGCCAGCAGCACGCTGTGGGGCGTTTCGCGAAACCAGGCCAGCAGCGCGTCGCGCGGCGCGTCACCCTGTGCACGCACGGGCCAGATGATGGGCGCCAACCCTTCCTCGCCGCGCAGCCGCTGCGCCACCTGCTGCAACCCGCTCCAGTTGGTAAAGAGGCAGAGCGAGCGGCCGCGGCTCACCTCAAGCAGCCGCTCCACCTCCTGCGCTGCCGCAGCGTAGAAGGCATTCGCGTTGCCATACTGGTAGGCGGGCAGCGCGGGCTGGTAGAGCACCGCCTGCGTGGGATAGTCAAATACGGGCGGCAGAATGCGCTCGACAGCAGGCCCGTGGATACCGCAGCGGGCGCGCATGTGTGCGAAAGAACCCGCCGTGGAGAGCGTTGCGCTTGTACAAACCACCATACGCTCGAGCGCCGCGCTGCTGGCGTCGGCATCGAAGAGATACTTCGCCAGCAGATTGGCCGGATCAATCGGTGCGGCGTGCAGTTCCAGCGAGACGCGCCGCCTGTCAAATGCGCGCACGGCGTAGCGCACGAGCACGCCATCGTGCTTGGCCGAGGCCACAGTCGCCATTTTGGTGGCGGCGCTGTTCAGCGATTCGATGGTCAGTTCAAGCGCGCGGCGAGCGCGCGCTTCAGCCACCTCACCTGGAGTGGATGCAGGCGACGCGTTGGGATCGACCGGCGGAAGTTGACTCTTGATCTTGTCGGCCAGCGCGCCCAGCGCTCTACCCAGCTTGCGCAACCCTTCCAGTTCGCCCTCGAGCACAAACGAGTTGTCGGTGGAGCGAACCTGCACCTCCTGGAAAGCCTCCGCATTCATGAAGCTCAGGTCGGCCAGTTCGTCATCCGCCAGGTGCTGCTTGAGGACCTTATGCGAGAGCAATTGGTCGACCGTATAGTCGGTGACTACGGTCTCGTAGACGGCTGTGGCGGTCTGCTCGAGGCCGTGCGCCTCATCCACAATGTAGATGGAAGCAGGCGGCAGGATGCGCTCGCCCGCCACGCCCAGTTCCAGCGCGTTGAGCAAGAGGTGATGGTTAGTAATGATCACGTCGGCGTTGGCGGCACGATCGCGCATGAGGTTGACCCAGCAATTATCGTTGAAGTGGTGGCAGTCGCGCTGCAGGCAGTCATCAGGGAAACTGACGACGTGCGAACGCAGGTCGCCGTCCAGAACCACAGGCAATTCGTCGACGTCGCCCGTTTCCGTCTGCTGCAACCAGCGCTTGATGGCGGGCACGGCGTCGTGCTCGCGATCAACGCGCGCAAAAAGCTGTTGCTCCTGCTCTTCTTCCTCCCACTTGAGGGTGCAGAGGTAGTTGCTGCGCCCCTTGACGAGCACCGCGTCGATGTCGCGTCCCAGCGCCTCGCGCAGAAAGGGAATCTCCTTCGTGAAAAGTTGTGTTTGCAGCGACTTGTTGGCGGTGGCAATCACAACGGTGCGCCCGCTGAGGATGGCGGGGACGAGGTAGGCGATGGATTTGCCCGTACCCGTGGGGGCTTCGACCAGCGTGTGTTTGCGCGCCAGCAGCGCCTCGCGGATGGCCTGCGCCATTTCGATTTGGCTCTGGCGCGGCTCGTAGCCCTCGAGAAGCGCTGCCACAGGGCCCTCGGGGCCAAAGAAGACGGCCATGTCGCAGGCGTCCAGATCGGCCATGTCACCGCCATCACGCGTGCTGCCGCCGCTGCCATCATCACCGCGTTCGCGCAAGGGGCGCGGCGCGGACCGTTCGCCCGGCGCGTCGGGTTCCAGTACGATATACGCGGGCACATCGTAGGCGGGCGCTGCGCTGTCGGTTGCGGCTGCGGAAATGTCGGCGGTGCGCTTGCGCCGTTCGGGAGATTTGCTGGTCATGCGTCCCATTTTATCATCCGCGGCCTGCGCAGGCGAACACATGTGCGCGCGTTTTCGGTCGGGCAAGCGCGCTTCACGACGGCCCACCAACATACCATCCTAACAAAAGCGGCGTGCCGCCTGGCGGCCCGCCGCTCCTATCTTCCCTAAGCTGTCAAGACCTGCTGCTGGTTCAGGGAACCGGCGGCAGCATAACCGCGTCGATGATGTGAATCACGCCGTTGCTCGTCGGGACGTCGGACGATACGATGTTGGAATCCTGCACCTTGGTGGCGCCGCCGGTGAGGGTGAAGCCAACCGGGCTGCCCTGCATCGTCACGACTTCCATGCCGTTGGTCAGGTCTGTGGACGCGATCGTGTCGTCCACCACGTGGTAGAGCAGAATCTGCTGCAGTTTGCGGGTGTCCTTCAGCAGCGCATCCACCGTTGCGGCGCCCAGTGCGTTGAAGGCGGCGTCGGTCGGTGCGAAGACCGTGTAGGGGCCAGCGCCTGCCAGGTCATCGTCCAGCCCGGCGGCCTTGAGCGCCTTCACCAGTGTGGTGAAGTTGCCGTTCGCCTCTGCCACCTGCACAATCGTTTGACCAGAGGCGGCCGGTGTGGTGGCTGCAGCGGGCGTACTGCCGGCGGCCGGGGCGAGAGCAGTTGACGTGGGCAGGGCGGCTGCAGAGCCGGTGGTGGTCGTCGTTGCTGTGGTCGTTGCGGTGGTTGTTGCTGTGGTCGTCGCGGTTGCGGTCAGGACCTCAGCAGCAGCCGGTGTGGCTGCCGCCGCGGGCGTAGCTGCCGTCGCGGGGGTCGCCGCAGCGGCCGGGGCCGTGGCATTGGCGCCGATTTCGGCCTGCGTGGGCAGCTTGATGACGTCGCCGATTTCAATGCGGGCGCAGTCGGCAATGCCGTTGAAGGTGCAAATCGCCTGGTAGAGCGTGTAATCGCCGTAGATGTCGCGGGCGATGAGCGCCACCGTGTCACCGGCCTTGACGGTGTAGGTGCCGCCCGGCTCGCCTGCGCGGGCCGGCGCCGTCGCCACATCGGTTGTCGCGGTGGTCGTGGTTGCTGCGGCGCTTGTGCCGACAGACGCTTCAGTCGTCACCGTGACTGCTGTGCCGGTGCTTACTGCAGGGGCTGTCGCGCCCATTGCCTTCGCGGTGTCGGTCTGGCCGGCGTCATCAAGCAGCAAGCCGCCGTCAACGGCCAGCGAGTAGGTCGCGGCCACAAGCGAGTTGTTGTAGACAATGACGATGTACGGCCCGAGGCCCGTGGCGTTGAAGATAGCCACACGCTCGTTGACCGGGCCGGTGAAGGAGCGGCTGCCTGCTGCAACTGCCACTTCGCTGGCCGCAGCGCCGTCTACATAGCGCTGGAAGCCCTGACTGTCGAGCACCCAGAAATTCATGCGGCGCGCCAATTCCTGGCTGTCCTGCGGGTCAAAGCTCAGTTTCACGGTCATCAGGCCGTCGCGCTCGTTGGGTGTAAGGCCCAAATAGTGCTGGATGCCGTCACCGTTGAGCGAGCCCTTGAGCTCGGCCAGCTGCACAACCACGGGCGTGCCGGGGACTGCTGCGGCTGCCGGGGCCTCGGCTGCGGGAGCAACCTCAACCGTTGTGGTGGTCGTCGTCACGGTCGTCGTCACAGTAACCGCTGCGGCTTCAGGTGTGGCCACAGCTTCGGCGGCGGGCGCTGCCGCAGGGGCGGCGACAACCGGCGCGTCGGGGTTGGTGGTGCGTCCCGAATCGTCGCTCAGCGTGGCGTTTGTGGCGCGCAGCGTGAAGTTGGCGTCGGTGGCCGAGTCGTTAGCCACGACGACGGTGTACTCGGCATCGGTTGCCTTGAAACCGGTAATCTGCTGGTTGCCCTGGCCCTGGGCGTAGGCGCTGCCGGCAGAAATGTTGTTGCCCTGGAGCGAGCCACCGGCCTGCACCGAAGCAACATTGGCTGCGGTCAGCACGAAGAAGGTGACGCCGTTGCTCGAGGGGTTGTCGCGGTCCCAGTCGGCGATCAGCGTGACCTGCGCGTCGCGCTCGTCCGGCACAAGCGTGAGCCAGATCTTGTCAAACTGGCCGCCGATCAGCGTACCCGAAGCAGCTTTGGCGGCCACGAGGGCCACGGCTTCTTCACTCGCGGGTGCGGCTGCGGCAGGGGCTTCTGCAGCAGGGGTTTCTGCGGCAGGGGCTTCCGCAGCAGGGGTTTCTGCGGCAGGGGTTTCCGCTGCCGGCGTCTCCTGGGCAAGAGCCAGGGAGGAAAAGACGCCCAACAGCAGGGCGGTGATCAGGAGCAGTGAAAATGCTTTGCGCAAGTTCGCTCGTTGCATAACGGGTACCTCCATCGTCTGGAATTGTATTTGCCGGCCTGGCCACCGATTGGCTTCGCCGACCCGGACCTGCATCGTTGTTCGCGTAATGATTTGCCCCCGCGAGGGGAGCGCATTCCGATTGATTTGGTCAAGTCCATTACGTGCTGATAAGCAGCAGGATCGCGCACAGGCAGTTGCAGTGGGCCCCCTGCAGTACGCGCCACCTGGAATTATACCGAGGGCGCTGCCTGTTCGCTAATTCACAATACGAGATTTCCCCAAGCTTTCTCGGCTCATAAGGCAACGCTTTCCCAACGCAGCCCGAAATGACCCCTGCGCGCCCGTCTTCAGACCGTCTTCCGCCCCTATAACAGGGAAATACGACGCAAAGGCGCAAAGACGCAAAGGTTTACAAAGAAAAGCACCAACAAGAACTGCTTCACTTGCTGTTGCTTTTCTTTGTGCCTTCGCGTCGCAGGTCAGCATCGCAGGTCAGCCGCGCAGCTAGTTGGCGGCTGCCACACGCAGACCGCGCACAAAATACTCGTCATAGTTGCCATCCTGCTGCACCACACGCAGGCGCACATCAATTTGCGTCCCTGCCAGCTTGCTCAGGTCCAGGCGGGCCAACGGCTCGTTCACCACGGGGCGCTCGCTTCTCGTCAGCGCCGTCCACTGCTCGAGCCCCGCCGGCGACCACGCCAGTTCCCAACGCTGAAAGGCTGGGTCTGCAGCGGTGCCCACAAAGAGCGTAATCCCGGCGACGTCACTGTTCGAGATCGGCTGCACAATGCCGTTGGCCACCGACGCCGCGCTGGGCCGCGCCGAGTTGTCAATCTTGAGGTAGCGCAGAATGTACTCGTCGTAGTTGCCGTCACGATAAACGTTGCGCAGGCGCACGTCCCAGGAACCGTTGGCAAATTGTGTCGAATCGAGCGTGTAGATTACGCCCTGCCACACCTGCTGCTCACCACTGTAGAGCCAGTTCCAGTTGCCCTCTCCCGCCGGTGAGATGGCAATCTCGTAGCGCACGAACGGGTTGAGATAGTTGCCGTTGACCGTGCCCACAATGTCCACGGGCCCAGCCACGGTTTGCCCCACCTCGGGCGCAAAGATGCCTTGACCATTGGGGATGTTTTGCACAATGCGCGGGCGTGGTGTCGCTGTGGGCGGCCCCAGCGGCGAAACGGGTTGCGTGGGCAACGGCGTACCCAGGCGATTGACCGCCGGCGTCGCCGTGGGTGGGTTGCCATTGCGGATTTCCAACCCGCGCAGGAACGCCTCCTCGTAATTGCCCAGGTCGTCAATTGTGCGCAGGCGCAAATCGTAGAAACCGTCGCCATACATCGTGCTGTCGAGCACGTAGAGCGTGCTGTCGTGTATGACATCGAGGCTGGTCGTCAACCACTCCCACTGCTCGGCGCCGGCGGGCGAAATGTGGATTTCGTACTTGCGATAGCTGGGCACAAGCGCTGTGCCCAGGATTGTGGCCGCGCCGGCAATTGCGTCACCACTGCCGGGGTGGCTGATCTCCGTGACGACGCGAATCTCGCGCGTGGGTGTGGGCGTCTCCATCGGCGAGGCGATGAAGCCGAAGGGCGTCCACGTGGGCGTCGGCGTCAGAAATCCGAAGGGCGTCCAGGTCGGCGTGGGCGTCCAGGAGAGTGTCCAGGTTGGCGTAGCCGTCAGCGTGCCCGTAGGCGTCTCGGTCAGTGTGCCCGTTGGTGTCCAGGTTGGCGTAGCCGTCAGCGTCATCGTAGGGCTGGGGGTTGGGGTTGCGGTCGCGTCCTGTGCGCGCGCTGCGCCGTGCCTGCCTGCGGAAGCGGCAAGCGCGATCAGGACAATTGCCACACAAGCAATCACAACCCGCTTCACGCCGGCGGATCGATCCGTTGATAAGTCTTCGGTCACACGACACCTCGCATCGCGCACGCAGGCGTGCACGCAGGCCGCATCACACCGTTTTCGTATTTCAAGCGGCGCCTGGCTGGGAGTATACCGTGTTTCAAGTACGCGCGACGAATCAAATGCAGATGCATCCGCCGCGCAATCCCTGCGCGCACCCTACACGCGTAAGAGTCCACGGCGCGTCGCGAGGTCCCCACGGCGCGCAGGAAAGCAGACAAAGGTGACAAAACGCAGTCCTGCCTTAGCATTTCTTTACGCTGTGGCGTTTTGCGCCATGCAGTTTGCCAGCAAAAGAGGAAGGGGCCGGCGGCTGTGGCTCAGCAGTTGCCGGCCCCGCAGAGGAGTGGAAGGAACAATGAGGGTGCTCCCTGTTCCTGGTGCGAAAACGCACATGCCAGGCAAGTGGTTCCCAGGCACGAGTCGCAGGTACAAGAGAGACGCCACAGCGGTGCTGCCCCGGTCACTCGGTTCACGCTAATTGCCGCCGGCCTGGAACTGCACCCAGTAGCAGGCGTTGCCCTCTTGCGGCTGCGTGTGGTTGATCTCACCTGTGGGGCTAACGGCGTTGCCGGTGTCATCGACAACATTCACGTAGTAGTTGTTCTGCGAGCCGGTCACACCAAAATCAAAGCGGCCCACTTCGCCCCCTTCCTTGCTGATCGTCTCGGCGCGGTTGCCGTACTGGTCGATGGCCACGACGCGCACGCCAGCCAGGGGCGCGCCATCCGCCCCCACCACCGCGCCCAGAATCGAATTGTCGCCGCAGCCGCCGCCTGGGCCCGCCGCCGTCAACAGGTACTGGCCGCTGGGCGTGACCGCCAGCTGCACCACCTTTTCGGCATCGGAGGCAGGTGCTTCGGCGACACTGTCGGTGACTGCTTCGGTCGCGGTGATTGCCACACTGCCCGAAAGCGATTCGGTCGAGGTAATCTCCTGCCCGTCGGCAAGCAGCGGAGGCTCTTCAAACTCGGCCAGTGGCTGCAGGCGTCCGAAGGAGATCGCGCTTGTGCCATAGAGTTCGCGCACAATCGGCTCCACTGCGTTGCACGGGCCCAGGTGAAGGGTCTGCCCATTGGCATCAGCCCAGCCCATCACTTCCTTGCGCTCCTTCGCAATCGCCTCGGGCACCTTGGCGGCAACAGGTAAGACGAGTGGGCTCCTGTCCAGCGGCAGCGGCAGCGCCGGCGAAATAGCCAGCGCGGTGGTCGTGGTCACCGCCTCAGCGAAGGGGGCAAGCAAGCCGAAGCCCTGGGGCATGCGGAAGTTGGTGCGCGCCGCGCCCTGTTCCTCATCGCTGCAAACGCCCACCGTGCGTCCGGCGGCGTTCACGGCCATGACCTTGGCGCGTGCCATGAAGCCGTCACTCGTCAGGCCGGTGCGTGCAGTCTTTGCCACCCACGGCAGGCTGAAGTACTCGTACTGCTGCGGGCACTTGAGCGCCGTCGGACAATCAATCCGGCGCAGGACCACATCATCGGGCGGCACAAAGGTCCAGTCGCCAATTGCGGACGTCACCCCCAGCGACTCGATCATGGCCGTATCGGAGATGACGGTCTGCATGAATTCGCCCCATATGGGGGCCGCGCCGGTCACGCCGGTGACGCCCTTCATGGGGCGGCCGTCGCTGTTGCCCGCCCACACGCCCACAATCAGGTTGCGGGTGAAGCCCATCGTCCAGTTGTCGCGGAAACTTGTGGTTGTTCCCGTTTTGGCGGCCGCGGGATAACTGAGATTGAAGGGTGTGTTGACGCCGAAAGCGGGAACGCGCGCCTTGCGGTCGGTCAGGATGTTCGTCACCTGGAAGGCCGCCGCCGCCGTGATCACGCGCCGGGGCTCGGCCAGCGGGAAGAGATCGATGGGGCTGCCCGCACCATCATCAATCGCGAGCACGGCGCGGTAGGGCTGGTAGAGGCCGCCATCTGCAATGGTGTTGAAGGCGGTGGTCAGATCGAGCAAGCGCACTTCGCCGCCACCCAGCGTAAGCGAAAGGCCGTAGCGCGAGGCGTCGTCGGCAAGGCTGATGAGCCCCATGGCGCGGCCCGAATCAAGCATGCGCTGCACGCCCACGGCATCAAGCAGCTTGACGGCGGGCACATTGTAGGAGTTGGCCAGCGCCGTGCGCGCCGTGACGGGGCCGTGGAACTTCTCATCGTAATTCTTCGGCGCGTAGGTCTTGCCCTCTTCAACCTTGTACTCCACCTTCAGGTCCCACAAGACCGTGGCCGGGCTGATGAGATTGTCGTTCATGGCCGTGGCATAGAGGATGGGCTTGATTGAGCTGCCTGGCTGGCGCAGGCTCGTGGCCACGTTCACCTTGCCGTCGATGGAGTCATCGTCAAAATTGGCGCTGCCCACCATCACTAGCACCTCGGCCGTGCCCGGCTTCAGTGCCACCAGCGCCGAATTGCTCAGGTCGTAGAGAGGGCGCAGCTTGTCCACCTGCTCCTTGACAATCTTCTCAGCCAGGGTTTGCATGGGCAGGTCAAGCGAGGACGTAATGTGGAGGCCGGCGCGGTCGGCGGAGAGATCACCGAGGCGCGCCTGCACCTCTTCGCGCAGGAATTGAACGAAGTGGCGGGCGCGACGCGTGCGCAGATCGGGGTCTTCGGCAAGCATGGTCGGCTGGGCAAAGGTCGCGTCGGCTTCGGCCTGCGAAATGTAGTTGTGGCGCACCATCAGGTCCAGCACAGTACGCTGGCGGGCCTTGGCGGCGTCGAGGTTGAAGAAAGGGTCGAACGTCGCAGGGGCCTGGGGAATGCCCGCGATGAGCGAAGCTTCGGCAAGCGTCAGGTCGGCGGCGGCTTTGCCGAAGTAAGTCTGCGCGGCCGCTTCGACGCCATACGCGCGATGGCCGAAGTTGACGAGATTGAGATACATCTCGAGCAATTCGTCTTTGGTGTAGAGGCGCGTCAAGTCCTGCGCAATCAGTGTTTCATAGCTCTTGCGTTCAACCGATTGATCGAAGCGCACATCAGGTACGAAGAAGAGATTGCGCGCCAACTGCATGGTCAGCGTGCTGGCCCCCGACACTATGTCGCCGCTTGCCGCATTCTGGACAATGGCCCCCAGCATGCGGCGCATGTCGATGCCCTGGTTGAGGAAGAAACTCGAGTCCTCGGTGGCCACCATGGCATCCACCACATTGGGCGAAATACGGCCGAGAGGAATCCATGTACGGCGCCCTTCGTCAATCCACTCGCCCAGCACTGCGCCGTTGCGGTCGGTGATGATGCTGTGTTCAAAGATGCGCGGCAGCGGTCCCGGCTGGTAGCTCGCTATATACGCTTCGGCAATCTGCTGGGGCGTGCCCGGCAGCCGCGCGGTGAAATCATAGGACCTGGCGTAGCCCTCGAGCAGACCATCCACCGTCAGCGTCAGACGCACGGCGGCCTTGGGAACGGGCGGCCGCTGCTCGCAGCCGATTGTCACGACTGTAAACAGGAGCAATATCAACAGGAGAGGGATTTTGCGTGCCATTACAATCTCTCCCATACAAAACCCGCATGTCGAACAGACGTTGTTGGCCGGCTGGCATGCCAAACGACGCATCACCTGCTTACCGTTCCACAATACCGCACCGCTTCAGATCCTCTGTACGCCGGCAGCCGTTCAGTGCGCGTACGCAGCCTCATTCTAAACCCTGAGCGCGGGCGTGAACAATCCAATCAGCAAACGCAAAATGCACGCATCCCGGCGGATGCGTGCATTTTGCGTTTGCTGGTCCGGCTGCGATATGTGTTAGCGCGATTGCCACGTAATGTAGTGGCAGAGGATGCCTGACGAATCACCCATTTGATGCTGGATGGTCACCGAGAAGCTGAGCGGCGCACCCTGACCATCGACGACTGTCACGTAATACTCGCGCGCCTCGGGGGCGATGGGGAAGTCGAAGTGTCCAAAGTCATAGTCGCCCGACTTGGAGACAGACTGCATGAAGTTGCCCCATTGGTCCACAGCGATGATCGAGACGCCAGGCAGCGGGTTGCCCCCGCTGTCCAGAATCTGACCCATGATGTAGTTGCCGGGACAACCGTTGTCCTGGCTTACACCCACCAGGCTGTAGGGCGGCTGCAGCGAATCCGATGACGCATCACCCTCGGTGGGTGCAGGTGTTGCCGTGGGCGGCACACGCGTTGGCGCAGCCGTCGGCGTGTTGGTGGGCAGCGGCAGGGGCGTGTCACTCGGCAGCGGCGTTACCGTCGGTGCTGGTGCAGCGCGGCCGGGCACCACGCGATCCACACCCTGTGGCGTGCGTGCCGGCAACGGCGTGCTAGTGGGCTTCACGTCACCTTCTGACGGTGTGCCGATGATCACCGGCGTCGGCATGGGTGTCGGCGTGGCAGTCGGGAACGGGATGGCCGTCTCCGTCGGCGTTGGCGTGCTTGTCTTCGTCGCCGTCGGCGGCACACGGGTAGGCGTCGCGCTTGGCGGCACCATCGTCGCCGTCGCCGTCGGAGTCGGCGTGAACGTCGCGGTTGGTAGCAACTCTGTCGCAGTGGACGTCGGCGTCGCGGTTGGTAGCAACTCCGTCGCGGTGGACGTCGGCGTCGCGGTCGGTGTGAACGTTGCAGTCGGCGGCACAGGCGTCGCCGTCGGCGTGTACGTTGCAGTCGGCGGAATCTCCGTCGCAGTCGGCGTCGCGGTTGGCGTCGCGGTTGGCGTGTACGTCGCCGTCGGCGGCACAGGCGTCGCAGTCGGCGGCACAGGCGTTGCAG
>CAYJNV010000056.1:762-19252 GCA_964370975.1 uncultured Caldilineaceae bacterium | reverse complement strand
ACCACATTGGCGGCAAGGGGCTCGACACATCGATCGCGCTCAACTGCATGGGCGTGGAGACTTTTGGCCTGGGCTTTGCCGCAGGGGTCAACGGCCGTATCATGGCCGATGCGCTGGTCGCCCTGGCTGTTCCGCACGAGCTGATTTGGCTCGAGGGCGAAACGCGCATTGCCCATGTCATCGTTGAGACAGCGCGCCACCGCCATAGCCACATCATTGCCGGCGCGCTCTATACCTCACCGGCCGATGGCGATGCGCTGCTCGCGCGCCTGCGCCACTACCTGCCCGGCGCACGATGGGTTGTGGGCGGCGGTTCGCTGCCACCTGGGCTGCCTGCAAGCTATTCGGCGCAGATACAGGCCATTGCCAGGGAGGCCGGCGTGCCAACGCTCTTTGACATGACCGGAGGGCCGGTGCACGCGCTGCTGGCCGGGCCGGGTGGCCCGCCCACAATCCTGAAGATGAACGAGGACGAATTCGCAACGACTTTTGGTGTCATGGCGGAAGGGCAGGATGCGCTTGCCGCGGCCGCGATTGCCGCCGTGGCAACTCACCATCTGGAGTCACTTGTGCTGACAATGGGCAAGGACGGCATTCTGGCGGTTACGCCGCAGGGCGTCTTCCATGTGCTTGCGCCGCAGCAAGTGGTCTTCAATGCAGCCGGCGCGGGCGACTCGGCGTCGGCGGGCATCATCTGGCGATTAAGCGTGGGCGACACATGGGCGCAGGCGCTGGTGTGGGCCGCCGCCATCAGCGCGGCGTCGGTGCTCACCGACCGCACCGCCATCGTCAACCCTGCGGACGCGGCGCGCCTGTACCCCGAAGTGCAACTGCGCGAACTTTAGCGTTTCATCGGTATAGGTTGACGCAGGTGCGGACAGTTGCAGACGAACAAAGAGGAAACCAACTACAGCTAGGGCAACCGATCTGTAGTAGCGGCGCAACGGAGGCTGCTTGACCTGCGCCACCGCTGCGGCACGGCAAGCCACGAATGCCAGACGCACACTGCCAGGACGTTCAGGCCGGTGTAGCCACATCGGAGGGTCAAAACCGGAAGCACGCTTCATAGCGGAAGGCCACCCGGCCTCCATTTTGCACGCACGGCAATGAAGGCCGGGAGGCCTTCCGCTACGAGTTGCCCAGGCTCCCCAGGGTAGAAGAAACGGAAGCCACAGGAGAGGGCTTCGCGTGCCCTTGCCTGTGGCTTCCGTTGTGCCTGCGCACTTGCGGTATCGGTCTCGGTTACCACGAACGGCGTCAGGGCCGCCTAAGCCAATCGGGAAACACTTCCAGCAGGTGTTGCCTCTCTGCGTCGCCTAAAGTGCGGTACTCGGTGGGCGGCGCGGCATCGTCGCGGCTTTCCACAATCAGCCACTGCACGTCGCGGCTGCCGATGACGTTGTGCCACGTCCCCTGCGTCACGTTGTAGACCACGCCTTGCGTCATCTCCACGCACTCCAGCCCAGCGTCACCGTCGATGAAGAGCACCGCCCGCCCCTTTTGGAGCACGAAGACTTCGTCTGTGTGCAGGTGACGCTCCAGCGTGCCCCAGCCGCTCAAGTCAAACCGGGGCGACCAGTTCATGAGCGCCACGAGCCAGCCGGCGAACTCGACAACCGGCTGAAAATCCGCGTCCGTGTGGGTGAGAACGTCGACGCGATGCGCGTTCATCACTCGAGGACGATCACTTGCGTCAGATTCTGCGGGTTGTCGGGATCCACGCCCTTGGCCAACGCCCGGTGAAACGCCAGCCACTGGATGAACGGCAGGCAAAGTACGGGTCGCTGCCACTCGTCAAGGCCGCTGTGCAGTTCAACCACCGTGTCCACGCCCGACCAATCGTGCGCACCGCGGCTCTCGCACATGGCCAGCGTGCGCCCGCCCAGCGCCTTCATGTCGCGCAGCACGGCAATTTCTGCGGCTGCTGCAGAGTCGGAAATCATGCCGATGACGAGCGCGCTGGGCGCCACCACCGACATGGGGCCGTGGCGAAACTCGAGCACGTGGTACGCCTCTGACCACGAAGTTGTCATCTCCTTGGTTTTGAGCATGGCCTCGCATGCTAGCCCATAGAACGCGCCGCTGCCCAGGTAAAAGAAGCGGTCGAGTGACAAGTCGCTACCCAGTTCCTCGGGCAAATCGCCGACGCGCGCCAGGAAGTCGGCAAGCAGGCCGGGCAGCCGCGCGAGCGCATCCATGCGGCCGCGCTCCCCCGAGAGCAAGGTGGCCAGCACCTGGCACATGATCACCATGCTTGTGAAGGAACGCGTTTGCGCCACCGACTGCTCCTGCGCAAATTCCGACAGCAGGACCACGTCGGCCTTTTCGATCATGGGCGTGCCCGGCACGCATGTCACGGTCAGGATTGTGCCGGTCGACGGAAAGCGCTTGCGGTAGGCGTCCATGGCCCACAGCGTCTCAGTCGTCGTCCCCGAGCGTGAGATGGTGAGAAGGACAAAGTCGGCGGGCAGATGCTCCAGCGGAAAGAGAGCCAACTCCGAGGAGGGAAAGGCATCGGCAGTGACACCGACACTGCGCAGCAATGTTGCGGCGTGCTGCGCCAGATAATAGGTGGAGCCGCACCCAATGGCGATGATTGGCCGTCCACGCAGTCCCGCCAGCGCCTGGGAGAGGTCACCCCACTGCGCCGCCATCTTCTCCAGCGTTGCTTGCCAAACTGCGGGTTGGCTATCGATCTCGAGCCGCGTGAAGTCGCCGGCGCCCATAGGATCATTCTCGTTTCTGTGCAAAGGGGTGGCCTATTTGACGGCGCCCATCGTAATGCCCGAGATCATCCGCTCGGAGAGCACAATGAAGAGCACAATGGTTGGAATCATGACGATGGAGACGCCCGCAAAGAGCCCCACCCAATCGCCCGTGTATTGCATGGCATTCTGCAGCGAATAGAGCCCCAGCGAGAGTGTGCGCTTGTCACTATCCGACACAAAGACGAGTACGAGCAGGTACTCATTCCAGACCATGATGCCGTTGAAGATAGCGGCAGTGATTAGGCCCGGTGACGCCAGCGGCAGCATGATGTACCAGAAGACGCCAAAGTCCGTGCAGCCGTCGATCACGCCCGCCTCTTCAAGCTCGCTGGGCAGCGAGGCAAAGAAGCCGGTCAGGATGTATACCGTAAAAGGTATCGCCACGGTGACATAGACCAGGATCAGCCCGGGCAGCGTGTTGACAACGTGCAGCCCTGTCAGGATGACGAAGAGCGGAATCAGCAGCAACAGCACGGGGATGCCCATGCCGGCGATGAAGATGGTAGTCAGCAAACCCCGCCCGCGGAAACTCATGCGTCTGAGCAGGTAGGAGGCCGGCGCCGAGACTTCAAGAATCAGGACGACCGCGCTGAAGGTGACGATGAGGCTATTGCGGAAATAGAGCGCAAAGTTGGCGGCGTTCCACGCTTTGGCGTAGTTGTTGAACTGCCAAACGGCGGGCAGGCTGAAGACGGTGCGAAAGATTTCGGCATTCGTCTTGAACGACGCAAGCAGCACCCAGGCGATGACGAAGATCGTAAAAAACGACCACGCGCTGAGGATGATGTAGGCAGGCAGATGCGCAAAGAGCTTGCGCCGCCGGTCCTGGCGCGCACTGGCCTCATACTGCGCATGTTGAGAAGTGGTTGTCGAGGTCATGGCTGGCTCCCTGCGCAATTGTCTCTAGTACTGATGCACGTCACGGCGCATGATGCGGCGCAGCACCACGCTCGTTACCAAAACGAGGGCGAGCATGATCACGCCGATGGCTGTGGCATAGCCCAACTGAAAGATGGGGTCGCGCTTGCCGAATCCCATGACGTAGAGATAGACACCCATGGTATACAGATTCGAGTCGGTGGTCGGCCCCATGAAGGCAAAGGGAAACTCAAAGACCTTGATCGCGCTGATCGACCAGAGTACGACCGCAATCGTCACCACGTCCCACATGAGCGGCAGCGTTATATGCCAGAATTGGTGCCACATGTGGGCGCCTTCAAGGCGCGCCGCCTCGTAGTACTCTAGGGGAATCTTGTCCATGCCGGCCAGCAGCAGCACTACATAGAAACCTACTTCAATCCAGACAATGGCGATCAGCATCGACCAGAAGACATTGTCGGCGCTCATCCACAGGAATTCGGAGGCGCGTTCCATGCCGAATTGGGCGAAGGCATTGGGAATGACGCCCGTCGTCGGGCTGTAGATGGCAAAGGCCCAGAGTGTCGTGAGCGCGATGACCGCAATGACCTGGGGCATGAAGATGAGAGCCCGGAAGAACTTCTTGCCTTTGATACCAGAATTGAGCAGGATGGCGAGCAGGAAGGCAAGGCCGAAGGTAGCGATACCGCCCACTACCAGAATTCGGATGGTGTTGCCGATGCTCTGCCAGAAAACCGGGTCCGTCGAAAACAGGCGGACGTAGTTCTTGAAGCCGACGAAATCCATCGACTCGCCAAAGCCCGACCAGTCAAATGCGCTGTAGTAGAAGGCCCACCCGGCAGGCAGCAGGAAGAATGCCGAGTAGAGCAGGCCTGCCGGCAGGAGGAAGAGGACGATCAATCGCGGGCTGCTTTTCATGGATGCGACCTTCTTTGTTCAGTGCGGCCGGCATTGCGCCGCACGCGCGCACAGTGTGGGCAGCAGGTTGGGGTGAGGGCAGTTGCCCCCACCCCCATTCTGCACGGCAGAGATTACTGGTTCGCCCAGAACGCTGCAGAGTCCTTCACAAGGCTTTCCACAAACTGCTCGGGTGTTGTTTGGCCAACGAACATGCTGTTGTTCGGGTCGCGCAGGATCTTGGTCCAGTACTCGGCATTTGATCCCTGGAGACCGTCGCCTTCACCGAAGACTGCGGTGGCATTCTCGGCAGCAACCTGTGCTTCCGCGATGTTGGCGGGCCAGGTTACGCCCTTGCGTGTGACGCCGACGACGCCCATGTCCACCATGGTCTGCTGGCTCTCCTTGGAGACAATGAACTTGAGCAGGTCAGCCGCTTCCTGCGGGTGCTCAGTGTCCTTGAGAATCATGAAGGAGAGAATAAAGGCCATCAGGTCGGTATTCTTGCCGACACCGCCGTCAACTTCGGGGAAGTTCAGTGCGCCCCAGTTGAAGTCCGGCCCTGTCGCCGAGAGCAACTCGGTGGGAAGCCAGGAACCAACCAATTCCGCAGCGGTCTCGCCCGCGGCGATGGTCTGCTGCGCTTGCGGCCACTTGTAGCCTGCAGAGACTTCAGGAATGCAACCCTTGTCCCACAGTTCGCGCGACATCTGCGCTGCCTGGAGCACGGCCGGGTCATTCCACATTTCGCCCGTCGGGTCGTTGGCGGCCTGGGTCAGCCAGCCGACGCCCTTAATGCGCGCCATGAGGTAGACAAAGTAGTTGCCGTTGTAGCCAGGCTCGGTGCCTTCGATTGCCAGCATGTTGAAGCCCGCTGCATTGACCTTGTCGCAGGCGGCCAGCAGGTCATCCCAGGTCTGAACATCACCCACGCCGGCCTTCTCGAAGATGTCCTTGTTGTAGAAGAACTGGCCGGTGTTGTAGATGTAGGGCAGCAGGTACGTCTTGCCGTCGACATCAAACATGTTGAGGACGCCGGGAACGAAGACATCCTTGAGGGGCACATCCTCGTCGAGCGCGGTTGAGTTGAGGAGATCAGTCAGATCAAGCCCCAACCCTGCAGCGACCATGCCACCCGCGACCTGGTCGGCATCCTGGTCCATGATGTCGACCTTGGTGCCGCCTGCCAGTGCAGTGCGCAGCATTGTCTGGTTCTGGCGGCCATTCCATGTCGGCTTGATGGTGACGTTGGGATTGGCAGCCTCAAATTCGTCAAAGATCTTCTGCAGAGCCAGCGCCTGGTTTTCGCCTTCATTCCACATGGACCAGAAGTTGAGCTCCACCGGTTCGCCACTGGCGGCAGCGGGGGCAGCCGCATCAGCGCCCGCCGCGGCCTCGGGTGCGGCCGGCGCAGCCGGTTCGGCCGAACCACCACCACCACACGCGCTCAGCACCATTGCGATAAGCAGGATTATGGGGACTAGCTTCCTAAGCATTGCGTCTCTCTCCTTGAATGGCAATTCGGATGGGTAAGCAGCAATCACAACGCTGACGAACACTGTTGAAAATGCTCGCGTTCCTCCTTCTACTTGACGAGATACGAGCCGGCGTATTGCGGGTTGGCGGTTTCACGCGCAGGCAATCGGCTATCTGCTTTCGTGCAGAATCAGCCGCCGCGCATTCAGGTTGTAGACCTTTTCCAGTGTCTCATCAGGCAAGTAGAGACCGTAGATGCGCCAGCGTCCCTGTCGCGGCGGTTCCTCCGGGCCATAGGCGAAGTACTCGTCGTCGCTCTCGAGGAAGCGGTAGTAGATGCGGTAGTCCTCAACGCTGGCCGGGCGGTCGAGTCCAAACATGATGCGGTCGGCGTAGTCGATGAAGAAGCGGCGCGCCGCATAGGGCTGACGGCCCAACTCGCCAATGCGCTCGGAAATGTCGACATTGAAATTGGGACAGCGGTCCATCGTCTCGGCAATCCAGCCCAGGTTCTCGGCATAGCAGCCGCAGTGCGCGCCGATGAAGGTGGTGGCCGGGTGGCGCGCCATCACATCCGCCATGTCGTTCACAATTTGCAGAAACGGCGGAAAGGGTGGTGAAGGAAACTGCCAGTCGGGGTTGGCGGCCAATTCTTCCCAACGCTCATTGCTGTTATCCACCGGGCTGAAGAAGGCAACCGGGTCGGCAATGTGCAGCGTTACAGGGATGTTGAGTTCACCAGCCATCTGCCAGAGAGGATCGAGGCGTGTGTCGCTCACGCGCACCAGTTCACCGCGCTGATCCTTCACCAGCAGCCCCAGGTTCTTCCAGGCTTTGACCCCTTGCGCACCCCGCAGCACCTGTGCGCGCAGCCGCTCTGCCGCCCACTCGCCGAAGCGATCCCCGTGCTCATCCCACTTGCTCCAGTCGACCCCGCCGAAGATGATGAAGCGCTCGGGGTCCGCTTCCTTGAAGTGCTTGAGGTGGGCGTCCAGCACATCCTCGCCCCACATGCCGTCAAGGTCCAGCAGATGTGTGACGCCCGCCTCATCGAGAACATCGATCAATTCGGGTACAGGTCGCTGGTCCCAGCCGCCGCCAAAGCCGGGCATGCAGTGGTTGTGTGCGTCGAAAACGGGAAAGCGCGGCCTGGTAATGACTGTCTCTTTGGTGACAAGCGCCGGCCTGGGGCGGAACTCGCTCAACTCCATGGTACTGCCTCTCTAGTGCGCGCACAGAGTGCGCCGTAACGATAATGCATGTCTCGTAGGCTGCAAATGCGCAGCAAGCCTCAGGCCCGCATGACGAGAACGCCCTGCTGCTCGAGCGTTGACACAAATAGCTGCTGGGTTTCCTCGTCCGTCACCAGGATGTCCAGCATGCTTAACGGCGCCACGCGTGCGGTTGAGACGCGACCGCATTTGGTGTGGTCTGCCACGACGATAACCTGCTGTCCAGCCTGCAGAATGTGACGATCGGTGATTGCTTCAGCCAGGTCACGATTGGTCAGCCCCTCTTCGGCGCTGATCGCGTGTATGCCGATGATGACTTTGTCGGCGCGCAGGGCGGATAACGCCTGCTCGGTAATCACGCCAATCATGGAGAGTTCGCTGCGGCGAAACTGGCCGCCCAGCGCAATCACAGTGATGTTGGGCTTGTCGATGAGGTGGTTGAGCACAAGCAGCGAGTTTGTAATGACGGTCAGGTCACGACGCTCACCCAGGGCACGCGCCACCTCCAGAACCGTGGTTCCACTGCCGAGAAAAACCGTTTCACCGTCGCTAACCAGTTCGGCTGCCTTGCGCCCAATGCGTGCCTTGCTGTCGGCAGCCTGGCCCATGCGCTGATAGACGGGCAGTTCGGTCGGCGCGTGCTGCAGCGAGAGTGCGCCGCCATGCACGCGCTGAATCTTGGCTTGCCCGGCCAGCGCACCGAGGTCGCGCCGCGCTGTGGCTTCGCTAATGGCAAAGCGCTCGCAAATCGTGCCGACCGACGCGCGCCGCGCCTGCTCTATGTAATGAAGAATCTGGTTCTGGCGCTCGGCAGTTGAAGGCGAGAGAGTCTTCAAGGCGCGGGCCCCTACTCCTCAACAAACATGAGGAAATCGAGATTCGAAGGGAGCGGCCACTGTTTGCGAACGTCCCGGCGCAGCGCTTCGTCGAGAGGACGGCCCGTTCGGCTTGCTTCGCGCCGCATCCACATCTCGACCCACAAGTCGCTCGTCTCGGTCTCACCTTCACGAATGACGGCAAATTCGCGCTGCAGTACGCGTTCCAGCGTATCGAGGTCGCCCAGTTCAAGCGCAATGCGGCCGCGCAGCAGTTGGACGCGGTCGACATCGCGAATCGCCTCCGGCAATTGGTCGTAGAGCGCCTGCCCCTCCACATATTTCTGTTGCGCAACCAGTGCCTGCAAGCACTCAATTGCGAGCGCGGGGACCATCGCACCCTGCGCCACGGCCAGCGCCCACGCCTGCGCATAGAGCGCCTGCGCACGCGCCTCGTCGCCGCCGCGCAGCGCCGCCACCGCAAGGTTGCGGTATGCCCATACAGAGGGCTGCAATTCGATGGACTTATGCCACGCTGCCACAGCGCCGTCGATATCCTCGGCCTCCATACGCATGACGCCCTCGTGCAACAGCGCAAACCATCCACTTGGCTCCGCATCAGCCAACAGCGGCAGCCAGTCGGGCTGGACAAGCCACTCGCCGGGCAGCGCCGCAGGGTCCTGGTCGGCGAAGGCGCCTTCATTCAGCAATTGCACCCAGCGCGCCTGGTCTGGACCCATTGTGCTGACAGGGAAGTCAAACGCAGGTGGCACGGCGGGCAGCGCAGGATCAGTGGCGCGACGCAGCATCTCAAGCGCACCCCACCCTGATGCCGCTGCCACAACACGGTCGGGCGCACGATCGGCGCCGGCGCGCGCAGCGGCCAGCAGCGCATCGAGTCGCGCAGCATCCATCTGCTGCTTGAGCGCACCGTCCACGTAGGCGCAAGCGCGTGCATAATCGCTGTCGTGCACGCGTGCTGGGTCAGCCGCAAAATAGCCAAAGGCCTGCACCCAGTCAATGCTGGACGTTGCGGGCAATGGCAAACCGTTGACTTGCGCAGGCGTCATGCCCGACTGGATTTCCAGGTACGCCTGGCCGGGAACAGAGAGGAACTCCTGCCAGTGGCGGCCGCCTGGATGCATGCCCCAGCAGAACATCTTGCGGTAATTGACAGGCGCCGTCGACGCCTCGATCAGCCCTTTGCCATCGCCGCCCAGTGCGGCTTCCCAAGGCACATCCGCATTTTCACACTGGAAGAAGTATTCACTGGCGAAGGTGAAGTTGGTGGCATAGCTGGCATCGCGGCCCTCGGTGGTGGGCAGCCAGGGCATTGTGCCGAAACCATAGGACTGAATCGCCTGCGAGAAGTCAACGTAAACCACCTCGAGCGACGGCGCCAGAATGCGCACGTCCGGCCGCTCTTCCACGGCCGTATTGTTCCACCAGTAGATTGAAGTGTCCGTGCGGCTTGCGTTGAGCACCCGGCAGTAGGCAATCAGGAAGGGTGAACCCGGCGGCAGGCTGAAGTCAATTTGCCAGAAGAGCCCCTTGCAGCGCTCAAAGTCGTAGAGGCGCAGCCCGGGATTGCCCTCGGCGTCGCGGATTTCGGCCGCAAAGACCGGCGCAGCAGTTGTCAGCGCATGGCCATACTGGCCCAGGTTCCACTCGATACCGCCCGAGAACCACGCGTTGCGCAGCGCCAGATTGGCAGGCTGGAAAACCGGGTTGCGCGCAAGCAATTCGCGCTGCTCGGGCTTGTACTCCAGGGAGATGAGCCGGCCACCTACTTCCGGCAGGAAGGTCGCCTTGATAAGGTCGTTCTCCAGGACAACCGACTGGAAAGGCAACGGCCGGCGTTGGCGCGTATAGTTGTCCTGCATTGAATAGGGCAACACACGGTAACCGGTATCGAAGCCGGCTAGTTTGCGCTTGGCGGCGGGCACCGAATCTTGATAGTGGACTGTGCGGTTGTGTTTAGGGTCGCGGAAAACGGGCAGCGGGTTCTGTTCGCCTAGGGGCGCGCCCGGAATGATCAGTTCTTGCGAATAGACCTCAGTCATTCGACCTCTCCCGATGGCATACGGCGAACTATTGCTTTATGGCTTTCTGGAAATGGCGGGGTGATGTGCAGAAGTGCGGTGGATTCGGTCATCGAACACGCACATCCAATCACAATCAATCAGATTGTATCAGAGTGCGTCACCGTTGTCAACTGGTTTTTTTGATTTGCGACCAACCACCAACCAAATAAGTAAGCCGCCGCTTCGTGCATGGGCACGGAGCGGCGGCTTATGTCTATTATCGCAATGCGGGCGCAAGTTGCCTTAGCGGCGCACCTGCACCGGCTCCTTCTCTTTGGCCTTGGTGCGGGTAAAGAGTTCGTCCTGCTGGAACTTTTGCTCGAGAAAACGGCCGTGTGCCAACAGCTTCTGCATATCGTTCACAGCGTAGTCGGCCACAATTGCCTTCATCTCGCGGTCCAGAATGTCCAACTGATCGCCCAGCAACTGGCGTGCGGTCTTGCCGTTGCGCAGCGGGTAGAAGTTGGCGAATTGCGCAGGCAAGTTGAAGTAATTCTGCAGCGCCTGGGGCAAATACTCCAGCGCGGTCTGGCGAATTGTGTAGAGGCTGCGATCCCCTTCACCCAGCAGCATTAACTGCGGCAGAATCGAAAGGATCGAGTCCTTTATGCTGTCGACCTTGAGGTAGATTTCGCGTGGAGCGCGTCGACGTGTCGTGCGCGCAACCTTTTCAAGCTCCTCGCGAATCTCCGCCTCCGTCACCTTGCGCCGCCAGTCAAGCTCCATCTGCTTGTTGCGCGGTGTCACCAGCACGCCGATGAGATAGAGCGCCAGCACGATCAGCAGGCCGAAGCGAGGCAGCAGTCCATAGTACAACAGAACTCCGCCGAAGATCGCCAGCGCGAGGCCAACAAGATTGGGCCGGCTATAGAAGTACGCCCAGAAGCGCTGGGCCAACGTCATTTCCACTATTGCACCACCTGCGGCGCGTACACGCCGGTTGCCAACTCTTGGGCGGGCTAGTGCGCCCGCCTCCACATTCGATTGTACCATACCCACCTTTGCACCTGTCTCCATCCTGTGCGCATTCTGGCTCGCCAGCGCTGCGCCAACCCTACAATTTCAGCTCATCCTCGGCGGGCTTGGGCGCCGGTCTGTCCGTTGTCTCCGACTCCACGATGCGCATGCCGCCCGTCACCTCAACCACCTCAGCGTTGCGCACGCGATCAAGATAGGTCTGCGACTTGTGCACTTCCGTGCTGAGCATCTCCACCGTCTTCTGCATTGAATCAAGCGCCTGCAGCTTGTAGGTCGAGATCATGTCCATGGTCTGGTAGATATTGGCGAAGGCCGACTGCAATCGCTCCATGCCAATCGTCGCGCCTGCCGCCTGCTCGTGCACCGCCGACGACTGCTCCTTGAGCATGACCGATGTCGACTCGATGATGCTGCCGGTTGTGCTGTTCAGGGCATTAATCTGGTCGAGCACGAGCTTCTGGTTGGCGAGCGCCTGCGCCACAATCACGGCCGTGCGCAACGCCGAAACGGTTGTGGTAGATGCGCGATCCACACCCTTGACCAGCTCCAGATTGTTCTTGCGGATGATATCGAGCGCAAGGTAACCCTGAATCGTCACCGCAAGCTGCGTGAGCAGATCCTGCACCTTCTGGCGCACATAGAAGAGCATCTCTTCCTTGACCACGCGCGCCTTGTCCGGGTCCTCGGTCTCAATCTCGGCGATGCGCTGCACCAGCGAGGCGTCGATCTTGCGACCAATGTAAACGTACTGCTGCAACCGCCCCATGATTGCCCAGAGGTTGATCTTCTCTTCCTCAATCGAGGCATTATCCTTGAGCAGTTCATCCTGGCTGCGGTAGAGCGAATTTAGAATCGCGTTGATGTGCGACTGCGCCGACTGGTACTTCATGAAGTAGTCGCGCACGCGGTCGCTGGCGGGCACCATGCCCAGCCACTTGCGCGGGCCGCTCAGGTTGCCCTGGCGCGAGGGGTCAAGCTCCTCCACCGTGCGGCGCAGGTCCAGCATGGCCTTGCTCACGGGCGACTTGTCATCGAAGAAGCCTGACGAAACCGACTGGATCGGGCGCTCGAGCAGGCGATTCGATACGTTGGCCGCCTTGCGAATCTCGTCGTTGCCCAGGTTGTGGATGGCCGTGACCTTGCTGGCAAAGGGTTCGCTGTTGGACGGCGCCTTGAGCACTTGATCCACGAACTCATTCACTTTGGCATCAAGCGTGGAGATGGTGCCGGGTTCCAGCTTGATCATCGTATCGGCGCGGTCGGGCGCGATGGGCGTAACCGGGCGCGGGGGCGTCAACGTCGCGGGCGGTTCAAGCAATTCGGGCGTCGCCGGGTCGGTCATTTGCTCAGACATCCTTGCATCCCTTTCGTAAGTGGCTGTGGGGCGCGCTGCGGATTGTGGCAAATGGCCGGGACCCGCACGGACCCGCACGCTGGTTTCACGAGAACATTACGCAGAATGCGCCCTGCGGTTGCGCACCTGCGTTTCTGCAGCTGAGTATGCCGCGAATAGGCGCTTGTGTCCACTGTCCAAAGATAGGATTCGGGCTGCGCGCCTTTGCGCCTTGCTGCGTTAACGGGATGTACGTAAGGTGCATTCCGCACATACAAGAAAGGTGGGAGGCTTGCAGCCCCCCACCTTATGCCCTCCTATCGCCGTGCACAGCCTATTCCGGCAACCACGCCTGCCACGTTGCCGTGTTGGCATCCAGCCAGGCGCGCGCCGCATCTTCGGGGCTCTTGCCATCGAGCTCCACCGCCGCAATCATCTCAATCTGATCCTCGGTGGTGTAGTTGATATTCCTGAGTAGCGTATAGGCGTCAGGCGCAGCATCGCGTAATCCCGACCAGAAGATTTTAAAGAGCCGGTCCGAGGGGTAATCGCAATCAACGCCCCCGTCGGCGGCCGTGGCGTAGCATTCGTCGCTGTACGCGGGCAGTTCGACCGGCGTCAGGTCATACCTGGCGTGGACCGAGTGGGGTGTCCAGAAGTAGAAGAGCAGCGGCGCCTCACGACTTTCGGCGGCGTTGAGCGCGGCCAGAATGGCGTCCTCCGAACCTGCGTTCACGATCTGAAAGTCGATGCCCAGGTTGCGCATGATCTGGTCATCATACGTAACCCACGAAGGATCGCCCGCAAGGAACTGCCCCTTGTCGCCCGTTTCAGCGGTGGCGTAGAGGGCTGCAACCTCGGGCTTCTGGAAGCCCTCCCAGGTGGCAAGCGCAGGATCCTTTTCCACCATGTAGCTGGGCGTGTACCAGCCGATTTTGCCGACAACACCAAGTGGGCCGCCATCTTCCACAAGCGCCTGCTTGTCGATATACTCGGCCATGTTTTCGGCGTGCCCCGACGGCCACACTTCAAGGCTGGCATCGAGTTCACCCCTGGAAAGCGCAGGCCACTGTGCGTTTTCGTCGATGCTCGTCACTTCGACGGGATAGCCCAGCTGCTCCTCAAGCAGTATCCTGGCAACGGCCACGTTGAGCTCTGAGGCCGACCATGGGTTGACTGCCAATTTGATGATTGGCCTATCGACTGAAGGGACCTGGGCCGTGCCTGCACCAGTTGCCGGGGCAGCTACGGGCGCGGCACAACCGGCCAGGGCAAGCACGGCCAATGTCATGCACACTTTTGTGAGTCTATTCATGCAATCCTCCTCGGATATACTTGCCGGCGCCGGCGTTCTCGATGATGTAGTGCAGCTTGGGGAAGGCGCACGGGATGCGTCGTTTCAGGTAGGGTCACGGCGCCGCCAAGGCGCAGTCCGGGCGAGTATAGCATCCGCCATTAGCGAGTGTCAACGCGGGCCTGCAAGGATACAGGAGAGTACGCCCGCAGCGCCGCGAACTCTCTCCCCGGCTTTCCAGTGGCGGCCCAGCGTGGTACGATCGATGCGCTGTGCGCGCCGCCAGCCAACTGACCGTCCCACCTGCCAATGACCGTATCGCCCGCTGCGCCCACTTTTAGTCATGAGACCTACCTCTCGCCCTTGACATGGCGTTACGGCAGCAGCGCCATGCGCAGTGTGTGGAGCGAATTTCACAAGCGGCTGCTCCTGCGCAGCTTCTGGGTGGCGCTTGCACAGGCGCAGCACGAGGCCGGGCTTGTGAGCGCAGCGCAAGTCGCCGATTTGCGCGCCAACATGACGCGTGTCGACATAGCCCGCGCCGAGGAGATCGAGCGCGAGATTCGTCACGATCTCATGGCCGAAATCCGCACCTACGCCGAGCAGTGCACCGTCGGCGGGTCGATTATTCACCTGGGCGCAACCTCAATGGATGCGCTCGACAACGTGGATGCACGGCGCGTTGGCGAGGCACTCGACCTGATCCTGACGCAGTTGACCGCCGTGCTCGCAAGCCTGGCCGAGCGGATTGAAGGCGAAGCCGCCACACCGGCAATCGCCTTCACGCATATTCAGCCCGCCGAGCCCACCACCATCGGCTACCGTCTGGCGCAATACGGCCAGGATTTGCTGGGCGACTTTGAAGAACTGTCGCGCGTGCGCGCCAACCTGCGCGGCAAAGGGCTGAAAGGAGCCGTAGGCACGAGCGCAAGCTATACGGAACTGCTCGAAGGCACAGGCTGGTCGGCAGCGCAGCTTGAAGCGCGCGTGATGGAGCAGCTTGGCTTGCGCGCCTTTGCCGTAGCCACCCAAACCTATCCGCGCAAGCAGGATTGGCTCGTCGTGAACGCGCTGGCAGGACTCGGCGCAAGCCTCCACAAATTTGCGCTCGACCTGCGCATTCTGCAAAGCCCGCCTTTTGGCGAATGGAGCGAGCCCTTCGGCGAGAAGCAGGTCGGCTCGAGCGCGATGCCCTTCAAGCGCAACCCAATTGCGGCAGAGAACATCGACAGCCTGACGCGCCTGCTGGCCGCATTGCCGCGCACCACCTGGGACAATGCGGCACTCAGCATCCTCGAGCGCACACTGGACGATTCGGCCAACCGGCGGCTGCTGTTGCCCGAAGCCTTCTTGCTGGCCGATGAGTCGCTGCGGCGCGCCGCAGCACTGATTGACGGGCTGCGCATCTGGCCCGGCCCCATAGCACGCAATCTGCGTGATTACGGTCTCTTCGCCGCCACCGAACGCGTGCTGATGGCTGCAGTCAAAGCGGGAGCCGACCGGCAGCAGATGCATGAAGTGATTCGAGAGCAGAGCCTTGCCGCCTGGGCCGCACTTCAGGCAGGCGCAGGCAACCCGCTGGCTTCTCTGCTTGCCGCTGACGAACGCATTACCCGCTACATCGCTGCGCCGGCGTTGCCCGCGCTGCTTGACGCCACCGGCCACGTGGGCGATGCGCCACAACGCGCACGCGCGCTGGCCGCCACAATCCGCCATGCGTTGCGCACAGCCGCAGCGCCCCCTATTGACCAGGAGCACCCCCATGGCGGATGAGCAATCGCCGAGCAAAGTCGCAAGCCGCAGAGAGCGTCATGCCTTCATTTGGACAAGTGATCCCGACTCAGTGGAACTTGCCCGCCTCGAAGTCGCCACTGTGGCCGCGCCCACGAGTGAATATGAACTGACGCCCGGCGTATGGCTGGTTGTCGGCGCAATCGAATTTGCCGCGCTGGCCGACGCATGGTCCGCCGCGCCGCCCATCTTCGTACGCCATATTGCGCCCGTGCAGACAGCTTTGCCGCTGGCTGACATCACGGACGATCCGGCGTGGATGGCCGAAATCCTGCGCGAACAACCGGCCTTTCTGCTTGAGCGCGTGGCGCCCGCGCTTCCCTTCTCTGTGCAGACGCGCATCTTCCAGGACGCGCCCTTCAAGCCGTTTGACGTTAACCAGGCGCTCTCCGAAATGGTGATGGCAGCCACGGGCGCGCCGCTCGACGTGCGGACGCCCGCACAAATCATCTCTGTGGCCTGCGCGCAGGTGCCCGACGGCTGGATTGCGGACGCGCGCCGCATGGGGATTGTGCCGCACAGTGACCACGACGCACGCAGCAGCAGCTATGCGCTGGCCGGCGTCTCCACGGCGCAGCAGAATCTCTCTGACTGGGCGGGGGGCATGCGCCGCTTCACCCGCGAAGAAAGGCGCATCAGCCGCTCCGAATTCAAGCTGCTTGAGGCGCTCGAGCTCTTCGCCATCGTCCTGCCCGAGCGTGGCACCGCGCTGGACCTGGGCGCAGCCCCCGGCGGCTGGACGCGCATCCTGCGCCAGCTTGGCCAATATGTAACCGCCGTTGACCCCGGCTCGCTTGACCCGCGCCTGGATAGCGACAAGGGCGTGCGCCACCGCCGGATGACCGCGCAGGAGTTCCTGCGTGAAGAGCCGGACCGCTTCGACATCATTGTCAATGATATGCGCATGGACGCAGCCGAGTCGGCGCGCCTCATGGTCAACTTTGCCTCGCGCATCTACCGCCACGGCGTGGCCATCATGACAATCAAGCTGCCCGAGGGGGAGGACGCCATTGCCACGCGCGCGCGCGTCGACGCCGCGCTGGAGACGCTGCGCAAGGCATTCACCGTCGTGGGCGCCCGCCAGTTGTTCCACAACCGCAGCGAAATTACAGTGGCGCTGCGGCCGCTCACGTGAAGTGACCCATCCCGCACAATGAAGAGTCCTGCGCTACGTATTGCCATTCTCGCCGACATTCACGGCAATTTGCCCGCGCTGGAAGCCGTATCCGCCGACCTGCGCACGCAGGGCGTCGATGCCGTCTACCTTGCGGGCGACCAGATCAGCCGCGTCCCCTGGCACAATGAGGTCATGGACCTCATTGCCGACAAGGGCTGGCCAGCCATCTACGGCAATCACGATTTGATCATTGGCAGGCTTGAGACAGACGTCAACGCAGCCCCCTTCACCGACCGCGGCCGCTTTGCCGCGCTCTATTGGACACAGCAGACACTTCACCCGAGGCACCTGGCCAGCGTGCGCATCCTACCTGCCACACTGCGCCTTGCGTGGCCATCCCTGCCGCCCATTCGCCTCTGGCATGGTACGCCCGGCGACCCCTTCAGCGGCATCTTCCCCTTCACAAGCACGCAAGTCGCCGATGAATTGTTGCACGGCGTAGACGAGGACTATGTGGTTTTGGGGCATACCCATCGGCCCATCGATCGCACCTTCCACCGACGGCGCGTGCTCAACGGAGGAAGCGTGGGGCTGCCCTACAACGGCGACACGCGTGCGCAATATCTCATCCTCGATGGCGCACCCCAGGGCTGGACGCCAACATTTCGCGCCGTAGCGTATGACCATGCGCCGCTGCGCCCCTGTTTTGAGGCGTCGGGCATGTTGGCGGCGACGGGCGCCACGGGTGAACTTCACGTTCGCACTGCGCTGACGGGCGAGCCGTGGAGCAGCGATTTCGCCTTCTGGCTGCATCACCAGCCAGGCTGGCAGGCGCGACCTATGGATGACGCCGTGGCGGCCTACCTGGCCAGCCACGGCCCCGGTAACTGGGCCTTCGCAGGTGAAGGGCAATGACGACGCGCACCCTGGGCGAAGCCGACCGCGCCGCACTCCACACTTTGGCCATGCAGCAGCCGGAAAACAACCTGTTCCTGCTGGGCAATCTCGAAAGCCTGGGGCTGGACAAGCCCTTCTGCACCTTTTGGGGCGACTTTGCTGCGGACGGATCGCTGCGCGGCGTAGCCAACCGCTACTTTGCGGGTTGGAGCCTCTACGGACAAACCGACGCAGACTGGTCGGCGCTGGCTGCGCTGATTGACGCCGACAACGATGCCGAACGGCTGCAGGACAACCCCGGCGCGATTGCGTCGATTCTTCCTCTGCTGCGCCGTTACAGAGCGGCCAAAGTAGATGTAGAGGAATTGATGCAGTTGGAAGCTATCGACTTCGCGCCCCAGCCGGTTCCACCCGGCTGGCGGGTGCAGCGCGCGACGCTGGCCGACCTGGACGCACTGGCCGTGTTCTACGCGGACGCAGGCGACATGACGCGCGCCCGCGCAGGAACGGAACGACCTCTGCGCGATGGCCGTGTCTACCTTGCCCTCGATGCGAAGGGGGCGATTGGTGCGGCCGCGCTGACCAACGCCGAGACGCAGACACACCCTCGCCTGGCTATGGTGGGTGGCGTCTTTACTCTGCCAGCGCAGCGGGGGCGCGGCCTGGCCGCCTCTGTGTGCAGCGTTCTCTGCGCATCGCTGCTTGCCGATGGAATCACGCCCGTGCTCTACTGGAAGCATCCTGCCGCCGGTCACATCTACCGCGAGTTGGGCTTCCAGCCGATAGGCAGTTGGCGCTCGGTTTGGCTGGAGCGAATTGACGGCACGTAGCACGGCGTGGCAACGCGTGGGGCGGTCGGTAGCAGTTGGTGTCGAGCTAAATCAATCGAGCAGCGCCCAGGCCGAAATTGGGCCGGGCGCTGCGCGGGA
>CAYJNV010000056.1:0-752 GCA_964370975.1 uncultured Caldilineaceae bacterium | reverse complement strand
ATCAACACGCCCCCCCGGCCAGTGCCTCAACTGGCCCGGCGCGCTGCTCGGAATGCTCTACTTGCGTCGCGTGCTTCTGCACACGTCGACGGTAAGGCTACATCATGTACATGTTGGCGACTGAACCGCTGTTGACTAACTCGTCACGCAGCGCAGCGCGCGCGCGTGACAAGCGTGACTTGATGGTTCCGAGCGGCACGTGCAGCATCTCTGCTGCTTCACCATAATCGTAACCATGTACGTCCACCAGCAGAACAACGCTCCGATGCCACACCGGCAATTCATCGATAGCCGAGAGCAGGCATTCCATGCTCTCATTCTGCACCGCCACTCGTTCGGGGTCATCATCAACGCCGACCGCCTGTGGCTCCAACGAGAAGAACGCCTCGCCATTCGTCTCCTCGGTCAACTGATCGAGGCTGATCGTGGCACGTCGCTTCTGCCGGCGCAGGTGGTCGTAACAAGTGTTGGTGACGATGCGCAGCAACCAGGAGCGGAAATTTCCATCCTGGAAGCGGTACATGGCGCGGTGTGCCTTGAGCAATGCATCCTGGACCGCGTCGGCGGCAGCCTCTTCTGTACGAAGAATCTGCTGGGCCACGCGAACGGCTGCGTTATAGTGTTGCTGGATCAGAGCTGAGAAAGCAGCCGGGTCGCCATCCCGTGCTGCGGTCACCGCCAAATCCAGCGGGAGAGCAACGGCTCGAGCTTGCGCCTGGCCGTGCCACATGTCAACTGCCAAAGCGTAGTCC
>CAYJNV010000055.1:0-19281 GCA_964370975.1 uncultured Caldilineaceae bacterium | reverse complement strand
GTCGTGAGCAGCGCGAAGCCATAGGCCAGCAGCACCACAAAGGCGATGCTGCCCCACGGCATCTGGAAATCGGAGACGCTGCCGAAGGCGACGCCGACGATGTTAAGCCCCAGCACAATGCCGGTCGCCGCGCCAATCAGAATCCCCGTAATCGCGATGAAGGAAGCCTCCAGCACAAAGGAGAGGGCAACCATGCGCGCCTGGTAGCCCAGCGCACGCAGCATACCCACCTGTTGTCGCCGCTCCACCACCGTGCGCGTGGTGATGACCCCTAGTCCCGCTATGCCCACCAGCAGACCCAGTGCCATGAATCCCTGCAGCAGGCGCAGAATGTTGCGCGTCAGCGCCTGCGTCTGCGCGAAGCCATCAGCCATCACCGTGGCGTTGACGCCATTGCTGAGGAAGGCGCGTTCCACCTCCTGCGCCACGGCGTGTACGTCTGCGCCTGGCACGATGGTCAGATAATGGTTGTCGCGGTCGACCGCTTTACCCAGCAAAGAGTCGAGGATGCGGATGTTTCCCTGCATCGCCTCGCCACTGAGCATCTCGCCGTCTTCGAGTACACCAATGACCTCCACGCGCTTGACGCGCCGCTGGTCGCCGTCATCGTAGACAAGTTCGACCGGGACAGGGGCGAAGGGCTTGCCGAGCGTGACGCCGGCAAGCGGCCGGAAGCGGCGGAAGTCGGGGTCGGACGATACCTCGTCAAAGGAGACTGTGGTGCCATTGGCATCGTTGCGCACCGTCTTCTGTATGCCGAATTCGGGCGAGCCAATCGTTGTCGTGACGACCGTGCCTCCCTGTAGGGCATTGTCGGCCAACTCGCTGCGCACCACCACCACATCATCGCGCGTGCGCAGTGCTTCCCAGACGGCGGCGTCGTCGGCATAGCCGTCGGCGCGTTCGGCAAAGCCATAGACGCTGGCGACTTGACCGACGTAGCCCGAACTCATCCCGGTGAAGTCGATCGTGTTGATGGATTGCGGCGTGCCGGTCGCGCGCACGTTGATTTCCGAAGTCGCCACCGAGCCCACTTTGTCCACCTGGGCCAGCAGCGGGTAGTCGGCCTCCGCCTTGGTAAGCTGCTCTTCCATGTCGCCCAGTGGGCTAAAGAAAGAGAGCAGCGTGTTTGAGGCCTTGACGGTGAAGCCGCCGCTCTGGCGCACATCCATCACAATCAGCGATTGCGTGGCCTGGATGACCAGCGCCATGACGATGACGGTGGCCATGATCATGGCGAAGAGCACCATGGCTGTGCCTGTGCGGAAGCGGCTGTTGAGCGGATAGGCGATGGCGGTCTTGAGCACTGGAGTTAGCGAGCCAATCCAGCCGAAGAGGCGCTCAATGATCCACGTAAAGAATGTGGCATTGAACATGATAGCCATGATCGCACCGGTGATGATCATGGGCGCACCGACACCGAAGACGGCCAGGATCTGCGTGGGGTCGCCTGCAAAGTGGTCAAGCCCCAGCGTGGGCAATACGCGTTGCCAAGGCGTAATCCACAGCGTCAGCAGCCCCAGGCCGATGATCGTGTAGACGATGCGCTGCACCGTTTCCTGGCGCAGGCGCGTCATTTCCAGTGCAGTGCCCACAAGATTCATGAGGCCGAATAGCCCCACCGTAATACCTGCAAGCACCACGCTCCACAGCGTCCACTGGAAGCCGTAGTAACCGATGGCGATACCCAGCGCGATGAGCAGCAGGGGCCACAGCCAGCGGCTAATGCGCCCGGCTACGCTCATGCGGCGCAGGTTGGTCTCGTCGGGCAGGTCGCGGATGGCGGCGACGATGTTGAGGCGACTGACACGCCACGACGAGATGGTGATGACGAGGAAGGTGAAGAGCACCCCCAGCGTGTAGGAGATGACGACCGAGCGCCACGTCACATGGAAGCCGAAGTCCAATATGCCGCCTGTCGACTGCGTGATCTGCCCGGCCACACTGTTGACGATATTGCCGAGATAGTTGATGAGCACGAACGAAATGCCCAGCCCAATCAGCACACCCACCGCCGCCGCCAGCAGGCTGTAGACCATGCCTTCGCTCACGAACATCTGCACAAGGTGGCGGCGCTGCACACCCACGGCGCGGGCAATGCCCATTTCGCTGCGCCGCTCTGCCGCGAGCATGACGAAGATCAGGAAGATGAGGATGATGCCCGCCAGCACGGAGAAGAAGCCGAAGACCGAGAAGAGCGACGAGAAGATGGTGCCGCCCACGTTGGCCGCCGCCAGCACCGTCTGCTTGCTGAGGGGATCGAGCACGTCAAACTTGTTGACACGGCTGAAGGCATCAGCCAGCGCCGTGCGCGATGCGGCGGGCATGTTCAGCCCCAGCAGACGCATGCGGATTTCGGTGTTGGCCAGCGCCGTACGCAGCGTTTCGCTTACGCCTGGCTCGTCCAACGCCGCGGGCAGGGCGTCGAACTGGCGCGGTGTCTCGAGGATTTGCGGCGCGAATGACGTCACAATGCCCTCAAACCAGGCAGGGATCTCTTCCCCGCCGTCATCGCCCATGAATCCCCTGCCCGTTTCGGCCTCAATTGCACTGCGCACGGCCGGTTCGCGCAGAATGGCGACAACCTCGTCCAGCACATCGGGCTCCATGGCCAGTGCGCGCAGCCGCCCGCTTACGGCGCCTGTGTACTCCACGCCCTGCAGCATGTCACCCTGGTTGGAAACAAGCACATTGTTGACCTTGCCCTGCATGAAGAGCAGTTCCTGCGCCTCGTCCAGGCGCATGATCACCACAGGGAGGAGCGACCCGAGCGGGCTGGCTTCCTCGACGACGGCGCGCACGCGATAGGGCACTGGCACGGGGCCAATGAAGATTTCGAGCAGATCACCCGTCTGCGCACCCAGTTGTTCGGCGCCCAGGCGGTTAAGGTAGACATCACCCTGGCGCAGTTGCAGCCCCACGCGCCCCAGTTGCTTGTCCAAATCGGAGCCGATGGTGTTGAGATTGACCGAACTGAGCAGGTTGGAGCCAGTCTGCATCACCGAATCAAGAATGCCAGTCGCGGCGCCGTCGGCCGTGGTGACCGTTTGCGTGGCCGAAAGCGGTGCGCCGGCGATGATGCCCACGTTGGGAACCAAAAATTCAGGGCCACTGCTTGTGGCTGCAGCCGCGCGTCCGCCCATGCCGACGCCTTGGCCACGCGGGCCGCTATTGCGACCAACCCCCGCGCCCTGTGCGGGCACAGCGGTGACACCGGTCGTGGCAGTGGTCAAGGCTTCGGCGGAGGTCACACTGGCCGTGGCCGTAATGGGCGCGGCTGCAGTCATGGCCGTGGTTGACGTAATGGCCGGCGCGACCTCAGGCGGCGGCGCGGCGGCGGGCGCAATGCCCACCAGTTCCTGAATTGCCTCGATGGTCGCCGTGTCGGTAACGCCGAAGGTGCCGCTGATGCCCAGCGACGAGGCGAGCAGATCGCGCAGCCCCGGTACAAGCGCCACCAAATCGGCGACAGTCACCTGCGTAATGTCCTGCTCGGTGAGCGGCGACGTGTCAATGCCGAATTGTTCGAGCCAGGCTAGGTCCAGTGGTATGGAGCCAATCGCGGAAAGGTCACCCGTTTGCGAACTGGAGGTGAGCGCGATGATTGCCCCGGCGATGGCCGCCACGTTGCTTGCGTTCAGGCTAATGCCCGTGCTGGCGATGGCGCCGCCGGCCGTACCCAGCGCGTTGGACGCGCCCTGGAAGATCGTGCCTACGCCGGGCGCGAGTGATTCGACCTCGAGTGCCCTGCCGTCAACGCTGGTGATGCCAAACGTTTGGTCGTAGTCATTGTCCACGGCGAAAATGAAGCCGATGGGCTCACCCTGACCAGTGTTGACGTTGCGAATGATAGTGGGGAAGAGGATGGAGCCGGCCACACCGTCAATCAGTGGCTCCGCCTGCGCATCCGTCTTGAGTTGCGCGAGCCTGTCGGTGCCAATGCCGGGCAGGCCTCCTTGCAGCACCGTGAACACGCTGGTCAGCCCACCCGCCATGAGCCCTTCGATCTCGCTCTGCGCCTCAGTTTGCGCAGCGGTCGGGTCGTCCTGTCCCGGCATACTGCCCATGCTGGCAAACAGCGAGATGAGGGGTGGCGCGAGAATCTCGTCGATTGTGCCGTAGGCGGCCACGGCCTGGCGTTGTACCGAGTAGTTGAGCGTGTCACCCGTGGCGAAGGAGGCCACAATGATGATTGTGCTCAGCGTAAGGCCGATGATGATCAGCACCGACTGGCCGGGGCGGCGCGGAATGTTGCGCAAGCCCATGCGGAAGAGCACCGGGTTGCGCCACGCGAGCAGCAGCAGGATGATAACGACAACGCTGACCATCCCCAGCAGGGCAAAGGCAATGTTGTTCCCAATCGAGTTGATTGCTTGCATTATGAGCACCTCTACGTGCCGCGCGCCGCTTTGAAGAGGGCGCAACACTCTGGTTTTCGTTGTGTTTCAAACCGACAGTGCACGGCGTTTGGCTGCTACGCCGGCAGCACCTCAGCAAATACATCAGGCTCGGTGAACCCGGCAGGCTCACCATCGGCCACGATCAGACCGTCTTCCATGCGGATGATGCGGTCACACGCAGCGCCGATGATTGGATCGTGCGTGACGATCACCAGCGTCTGCTGGCGCTCCTGGTTCAGCCTGCGCATGAGTGCGAGCACGTCGGCCCCGGCCTTGCTGTCGAGATTACCTGTCGGCTCGTCGGCCCAGACAATGGCAGGGCTGTTGACCAGGGCGCGTGCAATCGTCACGCGCTGGCGTTGGCCGCCCGAAAGTTCGGCGGGGCGGTGCTGTACCCGGTCCGAGAGCGAGACATCGGCGAGCGCGGCAAGCGCGCGCACGCGAGCCTCACCGGGGCGCACGCCGCTCACCAGCAACGGCAGCTCCACATTTTCCACAGCAGTGAGAACCGGCAGCAGATTGAAGGTCTGGAAGACGAAGCCCATGCGCTCGGCACGGTAGGAGGTGCGCTTGCGGTCGTTCATCTTGCGCAGGTTGGCGTCTTCAATGAAGACCTCGCCCTCATCGAACTCGTCCAGCCCCGACAGGCAGTTGAGCAGCGTGGTCTTGCCGCAGCCCGAGGGGCCCATGATGGCCACCATCTCGCCGCGCTCGACCTTCAGGTCAACGCCGCGCAGCGCTTGCACCTCTACGGTGCCCGTGCGGAAGGTCTTGTGAACGTTGTTTGCAACGATTATCTGATCACTCATATGTCAGTCTCTCTCCGAAATGGCTTTGACGCGTGGTGCGCGGTTGAGTCGGCTCCAGAATAACCCAGTTTTTCACAGCGCACACCCTACTTTAGTTCCGTATTGGTATTGCAGTCGCGAGTCACAAGAGCCGTTTGAGTCGCGCAATGCGCAAGAACAAGCATCGGGTGGCATGCGCCACCCGATGCAAAGCCCGCTGCGGTTGTTCGTCGCCAGCGGCCTAGAAGACGACCGTAACCACGAGCGTGAATCCCGTCGAGCCGCTTACCGGAATGACTGTGATTGTATAGTCCTGATTCGAGGGCAAGTCCCCCGACCAACTGCCTGCCCCAATGCCTGACGACTTGAGCACCGTGCCGTCCGCACCGGAGACCGAGAAGGCGGCGATGCCGTCGGCGTAGAGCTGAATGCTCATCACCTGGCCGGCCAGTGCGCGCAGGACGTAGCTCTGCGGTGCGATGCCGCTGACCGTGGCCGTCGTACCCCCTGCTGGGAAGACAATACGTTGCGGCGGCCCAGAAGGTTGCGGCGTGGCCGTTGGCGCGTTGCCCTGCAACGGCGAGAAGGAAACATAGAGCGTGTATTGCACGCGCACGCCAAGCGGGTTGGCCACGGTAATCAGATAGTCCTGCGTGGCGGGCAGCGTACCTTGCCACGCGCGATCTTCGTTCTCCAGCCGCTTGAGAGGCTGTCCGTCACGCACGCCTATGATTGAGAAGTTGGCGATGTCGTCAGGCGATTCTATCGACACATACATGGTCTGTCCGGCCAAGGCGCGCACGAGGTAGCCGTCGCGCCCGTAGACGTCCACAATGTAGGTTGCGCTCACCGAAGTGCCACCGGCCGGTACGCTGAGGCGCACAGGCGCATCAGGTGTGGTCGTGGCCGCTGGCAGCAACGGCGGCACCGTCACATTCAGCGCATACTCGAGAGCGGCGTCGGCGAAGATGGTAATGCGATAATCCTGGGTGGTGGGGACGGTAAATACGAAGGGGCTGCCGCCTACTTCGCGCCGTTTGATGGGTGTGCCGTCCGCACCCACAATGGAATAGCTAAGGCTGTCAGTCGAGTAGAGGGCGGTCGTCATCTCCTGTCCGCGCAGGACGCGAATGTCATACGCCGTGCTCTGCTCCGCGTCCAGTTTGCCACCGCGACTCGCCGACGTCGCGCCCTTGGCGAATGAGATGCGCTGGGCTGCAGTCGTCGTGGGCGTGGCGCTTGGCACGGGCAGCGGTGTGGGCGACGGCTGCATGCCCAGCGGCGGCACGACCACGGTTAACGAATACTGTGTGGGCACCGGGGCGACAATGCGGATGAGATAGTCCTGCGTCACGGGAACCACAAAGGTCCAGTTGCGCGATTCATTCTCCATGCGCTTGTAGGGCTGGCCGTTGGCTGCGCCGGTGACCGAGAAGTTGGCGACATCGCCGCCGGAGATTAGGTCCACCGTGAGAATTTGCCCGGCAAGGATACGCAGCACATAGCCCACTGGTGTTGCGGGCGCAACGACGCCTAGACGACTGGCCGCGACTTCGCCGGTGAGGAAGCTGACGCGCTCGGGCGTGCCGGTGGCTGCGGTGTCGGCCGTGGCTGCATCGGCGGCCGAGACCGCGGGCGCGTCTGCTGGCGCCATCGCCGTAGCCGACACGACGGGTTCGACCGAACCGGGGTCATTGACTACCCAGCAGCGATCGCCAGTCGCCTGCGGGCAGAGGATTTCGAAATATTCGCCATCGTCGGACCAACCCAGTACAGCAACGGTTTGGCTGCGGCGCAGCAGGCCAACAGGCGCTGCGTCGGGGTCCGGCGCTGGGTAGACGTTGACAGTGCGCAGGATGTTGAGTTCGCCTGGCTCACCCGGCGCGGGGTCCGCAGCAAACTGCACAGCGGCCAACTCCTCGGGTGAGGTTTCAAGCGCCACTGCGGTGGGCGCAGCCTCGGCGTCCATTATGGCGGTGTCGCCTGCCACGTCGGTTGTACCCGCCGCGCCGGTGGCGTTGGCAGCACGTGCGTCGGGTGTGCCAAAGCCACTCTCGGCAAACAACAGCGCCGTCCACTGCGCGGCGCCTATCGTTTCGTTGCCAATCCCCACCAGCGCTTCGCCCGTGCCGTCAACGCCCAGGCCGCGCAGGTAGAGCACGCTGTCTACAACTGCGGCGGCTCGCCAAAGCTGCGCAGGGGGAATACCGAACCATTCGCCAAGATTGGTGGTGTCGTCAATATAGGGGTCGGCTGCCGGGTCGAGATAGTCGGCCTGGAGCATGGCCAATGCATCGTCAGCGGCGAACATGCGGCGTTCGCCCAGCCAGGTGACGACGCTGATATCGGGCGCGGCCGTCGCGGCGAGCGCTGTGTAGTCTTTGCTTAAAAGTGCGTCCGCCACGGACTGTGCCAGGCCGGCCTGTGTGCGTGGTACGGCATAGGCGCGCTGTGCAGAACCGCCAATCCCCACCATCAACACTGCTGCAACGATGAAAAACCATGCTGCCCGTCTCGATGTGCGCAACATAACCATTTCCTCCATCTTCTTCATCAACTGCGGTCTACGTTCAACGGCTCGTTGAACGGCGTTAACAAACCGTTACCAAGGGATGGCATTACCACTACTGTGACTGCTGAAGGGTTCTCGCTGCACGAACCACCTCCGCTGCCGGACTCCATGCAAACCAGCCAGGAAACGCCCTAACAAGCCGTGGGACACCTTCAACTGAGAGATTCCAATTCTGAACAGCCTCATCATAGCTTATCCGCCCCAGCCACAACTTGAAGCACACCGCCACGTCTGCCGTCACCAGCAAATCCGTATCGTAACCAGGGTCTGTCAGGCAGACAGTGACATCTGTTTTTGCCAGCACCAACCAGTACGTCACTACTTCTGCACCTGAAAAATCAAATCGCACAACCACCCGGTGGTCCGGCAAGTCGTCGGTGTTGACGCGGCCGCGCATCCACCACATGAGTAGTAGTGGATCGAGCTGATCCGCCGTCGGATCTCGAAAGGCCCACTGCGAACCCCACGTCAGCAGCGCGCCGATGACTTGCTCCAGTTCTGCGCCGGCCTGCGTGAGTTCATACTCCGTCGTCCGGCGCCCCATATCGTTGACGCGCTTCGCAACGACTCCCGCCGCCTCCAACTGGCGCAATCGCTTTGACAGCAGCGACCGCGAGATGCCGGGCAGCCCGCGCTCCAGATCATTGAAGTGGCGGGTGCCGGTGAGCATATCGCGAATGATAAGCAGTGTCCAGCGATCACCCAACGTTTCCAGCGCCATTGCTATCGGGCAATATTGGCCATATTTCGACATCCGCTGCCTCCGGTACACATTGTGTACTTGTTCCTCCGTCCTTCACGGCCATACGATACCCATATCCGATACATGGGTGGACTGCTTTGCAGAGGAGGAAGATCATGAAAGATGCGACCATCGAGGATAGTATGACAGAAGATCGCGGACAGGTGGTTCGCAGCGCTGCTGAAGTTTACGACGCGTTCTTTGTCCCCGCGCTCTTTGATGAATGGGCGCCACGCATGGCTAACGCCGGCCGGCTCAAGCCCGGCCAGGAGGTGCTGGATGTAGCCTGCGGCACCGGTGTTCTGGCGCGCACTGCTGCTGCACGCGGGGCAGCGGTTATCGGCCTGGATATCAATGAAGCGATGCTGGCTGTCGCTGCCCGCAAAGCGCCGCACATTAAGTGGCGGCAAGGACGCGCTGAATCACTTCCGTTCGAAGACAACAGATTTGACGTGGTCTTGAGCCAATTCGGGCTCATGTTTTTTGAGGACCGCATCACGGCTCTGCGCGAAATGGTTCGCGTGCTGCGCCCCGGTGGCCGCCTGGTGGTTGCGGTTTGGGACTCACTGGCTTCGACACCCGGCTACGCAGCCATGGTTGCACTCTTGCAGCAACTCTTTGGCGAAGATGTCGCCAATGGCTTGAAAGCGCCCTTTGTCCTAGGCAATACGGCAGCCCTGCGCGCGCTCTTTGCGAGCGCAGGCATTACGCAGACAGATGTCACCACGCAAGTTGGAACTGCCCGCTTCCCTTCGCTGCGCGCGTGGATCTACACAGAAATAAGGGGATGGGTGTTGGCAGACGCGCTCGACGATGCCCAATTTGCACGCCTGAGCGAAGAAGCCGAGCATGTGCTCGTGCCCTTCGTGACTGCCGACGGCCGTATTGCCTTTGACGCGCCTGCGCACATTGTGACTGCTGTAAAGGTATAAGATCGGGCAAGTCAAGAAAAAGCCGCTGGCGGTGCGCACGAGTCAACACGAGTCGAACGACAACGTGCGCAAGGGCCAAAGATAGCCAATCAGCGCTCCTCGACCAGGCTATAAGTGGGACGCAGTGTAGGTCGCGAATGTTCCAAGTTGCGCTGTTCACTGGTCGCCGGCGAACGTCTGCAGTAGCAGCCCCAGTGCGGCGCCGCCACCGACAAGCCATGTTGAGTTGGGCGCACGCGGGCGCAAGAGCAGCACGGTGCAGGCAATGGAGAGCAGCAGCGCCGGCAAGTCGATGGCAATCCCACCCACGGACACGTTCCATAAAGGCGCCTCCAGGTTGACCACTGCCGCGTGCAGCAAAACAACGGTAGTGGCGGCAATGGCGCCCACCACTGCCGCGCTCACGCCATCAAAGAACGCGGCCAATGGCCGCGATGTGCGCAAACGCGCCACCCACGGGGCCATGAGCCAGACGATGATGAACGCGGGCAGGAAAATGGCAACCGTGCTCACCAACGCACCGGCCACCCCTGCCCACACATCCTGCCCGGGCCCCGCCATGATGACATAGCCTGCAAAGGCAGCCGTGGTGAAGACGGGGCCGGGCGTCATCTGTCCAACCGCAATCGCGTCCACCAATTGGGTGGAGGTGAGCCAGCCGAGTTGCTGCACAAGACCGCTGCTCAGGTAGCTGGCTATGACATAGCCCGAACCCATGGATGTGGCGCCCACGGTCAGGAAGAAGGCGAAGAGCCCTGTGAGCGAGGGTGTTGATGCCGCTGCGATCGCGCCCTGTGGAAGGAGCATCAGCAGCATTGGCATCAGTGTAGCCGGCGCGGTGTGCGTGCGCGCCAGGTAGAGCAGAAGCCCCACTGCGCCACCCAATAGAATGACCCACAAGGTGCCCAGCCAGCCGCCGAGTGCAATGAACGCGGCGGCAACGGCCAGCAGAGCCGTCGCCGGCGTGCGGCAGGCAGTGCGCGCCAGTTTGACGACCGCCACCAGCACAATCGCCACAATCACCGGCTGAATGCCGTAGAAGAGCGCATCCACCTGCGGCAGCGCGCCCGCCGCCACATAGGCCATGCTCAGCCCCAGCACCATGACGAACGCAGGGGTAATGAAGCAGAGTCCCGCCACTGCCAGACCGCGCAACCCCTGATGCAGATGGCCTATGTGGATCACCATCTCAGTGGAATTTGGCCCCGGCACCAGTTGCGTGGCGGCCAGCATGTCGAGAAAGTATTGACGTTCCACCCAGCGGCGGCGTTCGACCAGATCGTCCTGCATCATGGCAATGTGCGCGGCCGGTCCGCCAAACGCCACAAAGCCCAGGCGTGTGAAATAGCCGGCCAATTCGCGCAGGCTGGCGCGTACGGGAATGACTGATGGCGGCGTCGACATGTGTGGCTCCCGAAGGGCGATAATTGATGACGGATTACTGACAATTGAGCGCGTCATCGCTTCCGATGAGGCATCCAATTATCAGTTATCAGTCATCAATTATTGCAGTTCATCAATTCCTCCATCACCTGCGCCACACCGTCGGCGGTGTTGGCGGGGGCGATGCGCCGGGCAACGGCGAGCGCACCCGGAAACGCGTTGGCCACGGCGACGCCCAGCCCCGCGGCCTGCAGCAGGTCCACGTCGTTGATATCATCGCCAAAGGCCACCACATTCTCCAGCGATTCACCCCAGCCCGCCAGCAGATGGCGCAGCGCCGTCACCTTGTCGGCGCCATCTGCCATAAGTTGGACGAAGGGGTAGCGCCCGGAGGGCATAAGGCGCACGCCTTCCGGCATCGGCCCCAGCCCCTCCAGTAGCGCATCGAGGCGCTCGGAGAAGAGCAGAACCTTGGCGGTGGGCAGGTGCGCCACCTCACGCAGGTCCCCCACCCGGTGATGAGGGTTGACCCGCTCGCGACTGCGCGGGCGGTTGAGCCACAGCATATCGTCAATCTCGATACCCACCGTGGTGTCGGGGAAATCCGCCAGGATGCAATCGATGAGGTCGACCAGGGTTGCTGCGGGAATGAAGTGACGATAGATGACTTCGCCGTGCAGGCGAATTTCGGCGCCATTGTAGCAAATCCAGGGTACGCTGTGCAGGCGCGAGGGCAGCCGCTCGCCGACGCCGCGCGGCGGCCGGCCGGTGGCGACGACAAAACGGCGACCTGCATCCAGCCACGCGCCGATGGTTTGTTCGCTGCGCGGCGAGAGCGAGCCGTCGGGCTGCAGGAGCGTGTCGTCCAGGTCGGAGGCGGCAATGGTGAAGCGGTTGTGCGGCGCCGGAGGCGCTGCAAGTGATGTTGATGGCAAGATTGTGCGTTCTCCTGTCGGTTCGGGTCGCGATGGGTGCATTGTACCCTTGCACGGCGCGAAGCATTGAGACGTGAGCAGAGCAAATGGCGGGTGGGGCGCCGTTCACGGCGTCTGCGCGACGCGAGGCTCCCGGAATCGGAAACCTCGCAGCAAGCAAGAGGGGCGACGCAATCTATCACGCCGCCCCTCCTCAGTCGATTGTGCAGATCAAGCCAATGCGACTACGCTTCGCGGCTGCGCACCAGCAGCACAGACGCCTCAGCGTAGCGGACAAGGCTGTTGGCTGCGCTGCCCACGAAGTGGCCCGCCGACGACCGGCTGCCCACCACAATCAGGTCATGGCGGCCGCTGTGTGCGAGTTCAAGCGCGCCCTCGGGCATGGTGCCGCGGTGCAGGTGGAGCACACTGCGGTCAAAGCCCTCGGCAGCGAGGCGCTCAAGCCAATCGCGAATCACTGTCGAGAGGCGTGTGCCCTGCGCCAGCGCCTGGTCGAGAGAAAGCTCCTGCCCGTGGCCGGCCGAAAGGTAGCCTGCCGCCGAGGGGGCAATGATGTGCGCGACGTAGAGGTTGGCCTTGAGCAGCGAGGCGAACTGCGCGCCCACCGTCACGGCGTTGGCGTCGTCCACATCGGCGCAAACCAATACGCGTTTGAAGGTGGTCCTGTGCTCCTTGACGACGAGGACGGATGTCTCTGTCTGCTGGACCAGGCGCTGCGCTGCCGGCCCAATAGCCGAATGGCTACCTGCGCCCCGGTCGTGGAAGGGGCCGATAACCAGCATATCCTGCGGCTGCTTCTCCAGTTGCTGGAGGAGGACTTCATCGGTGAAGCCAACGAGTGGCACAAAGTTGGGGCGTGGCGAGCAGCCTTGCATGAGTGCGTTGGCGTCGCGCATGATCTTCTGCGCCTGTGCCGACGTCTGCTTGTCACTGGCGATGACATATGCGGTCAACTGTGTGCCAAGCGCGCAGGCGATCCCTGCGGCAACTTCCATGGCGTGCTGCGCCGATGGGCTGCCGTCGGTGGCGGCGGCGATGCGTATGCTGCCGCCTCGCCCCAGCGATCGCGCGAGGCTTGCGCCTGCGGTCGGCCGATCGGCGTTCATCGCCTGCACCTCGGGGCGCATGAGCAGCACGGGTACACTCACGCTGCGCAGCACGCGCTCGGCCACGCTGCCCATCACAAGTCGGCCAAGGCCGCCGCGCCCGTGGGTGGCCATGGCCACCATATCCACATGCGTGTCGACCACATAATCCACAATGCATTGCGCGGGCTCGCCATACTCCACCTGGCAGCGTACGCTGTAGCCTGCATCGCGAAGCCGCTGCACATCGGGCGCGAGTTCTTCGGCAAGTTGCGCGCGGAACTGCTCCCGCTCCTGGTCGAGGGCCGCGTAGGTGCTATCGAGCGCGCGGTTGTAGACCTCGTACGAACCTGTGAGAGGCATTCCACCCGCGAAGATGTCGGCAGGCGATGACTCGGAGGGTAGCACGGGCGGGAAAGCCGCGCGGAAGAGAATGAGATCTACGTCGTCAGGCTCGAAGAAGTTACGCACCACCTTTACGATCTGACGGCTGAAATCGGAGCCATCAAGCGGTATCAGGACATTGCGTTTTGGCATCTGTCGCCCCCGAGAACTCTTGCTTGGAAGATTTCTGGTCGTAAGCGCTGTCAGCCACATCAGCGGATCTTCACACTCGTTGGGTCCGGCTGCCACGACTGGAGAACCTTCATATAGTTGGCGCGCATAAATGCATCGGGCTGGGCCACGTTGCGTTGGCTCATGCTGCCGCGCATCTGCTCAACCGAGACATACTCGTGTTCGTCCATCCACTGGCGCAAGCCGCCCACAATCTCGTTGATGCGGCCCGGGCCGTTGCGCAGCAGTTCAGACGTCATGCACGTAATCGCTGCGCCCGCCATCAGCCCCTTGAGAACGTCCTCGTGCGTATGGACGCCACGCGTGATCGCAATATCGGCGTCCAGCCGGCCGTGAAGAATGGCGGTCCAGCGCAGCGGGAGGCGCATTTCATCGCTGCGGCTCAACCGCAAGTTGGGTACGACTTCAAGCGCCTCCAGATCAATGTCGGGCTGATAGAAGCGGTTGAAGATGACAAGCGCGTCGGCGCCGGCCTCCACAAGACGGACAGCCATGTTGGCAAACGAGCTGAAGAAGGGGCCGACCTTGACGGCCACTGGTATCTTCACCGTCGCGCGTACTTCGCGCACGATGTTGAGATACAGTTCTTCAACTTCGGCAGAAGTCATCGTCGGGTCGGTTGAGATGTAGTAGATGTTGAGCTCGATGGCATCTGCGCCCGCCTCTTCCATGCGGCGCGCATACTCGATCCAGCCGCCGGTGGAGACGCCGTTGAGGCTGGCGATGATGGGCACGCCCACCTCCGCCTTGGCGTTGCGGATGAGGTTCAGATACTGCTCCGGCCCCACGTTGTAGTTGTCGAGGTCGGGGAAGTAATCAAGCGCCTCGGCAAAGGTTTCGGTGCCGTAGGAGAGATAGTGGTCGAGCATGTGGCTTTCGCCCTCAATCTGCTCCTCAAAGAGCGAATGGAGAACGATGGCCGCTGCGCCGCCTTCTTCAAGCGCGCGAATGCCATCGAGCGTGTGCGAAAGCGGTGACGCCGAGGCCACGATGGGGTGCTTGAGCTTGAGTCCCATGTAGGTGGTGGACAGGTCCATGGTCGTGTTTCCTCCTGCCGAATATGTGCCGCTTGCGCAGCTTGGCGCCGCTCACGGAGTGCGAGCAGGGCGAGGTGGGCAGGTGTGGGAGAGGTGACTTCCTCTCCCACACCATTCTGTGTGCGTTCGTCGCTACTTGCTTGCTTCGGGCTTCTGGGCAAGCGCCTTGTACTGCGCAAAGCGCTCGTTCAAGGAAGCCTGCGCCTTCTCCAGCAGTACCTCGGCGTGGGCCGGGTCGCTTTGGGCCAGCATGCGGTAGCGGGTTTCGTTGTAGGCGAAGTCCTTGAGCGGAATCTTCGGCTCCTTCGAGTCAAGCTGGAAGGGGTTCTTGCCCTCCTCAACCAGGCGCGGGTCGTAGCGGTAAAGCGGCCAGTAGCCGGACTGTGTGGCCAGCGCCTGCTGCTCGAGCCCCTTGGCCATGTTGATGCCGTGGGCAATGCAGTGCGAGTAGGCGATGATGAGCGACGGGCCGTCGAAGGACTCGGCCTCGAGGAAGGCCTTGACGGTGTGGGCGTCGTTTGCGCCCATGGCGATGTGCGCCACATAGACGTTGCCGTAGGAGGTGGCCATCAGGCCCAGGTCCTTCTTGGGCGTGGGCTTGCCTGCGGCGGCGAACTTGGCCACGGCTGCCAAAGGCGTCGCCTTGGAGGATTGGCCACCTGTGTTGCTGTAGACTTCGGTGTCCAGTACAAGGATGTTGACATTGCGCCCGCTGGCGAGGACGTGGTCCAGGCCGCCGTAGCCGATGTCATAGGCCCAGCCGTCGCCGCCCACAATCCATACGACCTTCTTGACCAATTTGTCGGCAAGACTCATCAGGTCCTTGACGCCCGGCTCGTTGACACCCGCAAGCTTCTGCTTGAGCTGTGCCACGAGTTCGCGCTGCTGCGTAATCTGTACATCGGTATCCTGCGGGTTGGCGATGAGCGCGTCCACCAGGTCCGCGCCCAGGTGGCTGCTCAGCCGCTGCACAAGTTCGGTGGCATACTCGACCTGCTTGTCGAGCGTGACGCGCATGCCCAGGCCGAATTCGGCATTGTCCTCGAAGAGTGAGTTCGCCCAGGCAGGACCACGGCCGGTGGCCTTGGTTGTCCACGGCGTGGTGGGCAGGTTGCCGCCGTAGATGCTGGAGCAGCCTGTGGCGTTGGCAATCAGCGCACGGTCGCCATAGAGCTGGCTGAGCAGGTGCAGGTAGGGCGTTTCGCCGCAACCGGCGCAGGCCAGCGAGAACTCGAAACTCGGCTCAAGCAACTGAATGTTCTTGACGTTGGTGTAGACCAGATCGTCTTCATCGGGCTGGCGCTCGGGCAGCGTGAGGAAGTACTCCCAGAAGGTGCGCCCCTGCTCACGGAGCGGCAATTGCGGCTCCATGTTGATGGCCTTGCGGCCCACAGCGCTCTTGTTCTTGGCCGGGCAGACTTCAACGCAGAGGCTGCAACCGGTGCAGTCCTCCATGGAGACCTGGATGGTGTACTTCTGATCGGGCAGCTCGCGCCAGCGCGCGTCGCTCACCAGGAAACCCTCGGGCGCACCCGCGAGGTCGGCCTCACCAGCCACCTTGGCGCGTATGACCGAGTGGGGGCAAACCAGCACGCACTTGCCGCACTGGATGCAGACGTCCGGGTCCCAGACGGGCACTTCCTGTGCGATGTTGCGCTTCTCCCACTTGGTGGTGCCCACGGGGAAGGTGCCGTCAGGGGGCATTTGGCTGACGGAAATCGAGTCGCCCTGGCCGGCCAGCATTCTGGCGGTTACCTGCTGCACAAAGTCGGGCGCCATGGGTGAAACAGCGGGCGGCATCAGGATTTCGCTCGTGACCAGCTCCGGCACCTTGACCTCAAAGAGGTGAACGAGTGTGTCATCCACGGCGGCGAAGTTCTTGCGCACAACGGCTTCACCGCGCTTGCCGTAGGTTTTCTTGATTGCTTCCTTGATGCGGGCAATGGCATCCTCGCGCGGCAGCACGTTGCTGATTGCGAAGAAGCAGGTCTGCATCACGGTGTTGATGCGCGTGCCCATGTCGTTGTTGCGGGCGACTTCGTAGGCATCAATCACATAGAGACGCAGCTTCTTGCTGATGATCGTCTCCTGCACATTCCGAGGCAGATGGTCCCAGACCTCATCGGTGGGGTAGGGGGCGTTGAGCAGCAATGTTGCGCCTTGAGCCGCCACGTCCAGCACCTTGTAGCTTTCGAGGAAACCAAACTGATGTACGCCGATGAAGTTGGCGCTCTGAATCTGATAGGTGCCGCGAATGGGACGGGGGCCGAAGCGCAGGTGCGAAATGGTGCGCCCGCCCGATTTGTAGGAGTCGTATACAAAGTAGCCCTGCGCGTAATTGTCGGTCTCTTCGCCGATAATCTTGATCGAATTCTTGTTTGCGCCCACGGTGCCGTCGGAGCCGAGGCCCCAGAACATGGCCCGCACACTGTCTTCCTGCTCGGTGCTGAAGGTGGGGTCGTAATCCAGGCTCGTATGCGTGACATCATCATGGATGCCAACGGTGAAGTGGTTGCGCAGATTGGCGCTCGCCAGCATGTCGAGCACGCCCTTGACCATGGCGGGCGTAAATTCCTTGGAGCCGAGACCGTAGCGTCCGCCCACGATACGGGGCAGCGTGGCAAAGGGCAGCGTGCCGCTGCCGTAGCCTTCGGCCACGGCGGTGACAATGTCCTGATAGAGCGGCTCGCCCGTGGCGCCCGGCTCCTTTGTGCGGTCCAGCACGCCGATGACCTTGGTGGTGGCGGGAAGCGCCTTGAGAAAGTGATCCACCGAGAAGGGGCGGAAGAGGCGCACCTTGACGAGGCCCACCTTCTCGCCCTGCCCTGCCAGGTACTCAATCGCGTCTTCAGCCGCACCACAGCCCGAGCCCATCATGACGAGAATGCGCTCGGCATCAGGTGCACCCTCGTAGTCAAAGAGGTGGTACTGGCGGCCCGTGAGTTCGGCCAGCGTGTCCATCTTGCCCTGCACAATTTCGGGAACGGCGATGTAGTAGGGGTTGACTGTCTCGCGACCCTGGAAGTAAGTGTCCGGGTTTTGCGCCGTGCCGCGCATGACAGGGGCATCGGGCGTGAGGCCGCGTGCGCGGTGCTGGAGCACGAGATCCTGGTCATACATCGCAGCGAAGTCTTCGTCGCCCAGCTTCTCGATCTTGTTGATCTCGTGCGAGGTGCGGAAGCCGTCAAAGATGTGCAGGAAAGGGATGCGTGCCTCGAGCGTGGCCGCGTGGGCGACCGTCGCCATGTCCATTACTTCCTGGACGGAGCTGGCAAAGAGCTGCGCCCAACCGGCGCTGCGCGCCGCCATGACGTCGCCATGGTCGCCAAAGATGGAGAGACCCTGGGCTGCAATCGCGCGCGCCGCAATGTGAAAGACGGCGGGAGTCAGTTCGCCCGCAATCTTGTACATGTTGGGGATCATCAGCAGCAGACCCTGGCTGGCGGTAAAGGTCGTCGTCAGCGCACCGGTCGTCAATGCGCCGTGGCAAGCGCCTGCGGCGCCGGCCTCCGACTGCATCTCGACCACAGTGGGGACGGTGCCCCACAGGTTGGGGTCCTGGCGTGAGGCCCAGTAATCGGCCAACTCACCCATGCCCGAAGAGGGCGTAATGGGATAGATAGCGATGACCTCGCTGAACTTGTAGGCTACGTAGGCGGCAGCCTCGTTGCCTTCAATGGTGACAAGCTCTCGTGGCATGGGGTTTCCTTCTCCTCTAGTTCCGGTAGCCCGGCAGTGCGTGAACAGAGCCGGGACAATAGGTCTCCTGCTGCGCAAGCCGTCGCAGTTAGCAGCGGCTGGCAGCAAGAACAGGCCGGCGCAGCCACGGGTGGCTTCGCCGGCGGTTGTGTACTAAACCATGCGGGCGTCCAGCACTTCATCGCCCAGTGAAGCAAAACCGGCCAGCAGTGTCTCTTTGTCGACACCGCGCACCTTGAAGAGCAGAATGGCGTTCTGTTCGGGGTTGTCGCTCTTGGTGCTGTCGTCGAAGGTGCCCAGGCTCATGATATCGCCGCCCATGTCGGCGATGACGCGTGTCATCGTGGCGAGCGCGCCCGGTCGATCCGGTGCACGCACTTCCACGCGCAGGCCGTGCTCTCCGCCGCTCAGCAGCTCAGTAAAGGCGCGGAAAATATCCGTCTCGGTGATGACGCCGATGACGCTGTTGTGCGCATCCACAACCGGCAGTCCACCAATCTTCTTGGTGACCATAAGCTGGGCTGCGTCCTCAATCGGCATGTCGGGCGGCGCCGAAACGACTTCATCGGTCATCACGTCCTTGACGTGCAACTTCCACAGCAAGTAGTTGACTTCCCAAACGCTGAGCGACGTGGCGGGCGAAGGCGCTGCGTGGAGCAGGTCGCGTTCCGCCACAATGCCGGCGAGTTTGCCGTGGTCGTTGATCACGGGCAGCCGACGAAAGCCGCGCTCCGTCATGAGCAAGAGCGCATCCTGAAAGGTAGTCTCGGGCGTAACTGTCACGGCTGGGCTGGACATCCGGTCGCGTACCAACATGTGAGCCTCCCTCGCATCTGTGCGAGTGTGTGGTGCGACGTCGCACCACGAATCATGCAATTGATGGGTGCCTAATCGTCAAAGCCGGTCCGATCGCGCGTACGTCTGCGGGCGCGCTTCGCCAGCACACTTGATTGTACGCCTGCGCGCCACGCGCTGCGTCCCTCTCTGGTTGAGTCCAGCCTTACCCTGCGGATGAGTTGTTGGCCTGGCCAAGTGACCAGGACGAAGAGCCGGCAGTGGGCAGTGGGCAGTGGGCAGTCGGGAGTGGGGAGTGGGGAGTGGGCAGTGGGCAGTGGGACGGTGTACCCCACTC
>CAYJNV010000054.1:9700-19518 GCA_964370975.1 uncultured Caldilineaceae bacterium | reverse complement strand
CCGGGAGGCCTTCCGCTACGAAATGCTGAAGCCGCGGCGGGTCGCATCATTCTTGCCCTGCGTTGTGCCGAAAGGGCATGACAATCTGGGTGCGGCAGTTTACCCCACCTGCGCCCGCGCGTATGCGAGCAGGCGCGCGGCTTCGGCGCCATCCACGCCGCCGCCCTGGGCAAAATCGGGGCGGCCACCGCCATTGCCCCCCGCCTGCTGGAGCGTGGCGCGCAGCAAGTTGCCCATATGCATCCCCGCGGTCGCGTCACCGCTGCGCACAAAGGCCAGCAGCACTTTGCCCTCCTGCGTCGAAGCCAGCAGCGCCACCATGTCGGAATCGCCTGCTTCGGCCACAAGCGCTGCAGCCAACACGCGCAGAGACGCGGCGTCCAGGTCGTCGCGCAGCGTGGTGATGACACACAGGCCGTTGCCAGCGGGGGCTTCCGCGAGCAGATTGCGCGCCTCGAAGGCCATCAAACGCGTGGTGAGGTCGTCTACACGCCGCTGGGCGTCCCTGGCCTGCGCCAGCGCGCGTTCGGCCAGCGCCGGCACCTGCGCGATGTCGCTGCTGAAGAGCGCCGCCGCCGCCTGCAGCAGGGCGTGCTTGCGCGCATAATCGGCCACGGCGCGCCCGCCGCAGAGAAAGGTGAGGCGCACCTGGCCGCGCCGCCGCTCGCTGCGCACAATTTTCAGCGGGCCAATCTCCGCGGTCGTGCGCACATGCGTGCCACCGCAGGCCGAATAGTCGAAGTCGGCAATCTCGACAATGCGGATTAGGCCGCTCACCTTGGGCGGGCGGCGCAGCGCAAGCGCGGCCACCTGCGCCTCATCCACAAAGTAGGCGCGAATGGGCAGCGCAGCGTAGATTTGCGCGTGCGCCAGTTCCTCGGCAGCCGCAATCTGCGCGGCGTCCAGCGACGCCACCTCCAGATCCAGTGTGCTCTCCGCAGGGCCAAAGTGGACGGAAACCGTTTCGTAGCCGAAGAGCCTGTCAAAGACCTGCGAGAGCAGATGCTGCCCCGCGTGCTGTTGCATGAGGTCGTAGCGGCGCAGCCAGTCAATTGCGCCCTCCACCACCTGGCCCACAGCCAGAGGCGGGGCGCCCTCCAGCACATGCCACACGGTGCCGTCGTCGGCCGTCACCTCCACCACGTTGGCGCCCGCGAGCTGGCCGGTGTCGTGCGGCTGCCCGCCCGACGTGGGGTAGAAGGCAGAGCGATCAAGTGCAACCAGTGTGCGGCCGTCGGCTGTGCGCACCTCGGTAATGGCAGCGCTGAAGGTAGTTAAGTAGGCATCGGTATAGTAAAGTCGCTCAGTCATTTGCTCGATCTCTATACTGCGGAGGGTATGTGCAAGCGCGCAGAAAGTCATAGGCGCCGACGCTTCGTCGGCGCTTTTGGCCAGCATAGGATGCCTGTGAACCGCCCGTCACTCTGCAGGAAGCAAATAGAGGTTGTTGCGCAACAGTTCCACCGCCACGTCGGTGCCCTGCGCGTAGAGGTGCTCCTCATGCGGGTCGTGGCGCACGGCCAGCAGCAACTGCCCTTGCAGGCTCAGATCGTACTCAACGACGCTGCCCAGATAGGCGCTGCGCTCCACGCGCGCCGGCAGGTGCACCGCCTGCCCTGCGTCCGTCTCGTGCGCAGACACCCCGTTGGCGTGCACACGAATGGATTCAGGGCGCAGCAGCAGCAGCGCCGTTGCGCCCACCGCCAGGTCGTCGCTGGCCGAGTTCGGCACCACAATCGAAGTCTCGAGAATGCGACAGCGCCAGCCCTCGGCTGTCCGCTCCTCAACCGTTACGGGAAGGAAATTGGCGCGGCCAATGAAGTCGGCCACGAAGCGCGTGCGCGGCCGCCGATAGATCTCCACGGCCGAGCCCACCTGCTGAATGCGCCCGGCGTGCATGACCACGATTTTGTCCGAGAGCACCATCGCCTCGTCCTGATCGTGCGTCACATAGACGCTAGTGATGCCCAGTTCCTGCTGAATACGACGGATTTCGCTGCGCATTTGCACGCGCAACTTGGCGTCGAGGTTGCTTAACGGTTCGTCAAAGAGCAGCACCTTGGGCTCCATCACCAGCGCGCGCGCCAATGCCACGCGCTGCTGCTGGCCACCGCTCAACTGGTTGGGCGCGCGATTCTCCAGCCCCGTAAGCTCGGCCAGGTCCAGCACCCGCCCCACCGCCTGCTTGATCGCACGCTCGGGCAGCTTCTTGATGCGCAGGCCGTAGGCGACGTTCTCGTAGACACTCAGGTGCGGGAAAATGGCGTAGCTTTGAAAGACCATGGCCATGCCGCGCAGGTTGGGCGGACTTTCGTTGATTGACTTGCCCTCGAGCAGGATATTGCCCGCGGTGGGGAATTCAAAGCCGGCAATCAAGCGCAGCGTGGTCGTCTTGCCGCAGCCCGATGGCCCCAGCAGCGTAACGAACTTGCCTTCCTCGATGTCAAGCGAGACCTCATCAACGGCATGGACCAGGCCGCTGCCATCGCGGCTGGTGAAGTGTTTGGAGACGTTTTGCAGGGCAAGCAGCACGGGCAATATCCTGTCTGTGGATGCAGCACAAAGCACACCAGGGTAGGAATCGGATTAACCACTGATGGTCATGTCAACGTCGCGCGTGCCATAGGTGCGGCCAAGCCAAAGCTGCATGAGCCCAATCGCCACCAGCACAATCGCGATCAGAATCACCGAGTAGGCGGCGGCAACGCTCATGCCGCCCTGCTCGACCTCGCTCAGAATCCACACGGTGAGAATGGGCCACTGGGCCGTCGTCAGGAAGATCACGGCGGTGAGGCTCGTCATGTGGCGCGCGAACGCAAAGACCATGCCGGCGAAGAGCGCTGGCAGCATGAGCGGCAGCGTCACCTTGCGGAAGGTGTACTGCGCATCGCCGCCCAGGATAGTGGACGCCTCTTCGATGGAAGGGTCAATCTGCTGGAGCGAAGCAATGCCCGCGCGCACGGAGGCCGGCAGGCTGCGCACGGCATAGGCGGCCAGAATGATGTAGGGCGTGCCGATGAGCGTGAGCGATTCGCCGTAGAAGATGAGCGACGCACTCAACGCAATCACCCCAAAGGCAACGATTGCGCGCAGCATGGGCTTTGCCGATTGCACCGCAAAGGTGCCGGCGGCCAGCGCAGTAAAACCGATGATCGCCAGCGTGGGCTGCGTAAGCATTTCGAGCAGGGCCACAATGCGCGCCATGACGCGCGGGCCCATGAGGCCGGGCAGCGTGCGCCCCCAGCGCGCCATTGGCTCCAGCACCCAAGGGCTCAGCGTGTAGACAATCAGCCCAGCCGCGATTGCGCCCATGACTATTGCGGCCAGCCGCCGCTTGTCGGGCGGCGCCCAGGCGGCGCCCATGACGGCCAGGAGAAGAAAGCCGCCCGCAATCAGCAAACGCCAGCCATCTTCCGTCAACCCCAGCAAATGGGGCAGCCAGTTGAAGTAATAGCCCAGTGCGGTGGCAGCCAACAGCAGCGCAATCTGCACGGGCCAGCGCATGCCGACGCGCCCAATCAGCACCGCGCCCAGCAGTGCGTAGACAAGGGCCACGGCAAACCACGGCGCCTGCACGTACACAATGATGTAGCCGATGCCCAGAATCGTGCCGGGCACCGAGCCGCCCAGGTTCGAGACAAAGTCGAGCACCTGCTTGCCTGCAAAGGTGCGCCGCACCACAAGGAACGCGATCACCATGCCCACCATTGTTGCCAGGGGCGTTGCCAGCGCCGAGAGGAAGGTGGTGGAGAGAATCGCGCTCATGCCGCGCGTCAGCGCCGTGGCATAGTTGCCAAAGTAGAGTTCGTTGTTGATGCCCCACAGCTTTGTAAACGAGCCGGCCAGGATGGTGAAGTAGAGCAGCAGCACCAATGCAAGCGTGAGCAGCGTGAAGGTGATCATCGTCCAGCGCGTCACCGGTTCGCGCACAAAAACCTGCCCGGTGGTTGGCTTGCCCGTAACCGAGACATAGGAGCGGTTGCGCAGGTAGTAGTACTGCACCAGGAAGACAGTCAGCGTGGGGACGAGCAACACCAGCGAGAGCGCTGCGCCCTTCTGCTGGTCAAGCTGGCCGTTAATGGCCAGGTAGATTTCCGTGGAGAGCACATTCGCATTGCCGCCCAGCAGGAGCGGATTGCCCAGGTCCGAGAGCGACTCCACGAAGAGGAGCAGGAACGAGGCGGCGATGCCCGGCATCATCAAGGGCAACGTAACGGTGCGAAAGATGTGGAACTTGCTGGCGCCCAGGCTCAGCGCAGCCTCCTCCATGGAGGCGTCGATATGCTCGAGCATCGCGCGCAGAATCAGGTATGCCACTGGAAAGAAGGTGATAATCTGCACGAAGATCAGGCCGTCAAGCCCATAGAGATCGTTCACACCAGGGCCATAGCGAATGCCCAGGAGTTGATGGCTGATCATGCCATTGCGCCCAAAGAGCAGAATCGCCGCAATCGCAATCGCAAACGGGGGCGAAATCGTGGGCAGCAGGCTGGTGACGTGCACCACGCGCGCAAAGGGCATTGAACAGCGCGCCATCGTGTAGGCAAAGATGAAGCCGACGACGGTGCCGCCCGTGGCCGCGCCAACGCCCATTACGAGCGTGTTGCTCACGGTGCTCCACAAATGGGGCGCCCACACGGGGTCAAGGAAACGGGTGAAGTAGACGAGACTGAACGCGCCGGTGTCGCTGGAGTAGAAACCCTGCCAGATGACGCGCAGCAGAGGCAGCGCGATAAAAAGGAAGACAAAGCCGATGACGCCCGCCAGGCCAAGCGCCAGAATGGGATCCTGCCCAATCATGCGGAATTCCTGCAAGGCGCGCGCGGAACTGCGCCGCCATGCAGGAGCAGAAGGCATGGGCGTTGGAATGGAGGGTGGAGCTGTCTTCATTGCCATGGGGTAACGATTGGGGAGAATGGAGGCGGGGGCTACATGCGCTGCAGCCCCCGCCTGTATGGCGATTCCCGAGAGGCTATTCCTTCAGGTTATCGGCGCTGGCCATCTCATTGGTGAAACGATCGATAAAGGCCACCTTGTTGGTGCCGCAGTAGTTGAAGTCATAGTCGATGAGCTTGGCATCAAGCAGCTCGGGCCGCGAAGGCGTTGCGCCCTCAACCGTGGGTGCTTGATAGGCCGCGTACTTGGGGCCAAGTTCCTGCGTCGCAGGCAGGAGCGCCCAGTCGAACCACAACTTGGCCGCATCGGGATGGTCGGCGCCCTTCAGCAGCGCCATGCCGCCGATTTCGAAGCCCGTCCCCTCAGAGGGGAAGGTCAACTCAAGCGGCGAACCCTTCTCAATTTCGGCCACGATGTCGTGCGAGAAGACGATGCCGATTGCGGCCTCGCCCTGGCCCACGAACTTGGCCGGGGCTGCGCCACTCTTGGTGAACTGGTTCACCTGGTCGGCGTAGTCGCGCATATACTGCCAACCCGCTTCGTCGCCCATGATCTGCAGGACTGTGCAGAGCGCCGTGTAGGAAGTGCCGGAGCTTGAGGGATGTGCAACCATGATCTGTCCCTTGAACTCGGGCTTCAGCAGATCGGCCCAGCTCTTCGGTGCTTCCGTGCCAGGATTCTCGGCCAGCCAGTTGGTGTTGGTGGCAAAGCCCAGCGAACCGACGTAGATACCGATCCAGTTGTCGTCTGCGTCCTTCATCAACGCCGGATCAAGGATCGCCGACGCGTTGGGAGACGCATACGGCTCGAGCAGCCCTTCCTGCGCAGCCGCAACGTAGGCGTCAACCGGCCCGCCCCACATGATGTCAAACTGCGGGTTGTCCTTCTCGTTGCGAACGCGCGTGAGCGACTCGCCACTGGACATGCGCACGAAGTTGACAGTGATGTCGGGGTAGACTTTCTCGAATTCAGACTTCATGCCTTCGCACCACTCAACCTGGGGTATGCAGAGTAAGTTGAGCTCACCGCTGACAGCTGCAGGGGCCGCGCCTTCGACGGGGGCTGCAGCTTCACCACCGCCGCTGGCGGCAGGTGGCGGCGCGACGCAGGCGCCCACAATGAGCAACATTGCTGTCATCAGGCCAACCAACACGATGGTGCGCAGCCGGGAATGCAGGTTCATGCATGGCTCCTTCTAACTGAATCGGGTAAGGGTTCACGACTGATTGACTGGATAGGATTATGGGACCGGATTACGTTACGTGAGTGGAACAGCAAGATGCTGCGGAACACAAATGGTCGCGTGGCGCTCAACACAGGGGCAGGAACAGGCAGCAGCGCGGCGCTGGTGCGCCTTGGGCCAGTGCGCAGAAACGACATGCGCCACGGGTTGATGTGACTTGAGGGCTGCTTGGGAAGCGTATCTGTACGCTGCTCGCACTATAGCATCTGCGCGACGCAAACGCAACCGTGGTTCGCCTGGCCAACGAATGCAGATGCCGCCGCCGAAATGTGTCAAGCGGACCTCCCTATAGTAAAGTCATTCGGTCTATAATTCATTCTTCAATTCTGCTTGCTCACATGGGAAGGCGCACCACGATGCATCTCTATTTCATCCGCCACGGACAGAGTTTCGTCAATTTGCAGGATTGGGCTCAAGGCAATATGGATGTCGGTCTGACCGAACTCGGCCAACGCCAGGCCCAGGCGCTGGGAAGCTGGCTGCCCACCGCCGTGCCGCACGTGGATGCAATCTACGCCAGCACCATGGCGCGGGCGCGCGAGACGGCCGCGGCGGCCGCAGCCAACTACGATGCGCCCATTCAGTTTGACGACCGCCTGCGCGAAATCGGCAACAACCGCCTCGACCACTCGCCCTGGCCCGCCGATGCGCTCCCATCCACCTATTCGGACCTATGGGCCAGCGAGCGCCCCTTTGCCTCGGTAATGACCGTGGAAGCGATGGGCGAGAGCTACATGCACTTCCGCACGCGTGTGGGCATCTTCATTGAGGAGATTGCCGCTGCCCATCGCGGCCAAACGCTACTTGTCATCTGCCACGGCGGCGTGGTGGATGCGGCCTTCGATCACATCTTCAATGTGGGCCCGTGGCGGCGCTGCGAGGTGTGGGACCACAACACCGCCATTACCTACTTCGAGTACGTGGAGCACCCCGGCCGCGAGGTGTGGCGGCTGCACTTCCACAACCGTGTGGAGCATTTGATCGGTGATACGGAGTAGGGAAAAGCATCATAGATCATTGACGATTGATCATTGGCGAGTCCGACAACCATGCATCTGATGCGCCAATGATCAATTTTCAATGATCTATGATCTCCTTCCCACTTGTCGCTCCAAATTGACAGCCCGCGCGCGCTGCTCTATAATCGCAATAATAATTCTAAGGTTGATCATAAAAATACGCTGCGGCGGCGAAGCGGCAACACCCCATGCAAACATTTTGCGGCTTGACAACTGATGGCATGCTCGAGTATCTGGCTGCCATCTACAAGTTGATAGAGGGCGAAGAGAGCGCTACAGCGACCCAGAAGGTCACCACGTCGGCGCTCTCCGAGAAGATGCACGTCTCGCCGGCGGCCGCAAGCAGCATGCTCAAGCGGCTTGAGGAGACGGGCTTTGTCGAGCGCTCGAGCGTTGACGGCATCACCCTCACGCAGCAGGGTGTCCTGGCCGCGCTTCAACTCATTCGCCGCCACCGCCTGCTCGAGGTCTTCCTGATTCAGGTAATGGGCTTTACGTGGGACCAGGTGGACAGCGAGGCGCATCGCCTTGAGCATGCCATCAGCAGTGCGTTTGAGGAACGCATCGATGCACTCTGCGGCTTCCCCACCCACTGCCCCCACGGCGACCCGATTCCCACGAAGGACGGCGTGCTGCCCATAGAGACGCTGCTGCCGCTGCCTGCGCTCAAGCCGGGACAGGCAGGCGTGTTGCGCCGTGTAGGAACGCGCGACGCGCGTGTGCTGCGCTACTTGACACGCCTCTCGCTCGAGCCGGGCCAAAGCCTGCGCATGATCGAGGTTGCACCCTTCCGCGGCCCGGTCACGATGGAGTTGCTGGCCGGTGAGCCGGTTGCGCATGGTGCGGGCACGAATGGCGCTGATCGCAACGGGACAGTGCATGCAGAGGCAGCGCCTGTGAATACCCAAATCCTGGGGCACGAACTGGCGGAACAACTCTTCATCCTGCCTGCCCACTCTTGAATTGCAGCCACATGAAAACTATCTACTACGAATCGGCGGGCGGGGTGGTGATCCACAACGGCGCCATGCTTCTGCTCGACAGGCCCAGCCGCGGCGAGGTGCGCCTGCCCAAGGGACACATTGACCCCGGCGAGAGTCCCGAAATGGCCGCACTGCGTGAGACGACCGAAGAGAGCGGCTATGCCGATCTTGAGATTGTACAGTCTTTGAGCATGAATGACGTTGAGTTCACCGACGGAAACAAGCAGGTCGTGCGCACGGAGCACTATTTTCTTGTGCACATGTTGAGCGAGCGCACCATGCGCCGCGACGAGAAGGACACCGACCAGTTTGCTGTGCTCTGGGTAACCTTGGATGAAGCGCCGGCTCGCCTCACCTTCGAAGCCGAGCAGGCGGTGGCGCAAAGTGCCATTGCGGCGCAGAGTGCGCTTGAGGAGGCTGCCGGTTTGTAGCACGTAGCCGCGCCATGGATGCGGCACAGTCTGCCCGCTGGACGAAGCAAAGAGGCGGCGCCTGATTGGCGCCGCCTCTTTTTGTTTCGGCTCTGCACTGCGTATTGGAGTTGCCCACTGCCCGCGATACAGGTGTGCCGCGTGCCGCGCCTAGGTGCGGTGGCGGTAGGTAATGCGCCCCTTGGTCAGATCGTACGGGCTCATCTCCACCTTGACGCGGTCTCCCAGCAACACGCGAATATAGTACTTCCGCATCTTGCCCGAGAGATACGCGAGCACGGTGTGCCCGTTCTCCAACTCCACGCGAAACATGGCGTTGGGCAGCGTATCAACGATCTTGCCGTCCAGGGTAATGGTCTCTTCTGAAGACATATTCCTCCAACACGTTCTGCGGCGCACAGCGGGAGACGGATGTCCCCGCGGCATCACCGCGTGGTTTATTGCCTGCCTGCGCTACCCGCGCGCGGCACATCATGCAGATGCGCGCCTATTCGCGAGGGGGGCGTTGCGCCTTCCGGATTGCCTTCTGGCGCTTGATACGCTTCACTTCGCTCTTGGGCGTGAACCATCGTTTCTGCCGCACAATGGGCAGAATGCGTGCTTCGGCCACAGACTTGCGAAAGCGCTTGAGTATGCTGTCCTGGGATTCACCAGGGCGCAGTTCGACACTCATGAAAAATCACCCCCTCTCCTTCAAGATTCAGTGGGAGCGGAGGCGATCACGCCCGGCCGCAAAGGGCCGAAACGCACTTTCCCGCACACCCAAACAACAAACCTGCCTGGGTCTTCCAAGCAGGTCTGTATCTTCCTGTTGGGCACCCCAGACAGACAATGTTAACACACGCTCTCTGGGGAAGCCAAAACCAGGCCTCGCCAAACGTCATACCATGCCCGCGCCTGCGCTGCGTTAAGCTTCGTTCTCCGCTGCATTCTCACTCTCGGGTGCGGTCTCGGCCAGCGCCTCGGGCGTGGTAGCTGCGGCCGACTCGGTCGTACCCGTCATGGGCTCGCTGGCCGCCTCTGGCGGATCAGTGCGCAGCGCTTCCGGCTCAACCGCCGAGAAGGACTCGCTCTCGCCTTCCATTTGCGAGGTAGCCTGCTCGGGCGCAACACCCACGGGGGCTGCAGCCGCAGCAATCGCCGCAGGCTCTGCGGCCACGGTCTCAGCATCAGCGATCTCAGCATCAGCGATCTGTGCATCAGCGGCTATTGCTGCTTCCGCACTTTCCGGCGAAGCGGTCGCGGC
>CAYJNV010000054.1:5398-9600 GCA_964370975.1 uncultured Caldilineaceae bacterium | reverse complement strand
TCTGTGCATCAGCGGCTATTGCTGCTTCCGCACTTTCCGGCGAAGCGGTCGCGGCCTGCTCCGTTGCCTCAACCTCCGCGGTCTCCGCGTCAACGGCTACTTCTGCTGCCACAGTTTCCGGCTCAGTAGTCGCGGCCTGCTCCGTCTGCCGCCGGCTGAGGCCAATGCGTTGGCGCTTGGCGTCAATGCGCAGAATTTTCGCCTGCACCGTCTCGCCCGAATGCACAGCCTTCAGCGGTTCGGCTACGGTGATGTCGGCCAGTTCGCTGATGTGAATCAGGCCCTCGATGCCGGGCTCAATCTGCGCAAAAGCGCCAAATTCCACCAGGCGCGTGATGACCACATCAACCGTCTCGCCGACCTCGTAGCGCGATTCCACAGTCTCCCACGGGTTGGCCATCACCCGCTTGCGGCTGAGGGCAATGCGCTGGTTCTCAGGATCGAGGCGGATGACCTGCACCTCGACCATCTGCCCAACCTCAAGCGCCTCGCGCGGGTGGCTAATTGGCGTCCAGCCAATTTCGCTGACATGGAGGAGACCGTCGGCCCCGCCCAAGTCCACAAACGCGCCGAAGGGGCGCAGGCTGCGCACTTCGCCGTTGATGACATCACCCACATGCAAAGTGCGGAAGAGTTCTTCCTTGCGTCCGGCGCGGTATTCGCGCTCGGCCAGCATTTGCGACATGACAAGGCGGCGGCGCTTCTTATCCACCTCAATCACCTTGAGGCGCATCGACTGGCCAATCCGCTTCTCAAACTCGGTCTGACGCTGCTCCTCCGGAATATTGCGGGGCATATCCACAATGTGCGAGGCGGGCACGAAGCCGCGCAGCCGGTTGAACTCCACCGTCAACCCGCCCTTGTTGTAGCCCACAACCTTGTGGTCGGTTGTCTCGCCGTTGTCAAGCAAATCCTGCGCCAGCAGCCAATCCCTCTGCTGCAGCGCATCGGCAATGCTCAGTTGGAAGATGCCGTCGTCATCAATCTGCTTGCTGACGACTACATCAACCTCGTCCCCTACCTGCAGCCCCTTGACAAACTCCGGATCGAGCTTGTTCAGGTCCGCCTGAGGAACCACACCGTCGCGCTTGCTGCCGATGTCGACAACGAGTTCCGAGGAGTGAATTTCAACAATTGTGCCCGTGCGCAACTCGCCGCGGTCCGGCTGCTCCATGGACTCATCTTTGTCCAGAAATTGCTCAAAGAGTTCCAGGTCCGCCGCCTGCTGCTGCGCTTCAGTATGCTCGCTCACTTGCCCGCCAGCCTGCCCGTTTGACTGCGCCGTGTCCGACATGGAAACCAATGACCCCACCTTCTTCCCGAAGAGTTTACGCCTCTGCTGTGGAGTCTTGGAGAAATGACCCCATCGCGTCCAATGCAGCGGCGCAGGACTGCAAATTCACGTCCGGTTTGAATTGTAACAGTCACCGGAGTGCCTGTCAAGCAATTTTTGTGGCATTCGCACCTATAGCGCTGCATATACATTTTGCAGGTGCTGCAAATCTGTGCAAATGCAATCCATTAAACACACGCGCCGCTGGCAAGCGTCGCCTGCCCAGTGCGCAGGCTTGGTTTCGTCAGAGGCGCAGACTGGTCTAGCGCCCGGCGCGCCTGCGCAACGCAGCCTGCAGTCGCTCCCAATGGCCTTGTAGAAGGCCCACCTGGTCGCGATTGGTGTGGCCCCCAGCATACCGCACCTCAACGAAGGCGTTTGTAAGCGCATCCATCGCGACGGCCGGATCTGCCGGCGCTTGGCCGTTTTCCGTCAAATCAGGCGTCAGCTCGGCGTCGCCGGCCTCGGCCGGCGGTGCGGCGAGCTTCTCTGCCAGGCGCGGCGCATAGCGCAAGGGCGTCTCGCCGGGGCGGCGCGCCAGGCCGGCGGCTTCGGCACTGTGCAGCGTTGACAGATAGAGGTGACGCACTTGCTGGTCGGGATCGTTCCACGTGCGCCGCCCAAACGCGAACCACGGGGGACGCTCCGCCGTGGGCGCCGCTCCGCGCCCTACATAGCGCAAGCGTGCGCGTGTGCGTTTGAGAGCCGCGCGCAACTCCCCCCAACGGCGTGCCAGCGCCAGGCGCAGCCAGTCAAGCCAGGCAAAGCGGACGCCTCTGTCGCGCAAGTAGATGAACGCGGCATAGGCCACAAGCAGCGCCAGCATGCTCCAGAAGAAGAGCCCCCCGGCCCAAGGCGGCAGCACTGGGTGCAGTGGCTGCACCTGTGGCGCCTGCACCGATTGCGTGGGGAGCAGGAGATTCTGGGCTGGGGGCGGCGGCTCACCCGCAAAGAGTGTGAAGAGCCAAATGAGCGCCGCACCCGCCAACCTGTAGAGCAGCAGCACAAGCCCAAAGAGCACTGTGATTATCGTACCCAGAATTGTGGCCAGCAGGAAGGTGCCGCCCAGAGGCAGGAAGAGCGCCAATAACGCCACGCCCCCCACCAACGCAATCACCTCCCACGGCCAGCGGCTGGTCACATTGGCTTGCGCGGGCGTCTGCTCCATGGTCCAACGCGATCGCAACTGCGCCAGGCGGCCGTGGCTCAGCAGCAGCAGCCCGGCCAGAAAGTAGACAATAATCGGCGCGAGCACGGTCGGTTCAACATCCTGACGCATGATGCCGAATACACTGTTGAAGGTGATACCTCGCCGCAGCAGCGCCGCCAGCAGGATCATCACCAGGCCGAGGGTGACCCTGCGCATGGTGAAATCGGTGAGCACGGCGCCGCGGTCTACGCCGCCGCCGCGCACCGACTCGTCGGCCAGGCCGTGGCGCGGCTTACCGTGCAGGATCTCGTCGGCGCGCAGAGCAAGCTGGTTGAAGTCGTCGGTCATCTCCACGGCAAAGAACCAGGAGAGCCCCACAATCAGCGCCGCGCCCGCAAAGAGGCCATCGAGCAGGTTGTCGAGAGGGCGCACAAGCATTTGGCCGAAATCCGGCGCACGGCCGGCGGCCGTCCAGACATAGATGCGCGTGAGCGCAAGGAAGAGCCCTAGTTCGGCGGCGCGGTATCCCAGCGAACGGTAGGCGCGACGAGACGGTTGCGCCAGCACGGTTGTGGTGATGGAGCCCACGATGGCGGCGGCCACGGCCAGCAGCGCCAGCCCCGCAAAGAAGCCGCCTGCCACGTTGCCGGCAAAGCGCGCCAGCAGCGTCGTCAGCACAAGCACGAAGCAGCCCACCATGATAACGATGAGCAGCGGCCGCAACACAGAGCCGAGCCACGACTGGTCATACATTTCGCTCGTGCGCACGGGTACAGCCTCTTCGCTGCTGCGACCCGCATCGCTCTCCGGCGGGGTGATCATGCGACTGCCCCCTCGTCGATTCTCTGCAGATCCTTCTCCCACTTCACCTGGTGGAAGGAAATGCCCAACTTGTGCACCTGCGCCGCCAGTGCGCGCGCCTCCAGTTGGTCATCAATCAGCAGCAGCGTCACGGTCGTCCCCCTGCGAATCGCCTGGTGCAGCACCCAGATCAGCGGGTCACTCACATGTGGGGTGACGACCACCAGCGCCGTGCCCCACTCGAGCCCGGCCAGTTGAGGCGCCAGCCACTTGTCCAGCGGAGGCCCCTCCTCCCACAATTGGGCGCGCGCCAGCGTGCTGAGCAGTGTGATGAGTTGCCCTTGCCCGCTGCGCGGTTTGAGCGGCGGCGGCGGTTCGCCGGTTGCGGCATCCAGCGCCGCGCAAAGCAGCCCCACGGGCTGGCGTGTGCTCGCCACATAGCCCGCCACCGAGGCTGCGACACTGATGGCCCACTCGCTGGCGCCCACAAAGTAGCGCCCGCTGTAGGCGCTGCGCGCAAGGTCGACCGCAACCACCACGTTCAACCCAATCCCCGGCTGGAATTTCTTCACCAGCAGTGTATCCGAGTGTGCGCTGGCCTTCCAGTGGATGCGGCGCGTACTGTCACCCCCGGCGTAGGGGCGCACGCCGCTCAAGCGCGCCGGGTCTTCATCGAGACGCGGGCGCGTGGCGCGGCCACCCAGCGCGAGGCGGCTTGGTAGCCCCAGCTTTTCGAGCGGCACAATCGCCGGATAAACTGTCACGTGGCGCGGGTTGTCCTCCTCCCAGCGCGCCTCGCTGAAACCGAATACGTCGCCCGTGCGCAGGCTCAGCGGCCCCAGCGCAAAGTAACCGCGCCGCTTGCAGGAGAGCGTGTAGGTGTGCTCTGTGGTGGCCCGCCCCGCCACACTGAGCGCA
>CAYJNV010000054.1:0-5388 GCA_964370975.1 uncultured Caldilineaceae bacterium | reverse complement strand
GCAGGAGAGCGTGTAGATCTCCTAGGTCGAAGAAACAAAAAAAAAACTGAGCGCAATCTTGTATGCATCGATGTCCTTGAGGTCGAGAGGCACGCGTTCCTCGAGCCGCAGCCAGGGGATGGGCAGCCGGCTCTGGTTGGTGATGGCCACGCGCACGGGGATGGTTTGGCCGACGAAGGCATGGTCAAGAAAATGGCGCGCGACAGTGAGCCGGCGCACGCTGCGGCGCACCGACCAGGTGGTGAAGAGCCAGACGCCGCCCACCACATAGGCGAGATAGTAGACCCAGTCCATGCGCAGCAGCGCCCCAAAGAGGAAGAGGACGAGCAGCGCCCAGAAGATGCTTGGCATTGTTGTGATTGGGGAGCCGAGCGCCGGGAGAGGAACATAATTGATCATTGAAGATTGATCATTGGCGACGAATGGTGCGCAGGCGGCAATGATCAATCTTCAATGATCAATTATGTTCCTCTCCCGGCTCCCATTTTCCCGCTCTCACCCCTCCTCCGTCCCCAAATCCAGCGGCGTAGCGGCGAGAATGTCGGCGACAACGGCGCCGGCCGTGCGCCCGCGCAGCGCGCTCTCGGGTTTGAGGATGCAGCGGTGCGCCAGTGTCGCCTCGACCAGCGCCTGGATGTCATCGGGAAGCACATAGTCGCGCCCACGCACGGCGGCGCGCGCCTGCGCGCTGCGGTAGAGCGCTAGCGAACCGCGCGGGCTGGCCCCCAGCGCCAAAAAGCCGTGGCTGCGCGTGGCCTGCCCCAGCGCCACAATGTAGCGGCGTAGGCTTGCGTCCACACGCACCTGCCACACGCTGTCCGAGAGAGTGACGACCTGCGCCGCCTGCGCAACGGGGCCAAGCGCCTCAATCGGATGCACCCCGCCCAGGTTGACCAGCATCGCCTCCTCCTCGGCAGCGGGCAGGTAGCCCAGACTGGTGCGGAAGAGGAAGCGGTCGAGTTGCGCCTCGGGCAGGGGAAAGGTGCCCTCATACTCAATTGGGTTCTGCGTGGCCAGCACAAGAAAGGGACGCGGCAGGGCGCGCGTATCGCCGTCCACCGTCACCTGGCGCTCGCCCATCGCCTCGAGCAGCGCCGCCTGGGCGCGTGGTGTGGCGCGGTTGATTTCATCGGCCAGCAGGATGTGCGTAAAGGCAGGGCCGGGCAAGAACTGGAAGGTGCGCGTCTCCTGGTTGAATACGCTGACACCGGTGATGTCGCTGGGCAGCAGGTCGGGCGTGCATTGCAGGCGACGGAAATCGGTGGCAAGGCTGCGCGCCAGCGCGCGGGCGAGCATCGTCTTGCCCACGCCGGGCACATCCTCTAACAGCACGTGGCCGTCGCAAAGCAGCGCGATGACAAGCAACTCCACCACGTCGCGTTTGCCGATAATCACCTGCTCGATATTGGCAATGAGCCCGTCGGCAAAGGCGCGCACGTCAGCCACGCTGCCTGGGGCCGTTACGTGCTCTGCGCCCCCGGCATGATCGGGCACGGAAACGGTATTCAACTCCATGAAAACGCTCTCCTGGTGGCGGGCCTGTAGAATGGGAGTAGTCTACCGCACCTCCGGCATGATTGCACGGCACCACACAAACGCCCGAGAGCCCCCCGATCATCAATCTTCAATCATCAGTCATGCAGTCCCAGTCAACCAGTCACCCATTTCTCCTACACGCGCCCATACACAGGCACCGCTGCGCCCGTGATATCGCGCGCGAGGGGTGATGCGAGGAAGAGAATGACATCCGCCAGTGACGCCGCCGTCACCCATTTGCCTGGGTCGGCCTTTGGATTGGCGGTGCGGTTCTCGGGTGAGTCGATGGTGCTGGGGAGAACGCAGTTGGCTCGCACCCCTTGCGCCCTGGTCTCCGCCGCCAGGCTCTCTGTGAGGCGCAGCACCGCCGTTTTGGCCGCCGAGTAGGCAGCCGTCTTGCTCTTGCCCTCTTCGGCGTGGCGCGATCCAATGTTGATGACGACGCCCGCCTCACGCTCTAGCATGTGCGGCACAACGGCGCGGCAGAGGGTCGCGGCCGTGCGCAGGTTGCGGTTGAACATGTCATCCCACAGCGCGGGCTCGGATTCGGCTACAGTGGCGCCACCTGCATAGCCGCCCGCCGCGTTGACGAGCACGTCGATGCGCCCGAACCGTTTGATCGCCTCCGCCACCATCGCCTCGACGGCGTCGGCCTTTGCAGCATCAACCGCTGACGCAAGGTAGTGTCGTTCGCTCGTTGCCAGTTTGGGGAACATGGCCTCAAGGCGGCCTGGCTTGTGATCCACGAGCACAAGCGACGCGCCCGCGTCTGCAAAAGCTGCGGCCAGCGCTTGCCCCAGGTTGCCCGCTGCGCCCGTCACAATCACCACCCGATCTGTAAAGTCAAACATGGTTGCCTCCATAGAACAGACGTCAATTCTTGTTACCCAGCGACGCGCGGTTGCGCGTGCTTGCCAGCCCGTGTACGATCCAAGTGCTGGTCAATTGTGCATCCTTGTATCAACGCTACACATTGCGCAGCCGCAATACAGCAACTGCGCTTACATGATGCACCGGTCTGCAAGACACTCACTCCGGGAGGCTCCATGCGCCCCATTCGACCCAGGTGCGGCCTATTCGGCGCAATTGCCCTTGCCACGCTGCTGCTTGCAGCGTGCGCGGCGCCCGCGGCGCAACCCGCAACGGACATCACGGTGACTGCAGCCGCGGATGCCGAAATCAGCGCCGAACGCCGTGGCGACGCGCTCATCATCGACGTGCACAGCGAGTCGGGGATCGGTTCGGCCCGGATTGGCCTACCGCCCGGCAGCGCGCCGCGCGACCTCATCGTGCGCCTGCACCTGCGCGGTCTGGAGAAGATGACCTTCACCTACGACGCAGGCACAATCCAGGTGGAAGTGCCCAGTACGGGCGAGCCGATTGTGCACGAGAGCTTTCAGCCAGCGGGCGACAGTGCGGCCCAGGTGATTGCGCGCGGCAGTCCACACTGGATGAATGTGGGCATCCTGAGCAATGACCCGGCGGCCACACCCGCAATTCCGCTGGACAACGGCCACTTCGACGTGAGTGCCCCACCCGATTTCCTGACGGGCGGCGGCACGGACTTTACGTTGTCGTGGATTGACTTCTATCGTTAGCAAGTTACCTTCTTACCGTAGCGGCGGCTGAAGCCGCCGTTTTCGACGACGCGGCGCGGTCTGCACGTCCGGCGACTGAAACCGCCGCATCGAAAAGCGTCTTCTGCAGCGCAAATCCCATTCGCCGACCGCACGGAAAGGTCCACGCTTTGGAACAATCAATCCCGCGCACGCTCGAAGAGGCAAATGCGCGCGACGCTGCCGACCCACTGGCCGCTCTGCGCATGCGCTTTGCCCACCCCGACACGACGCTTATCTACATGGACGGCAACTCGCTGGGGCGCATGCCACTTGCCGCAGCGGCGCTGGTGCAGGAGAGCGTCGAACGCCAGTGGGGCGAGCGCCTCATACGCTCGTGGAATGAGGGCTGGTTCACCCTGCCCGAGCGCCTTGGAGGCAAGATTGCGCAGTTGCTGGGCGCGCAGGCCGACGAAGTGATCGTGGCCGACTCGACCTCCGTCAACCTCTACAAACTGGCCACCGGCGCGTTGCGGGCCCGCCCTGGCCGCACGCGCATCCTTACCGACGACGGCAACTTCCCTTCCGATCTCTACATCCTGCAGGGAATTGCACAGGAGCACGGCGTCAAACTGGAGGTAATCGCCTCGTCCGACTCCATCCACGGCCCCGCCAATGCGATCGTAGACGCGCTCGATGCGGATGTGGCGCTCCTCACCCTCTCGCACACGCTCTACAAGAGCGCCTATACATATGATATGGCAGCGCTCACGGCCGCCGCACACGCCGTGGGCGCGCTCACGCTATGGGATCTGAGCCACGCCGCCGGAGCCGTGCCTGTTGCCCTCAATGCCGCCGGGGCAGGCCTGGCCGTGGGCTGCTGCTACAAATACCTCAACGGCGGCCCGGGCGCGCCCGCCTACCTCTACGTGCGGCGCGACCTGCAGGCGCAGTTGGCCAACCCGATTCAGGGCTGGATGGGGCAGCGCAACCTCTTCGCCTTTGAGGCCGACTACACGCCAGCAGCAGGGCTGCGTCACTTTCTCTCCGGCACGCCGCCCGTCCTCTCGCTGGCAGCGATTGAGCCGGGTGTGGACCTGCTGCTAGAGGCGGGCATGAGCGCGCTGCGCGCCAAGTCGCTGGCGCTAAGCGACATGCTGATTGCGCTCTGGGAAGAGCGACTCGCGCCGCTCGGCTACCGGCTGCAAACGCCCCGTGATGCGGCCCGGCGCGGCTCGCACGTGGCGTTGGGTCACGATGAGGCATGGCGCATTGACCAGGCCCTCATCCACAAGATGAATGTATTGCCCGATTTTCGCCAACCTGATACGATTCGGCTGGGAATCGCCCCGCTTTACAACTCCTTTGCCGACATCTACTCCGCGGTTGTGGCGCTGCAGCGCGTGGTGGAGGAGCGCCTCTACACGCAGTACACGACCGCCACATCCGCCGTTACTTGATCTACCTCGCGCAAGCCCTGTCTGCGCCGCGACCCACCCCGCCGGAGGCATCCTATGGTCTCATCGATTGTGTTAATCAACGTCGAGCGCAACCGCATCAACGCCGTGGCCGAGGAGTTGACGCAACTCAAAGGCGTCACCGAAGTCTTCTCTGTGGCCGGGCGCTATGACCTGGTAGCGGTGCTGCGCGTGCCCGACAACGAGGCGCTTGCCGACCTGGTGACGAGCCAGGCGCTTCAAGTGGAGGGCATCACCCATTCGGAGACGCTGATTGCATTCAAGGTCTTCTCGCGCCACGATCTTGAAACCATGTTCTCCATAGGCTTCGAGGGCTAACCAAAACCGGTAAGCAGACTGTCATGCCCAATCTGAAAGGCGTAGTCCATGGACAGCGCACGCTCGAGCTGGCTTGTCCTGGCTCTCTTGTCGGCTTTCTTTGCGGCACTCACCACCATCTTCGGCAAGATTGGCGTGCGCGAGATCCCTTCCAACCTGGCCACCGCCATCCGCACGGTGGTGATCCTGCTGCTGGCGTGGGGCATTGTGCTGGGCACAGGCGAAATCTCGGGGCTGCGCAGCGTAGGTCAAAAGACATGGCTCTTCCTGATTCTCTCGGGGTTGGCGACCGGTGCATCGTGGCTCTTCTACTACGCAGCACTGCAGCGCGGCCCCGCCTCGCTGGTTGCGCCCATCGACAAGACGAGCCTTGCGATGGTGCTGATCCTGGCCGCACTCTTTCTCGGTGAGCCCCTGACGTGGAAGACGGCGCTGGGCGGCGGTCTGGTGGTGCTGGGCGCGATTGTGGTGGCACTAAAATAGGCCAGTGGGGAGTGGGC
>CAYJNV010000053.1:0-19631 GCA_964370975.1 uncultured Caldilineaceae bacterium | reverse complement strand
AGGTTTTCTACGCGCGCAGCGCGCTGGTGGCCGCGGCGGGGGCCTATGCGCTGGATGCAATCGATTGTGTCTACACCGACTATCAGGACAATAAAGGGTTTGCGGCAGACTGCCTCGCTGCGCGTGGTCTCGGCTTTGTGGGCAGAACGCTGATTCACCCTGCGCAAGTGCCTATTGCCAACGACGCCTTTGCACCCACGGTCGCCGAGATTGCCTGGGCGCGGGAACTTGTGGCGAACTTCGAGGCGCACCAGCGCGAGGGCATGGGCGCCTTCACCTTTGCCGGCAAAATGGTGGACATGCCCGTTCTACGCTCGGCCCAGCGCATCCTCATGCGTGCCGGAAAAAGCTGAAAGACGACACAGAGGTCACAGAGGGAACAGAGAAACACAGAGAACAACAGCGAGAACAGCGGACTGGTACACGGAAAAATCGGTAACAATATAACCAAGACACTGTGTGGTTACCGCTCTTTCCGTGTACCAGTCCGCTGTTCTCATTGTTGTTCTCTGTGTTTCTCTGTTCCCTCTGTGGCCTCTGTGTCGCAGTTCGTAGTTTGCCCTTATTGGTCGGCGAAGGAAGCCGGGTCGCGGTAGACGTAGATGAGCGGCAGGCTGATCAGCGTGACGCCGAACTTGAGGATCAGGTTGAAGAGGAAAATCTGCCAGACCACGCTCCACGGCAGAATCCCCGCGAAGGCGCCCAGGGCAAAGATCAGATTGTCCACCGGCACACTCACGCTGTTGCTCACGAGCACACGCGCCCACTGAAAGCGGCGCGTCATACGCGTCACGAACCAATGATAGACCTCTGTATCCACAAGCTCGCTGACCACCTGCGCGAGGATAGAGGCGAGCACAATCCGCCAGAGCAGCGCCGGGCTGAAGACCTGCGCCCACTGTGCGCCGAGTCCCCACGAGGGGTCGCTTGGCACGCTCGTCACCCACCACATGTAGAGCGCAACAAAGAGATTGACCAGCGCAGCCATGATCACCAGCCAGCGCACGGCGTGCTTGCCCAGAATCTTGTGGGCCACATCGCGCAGCGTGAAGGTGATTGGGTAGATGAAGGTGCCCATGTCCACCGCCAGGGCGAAGACAATGCCGATCTTGAGGCTGGCGATGTTGGCGAGCACCTGCGCGCCCACATACGCGGCGATTACCACAACGGCGGCTACAGGGACTGCAGTGACAACGGCAGACCGAACGGGTAGAGCGGACGGGGAGGGCAGCGTGGCCAAATCGCTTGCCGCGCCTGCCCCTTTTGGGGTGGTTTCCAAACGCACAGTACAATCTCCTTGTTTTGGTGAGGCGGGAGCTGCGACCGCCAAACAGTGTAAATTCGACAAAAGGGCTTTGACGCAAAGTTGTAAAGACGCAAAGGAATCGCAAAGATCAACAACCGGTATTGCTTTTCCTTGCTTTCGCAGTTCTTTGCGATTCCTTTGCGGCGTTGCGCCTTTGCGTCGAGATTTGGCGCCTTTGCGTCGAGGTTCGTTGCCCAAAATGCGATTCTACCCCAAAGGTGAACAATGCCGAAGCGCACTGATATCTCTTCCATTCTGATCATTGGCTCCGGCCCCATCGTCATTGGCCAGGCGTGCGAATTTGACTACTCGGGTGCGCAGGCGTGCAAGGCGCTGCGCCAGGAGGGTTACCGCATTGTCCTTGTCAACTCCAACCCGGCCACGATCATGACCGATCCGGAACTGGCCGACGCCACCTACATCGAGCCGTTGACGGTTGAGATTCTGGAAAAGATCATCGCACGCGAGAAGCCCGATGCACTTCTGCCCACGGTGGGCGGGCAGACGGGGCTCAATCTGGCGGTGGCGCTGGCCGAGGCGGGCGTGCTTGACCGCTACGGCGTCGAGTTGATCGGCGCCAATCTGCGCGCGATGCAGGTGGCCGAAGACCGCGAGCTCTTCAAGGTGGCGATGGCAGAGGTGGGGCTCGAGTCGCCACAGAGCGGCATCGCCCACAGCCTGGCCGAAGCGCATGCAATTGCCAACGAGATTGGTCGTTACCCGCTCTTCATCCGCCCCAGTTTCACCCTGGGCGGCAGCGGTGCAGGCACCGTATTCACACCTGCCGAGTTTGACGAGAAGGTGGCCTGGGGGCTGAGCGAAAGCCCCACACACAGCGTGCTGGTGGAGGAGTCGCTTATCGGCTGGAAGGAGTACGAACTCGAGGTCATGCGCGACCGCGCCGACAATTTCGTGGTCGTCTGCTCGATTGAGAACCTCGACGCAATGGGCGTGCACACGGGCGACAGCATCACCGTAGCCCCTGCGCAAACGCTCACCGACAAGGAGTACCAGCGGCTGCGCGACCAGGCGCGCCTCGTCATGCGCGCCGTGGGCGTCGAGACGGGCGGCAGCAATGTGCAGTTTGCCGTGGACCCGGCGACAGGGCGCGTGGTCATCATCGAGATGAACCCGCGCGTGTCGCGCTCGAGTGCGCTCGCTTCCAAAGCCACGGGCTTTGCCATCGCCAAACTTGCCGCCAAGGTGGCCGTGGGCTACACGCTGGACGAACTGCGTAACGACATCACACAAGTGACCGTGGCGGCCTTTGAGCCGTCGATTGACTACGTGGTGGTCAAGATCCCGCGCTGGGCCTTTGAGAAGTTCCCCGGCGTGGACCGCGTGCTGGGGCCGCAGATGAAATCGGTGGGCGAGGTGATGGGGATTGGGCGCACCTTCAAGGAGGCGCTGCAGAAGGCCGTGCGCAGCCTCGAGATTGGGCGCGACGGCATGGGGCCGCTGGAGCGCAGCCAGTCCGGCGAGATCAAGGGCTATGATGCGGGCACCACGGTTGAAGACTTGCTGACAATGCCCAGCCGCGACCGCCTCTTCGCCGCCTACGAGGCGCTGCTGGCAGGCGCAGCCCCCGAAGACGTGAGTCGCGCGACCCTCTACGACCCCTGGTTTGTTGCCCAGATCGCAGGCATTGCCGATTTCGAGCGCAACATCACTGCGCTGGATGCGCCCACGCTGCGGCGCGCCAAGCGGCTGGGCTTCAGCGATGCGCAACTGGCGCGCATTGGCTCGCGCCTCCCCGGCGCGCAATCGCTGGACGCTGCCGCCGTGCGCTCGCTGCGCCACACGCACGCGCTGCTCCCCACCTACCACCAGGTGGACACCTGCGCCGCCGAGTTTGAGGCGCGCACGCCCTACCTCTACAGCAGCTATGAGAGCGAAAGCGAAGCGCCGCCCACCGACCGCGCCAAGATCATGATATTGGGGGGCGGCCCCAATCGCATTGGCCAGGGCATCGAGTTTGACTACTGCTGCTGCCACGCCTCATTTGCGCTGCAGGCGCTGGGCTACGAAACCATCATGGTCAACTGCAATCCAGAGACGGTAAGCACCGACTACGACACGAGCGACCGCCTCTACTTTGAGCCGCTGACGCTGGAAGATGTGCTCAACATCTACGACCGCGAGGCAGCCGGCCCAGGCGGCGTGATTGGCGCGATTGTGCAATTCGGCGGACAAACGCCCCTCGCTATTGCCGCCGATCTGAGCGCGGCGGGCGTTCCCATCCTGGGTACGCAGCCCGACGCGATCGACCTGGCCGAGGATCGCGACCGCTTCGGCGCACTGCTCGATGAACTTGACATCCCCGCACCCGCGCATGGCAGCGCGCGCACGCTGGACGCGGCGGTGGCCGTGGCGCGCCGCATTGCCTTCCCCGTGGTCGTGCGCCCCTCCTATGTGCTGGGAGGCCGCGCCATGGCAGTGGTTGATGACGAAACGTCGCTGCGCCTCTACATGGAGGAGGCGCTGAGCGCCGCCCCCGAACGCCCCATCCTCATCGACCGCTTTCTGGAGGACGCGTTCGAGGTGGATGTGGACGCGATCTGCGATGGCGTGCGCGTGGTCATCGGCGGCATCATGCAGCACATCGAGGAGGCGGGCATCCATTCGGGCGACAGTGCGTGCGTGCTGCCGCCCTACAAGATTTCGGCCTATCACCTGAGCATCATGCGCGAGTACACCGAGCGACTGGGGCTGGCGCTGGGCGTGCGCGGCCTCATGAACCTCCAGTTCGCCATCAAGGACGATGTGGTCTATGTGCTGGAGGTGAACCCGCGCGCCAGCCGCACGGTGCCCTTTGTGAGCAAAGCCACGGGCAAGCCCCTGGCGCGCCTCGCCGCACAAGTGATGGCAGGCCGCACTTTGGCCGAGGTGGGTTTCATCAGTGAGCCGGAGGTGGACGGGTTCTTCGTCAAGGAGGCGGTGCTGCCGTGGAAGAAGTTCACGGGGATTGACACGCTGCTGGGGCCGGAGATGCGCTCGACGGGCGAGGTGATGGGCCACGCAGCCCACTTTGGCCACGCCTTTGCCAAGAGCCAACTGGGCGCAGGCGCAGGGCTGCCCGACTGCGGCGGCGTGCTGATTACTGTAAATGATTACGATAAGGGCGCGGCGCTCAAGATTGCGCGCGACTTGCACCGCCTCGGCTTCACTCTCTACACCACCGCAGGGACAGGCGCGTTCTTCCAGGGCGCAGGGCTGCCCGTGGAACTGCTTGCCAAAGGCAGCGCACAGGGTGGAGAGTACTCCACGCTAGACGCGCTGCGCGACGGCAAGTTCGCGCTCATCATCAACACGCCGCTGGGCAAGAGCAGCCGCGAAGATGGCGTGCGCATTCGCAGCCTGGCCACGCGCATGGAGATACCGCTCATCACCACGCTCTCGGCGGCGCAGGCGGCGGTCAACGGCATCCAGGCGCTGCGCCAAAAGGGACTGAGCGTGCGCAGCCTGCAGGAGCACTACGCGGCGCACAGCTAAATTCCCGTACGCAGAACAAGCGGAAGCAACGGAAAAGGCAGGAAACAAAAGCACATGCTTCTGTTTCCTGCCTTTTCCGTTGTTTCCGCTTGTTCTGCGTACGGGAATTTAGCTTACGTCGCGGTGGCGAACTTGCCGCTCTTGTTCCAGATGTAGGTGGTTTTCTCGGGCGAGAGCGCATCAAACGACGTGGGGTTGTTGGTATGTGTCGGCTTGAGGTTGGCGCGCTCGATAATGATCCGCGCCAGTTCAGGACTCAAGGTGCGATCCTCGCGCGCCAACACGTTGTCGCCCGGCACGGTGTAGTAGACCTGCATGACAACGTCCTGCGGTTTGGGCTCATAGCGCTTGATCACCAGATCAAGCCGGCTGATGTTGTCCCATCCCCAGGTGTTGCGTCGGTCTACAAACGGGGTGTTGATGCCGATCTTCAGGCCATCGTCACTCACCACCCAGTTGCGATTCCAATCCACGATGTCGCCAAGCAGAAAAAGCACGCCCCAGATTACGAAAGTCCACGCAAAGGCCTCGGCGAAGAAGACGTCGGTCATGCCCATCATAAAAGCGGATGCGCCGGCGAGAAGCAGCGTTGTGCCGACAGCCATGTTCTTGGGCGTGCCATGAAAGACAATCTCGTGCGTGGCGGGGGGCTCAACGGGGGCAGCGGCGCTGCCGTAACCGGCCGCCGGCGCGGGCACACTTGCATGGGTCACATCGGCGACATCAGCCATAGCTCACTCCGTGGGGCGTGGTCTTGCAGGCGCGCGCGTTGCAGCGCGCGCTGTGATTGATAGCTCTCAGCAGGGCCATTATAGACGCAAGCAGGGGAGCCCTCAAATTCACTGCGCGTGGCGGCGCAGACGCGAAGCCGGCCTCAGGCCGGCGTCAGCCAGAGCGTCTGGTAAGGCTCCAGTTGCAGCGGCGTCTCGCTAGTGAAGTTGGGATAAGCGCGGCCATGCAGTAGATCGCGCCAACCGCCTGCGGGCAACCCCATGTCGGCCGGCAGCGGCAACGTCACGAGCGTTCCGGTCACGTTATTGATGCAGAGCACGGGCGGCGCGCCCACAGGGCGCCGCAGGAGTGCAAAGCATTCGGGGGGCACAGCAAGCACCTGCTGCGGCGCCTCGGGGTGGAAGGCAGGCTGCTCGCGGCGCACCGCCAGCAGCCGCCGGTAGCCGTCAAAGACCAGCCGCACACGTTGGTTGGGGTCGGCCAGATCCTGTTCAATATCCTCCAGGTTGAACTTCTCACGGTTGATGGATCGGGCGCGACCTGTCTGGTCCAGGCAGGGCAGGCAGTTGCGCGCGCCTAGCAGGCTGTGCAAATAGATGCCGGGTAGTCCTGCCAGCGCCAGCATAATGGCCTGCGAGGCAAGGAAGCGGGGCACGTCAAGCTCCTGATTGGGGTGGGCCGGATCGTTGAGCGCATCGTAAAGCGTGATGTTCAACTCGTAGGGCGACTGTGTGCCGTCGGGGTTGTTGCGGTAAGAGATGCGCCCGCCGTGCGCCAACGTGCGCGCGGCCAAAGCTGCAATTTCCTCGGTGGCGAGCAGCCCCACGGCAGGCATGACGCCAATGCCATCATGCGAGGCGATGAAGTTGAAGAAGGGGCCGGGTGCCTCAAGCTCGCTTACCCAGCGGCTGAGCGCGGCCGCACTGCCCGCGCCGAATGTGTGCAGAATGAGCGGCGCCAGCGGAAACTGGTAAACAAGCTGCGCCTCGTCGGTGCGACCCGGTATGGGCGCTTCGGCAGCGGGCAGGGGCGCGCCAAAGTACGAGATGTTGGCGGCGTGCGGCACATTCGTCTCGGTAATGAGCAGCACGCCCGGCGCCGCCGCGTCCAGCACGGCGCGCATGAGCTTGATCACGGCGTGCGTCTGCGGCAGATGGATGCACGAAGTGCCTGGCTGCTTCCAGAGGTAGGCAATGGCGTCGAGGCGAATCAGCCGCGCCCCCTGCGCCACGTAGAAGAGCAATAGGTCGATAATCTCCACCAGCAGAGCCGGGTTGGCGTAGTTGAGGTCAATCTGATCGGCGCTGAAGGTCGTCCACGCCAGGCGCGTACCGCTGGGCGTCTCAAAGGGCGTGAGCAGCGGCAGCGTGCGCGGACGAGCCACGGCCAGCAAGTCCCACTCCGGCTCGGCTGTCACAAAGTAGTCTCGATAGGGCGCTTCGTCGCGCAGAAAGGCCTTGAACCAAGCGCTCTGGGCAGAGGCGTGATTGATCACGGCGTCGAACATGAGCAGGTAATCCTGCGCCAGGCGGTGGATTTCGTGCCAGCCACCCAGCGCCGCATCCACCTCGCGGTAGTCGATGACGGAAAAGCCGTCGTCAGATGACCACGGGAAGAAGGGCAGAATGTGCACGCCGGTGATCAGTTCGCCCAATTGTGTGTGCAGGAAGCGCTCGAGCGTGCGCAGCGGTGCTTCGTCGGGCGAGCGTAGTGTGTCGCCATAGGTAATCAGCAGCGCGTCGCGCTCGGTGAGTTCCACGGGCCGCGCGGCGTCGGGGTGGTCTCGGCGGAAAGCCTCCACGCGCGCGGTCAGCGTCGACGCAACAGGTTCCGCAGCGTCGCCGTAAAGCAGACGCAGATGTTCCAACATGCGTTCGCGAGTTGTCAATGGGAAGCTCCTCGTGAAGAACGGGGGCGTGGGCAGTCGGGTGTCGGGACACGTCACGCCGGAGGCGTGACCTACCGCAGCGGCGTTTGCAGGCCGGACGCGAGCACTTGTTTATACACTTCAATCCGCTGGGCGCGCAGGGCGCGCTTGCTGCCTACAAGCCACTTGGCGCGCTCCAGCGCAATCTGGATGCGGTACTCCATCAGCAAGTAGCGACGCAGCGCCTCACTCCAGCCCGCCCCAAACCACTTGCGCCAGTATCGCACCTTGCTTGTGTTGAAGTACAGATGGCGTGCCGCAAGCGCCTGGTCACTGCTGCGCCCTTCCAAATGAATGACTCGCGCTTGCGGAACATAGAGAATGCGCCAGCCCAGCGCCTTCAGGCGGCGGCAGAGGTCCATCTCCTCGCTGTACATGAAGAAACCTTCGTCGAAGGGGCCCGCATACGGGCTCGCTGCCATCACCTGCAGCAGCGCGTTGCGCCGGGCGAACATGGCCGCGCCGACCACCCAATCCACGTCGTGGGTGAAGCGCGGCTGCCAATCGGCCATATGCAGGCGGCGCGCCCAGCGGTTGCGGGGCCAAAGTCGCGCGAGCCACGTGCTCTCAAAGAATCCGGTCAATGGTGTGGGGAAGCGGCGGGCGCTGCTTTGCAGCGAGTTGTCGGCATAGCGCAGTTCCGGCCCTGCCAGCGCCACAGTCTCATTGGCGCGCACGGCTGCGTAGAGCAGGCTCAAGCTGTCGCCTTGCAGGCTGTCGGCGACCAATTCGGTGTCGGGGTTGAGAAAGTAGACGAAGTCCCCGCGTGCAACAGCAAACGCCTGGTTGTTGGCACGCGTAAAGCCGGCGTTGCGGGAATTGGCCACGACCCGCACCCAGGGAAAGCTGGTGGCAAGCATCTCAACAACGCCGTCGCTGCTGGCGTTGTCAACCACAATCACTTCCAGCGTGGGCTGCAAAGCCATGGACGCCACCTCTGCGGCCGGCGCACCCTGGCGGCGCGGCGGCGCGGGCGGCCCCGTTCTCCGCTGACTGGCCACAGCGGCCTGGGGACCAAAGCTGCGCAACGCTGCCTGGCCGGCGAGCGGCTGCGAGGCGCGCGCAATCGAGAGCAGGCATGCGCGCAAGAGATCGCGCACGTTCCATGCGACGATCAGAATCGACAGGTCGCAGCGTGTTTCAAGGGACGGGAGAGTTGGAGCGCGGTCGGGCGAAGTCTGCATGGCTGCAGCGTGCTGGCTGTGGGCGGGTGCAGCGACCGCCGCGCCGACCAAGGGTAAGCCGGGAAGCGTCACTCTGCGCGCCTTCCTCGCGTTGGCCGGCGCGCTTGCACCCATGCGTCAATTGCAGTGCGCGTCAGGCCGCCTTGCGCAGGGGCGGGTAGGGGTCAATCAATTGCCCGGCCTCATTGTAGAGGCGCGGCGAGCGCTTGAAGGTGAAGACTTCGGACGACACCACGCAGCGCGCAATCTCCGTGTGGCCGGGAATCTCGTACATCACGTCGAGCAGCGCCGTCTCGACAATGCTGCGCAGGCCGCGCGCGCCCGTGCGCCGCAAAAAGGCCTCACGCGCCACAATCTCAAGCGCCTCCGGCTCAAATTCAAGCGCGACGCCGTCCATGGCAAACATGCGTGTGAACTGGCGCACCACTGAATTGCGCGGCTCGGTGAGAATGCGTACCAGCGTGTGGCGGTCAAGCGCCTCCAGATTCACGAGCACAGGCATGCGCCCCACAAATTCGGGAATCAAGCCAAAGCTGAGCAAGTCGTCCGGCTCCACCAAGCCAAGCAGGCGCGCCTCGTCCTGGCTCTCCTTCTCGCGCTTGCGCAGCTTGATTTCGCGCTGACGCTCTACCGGCTCCTCGGGCAGCGGTGGATCGCCGGCGGCCCCACTCTCCAGCCACAGGGGCGCAGGGGCGTCGTCGCGCCCGGCAAAGCCAAGAGTTCCGCGCCGCTGCACGCGCTTCTGCACCACATCATCCAGGTGGGCAAAGGCGCCGCCGCACACGAAGAGAATGTTGCGCGTGTTGAGTTGAATAAACTCCTGCTGCGGATGTTTGCGCCCCGGCCCCGGCGGCACATTCGAGACGGTGCCCTCGATGATTTTGAGCAGCGCCTGCTGCACGCCCTCGCCGCTTACATCACGGGTGATGCTGGGGTTGTCACCGCTCTTGCGCGCAATCTTGTCGATTTCGTCAATGTAGACAATGCCGTAGGCGGCGCGCTCGGGGTCCCAGCCGGCATTTTGCAGAAGGCCCACGAGGATGGCCTCCACGTCCTCGCCCACATAGCCCGCCTCGGTGAGCGTTGTGGCGTCGGCGATGGTGAAAGGCACGTCCAGCAGGCGCGCCAGCGTTTGCGCCAGCAACGTCTTGCCGCTGCCCGTAGGGCCGATCAGCAAAACGTTGCTCTTGGTCAATTCCACATCTTCACCCGTGGCATCCGGTGTAGGTGCGCCGGCTGCGGTGCGCCCAAAGACGCGCTTGTAGTGATTATAAACGGCCACCGAAAGCACCTTCTTGGCGCGTTCCTGACCGATGACATATTGGTCGAGGTGGGCGACAATTTCCTTGGGGCTGGGGATAACTCGGGGTGCGGCTGGCGCTGACGCACCGCCGCCGGCCGCCAGCCCCTCTTCGGCAAGGATCTCGCCACCCAGGCGCAAGCACTCATCGCAGATATAGGCGCCGTCCAGCCCGGCAATCAGGCGCGCGACATCGCTCTGCGCCTTGCCGCAGAAAGAGCACTGTGCATTTGCTTCGGTGGGTATGGTGCTCATGGCTCAATCACTTCCCAAGTACGATGAAGCAAGCGGTAACAGATAACTGATGATTGATAATTGACGTTGTGTACTTGACCAAGCATCGATCATCAATTATCTGTTACCGCTTCAGTCGCCGTTGCTTACTTTTTCTTCTCTCCACCACCGGCAGGCGCAGGCAAGGCATTTGCGCCATTCTCGGTATTGCCCGTGACTTCGATCTCGCCAATGTTCGAAAGCAACACAATGTTGCTCGTATCGCCCAGAACCTCGTCCACAAGGCCATACTTTCTGGCGTCCAGCGCGTTCATGTAGCGGTCGCGCGTGAACTCGGTCTCGATTTCCTTCCAACTGTGGCCGGTGTGCTGGCCCACAAGGTAGAAGAGCTGTGCCTGCAGACGCTCCTGCTCGCGGAACGCAATGCGCACGTCCTCGGTGTAACCCTGGGCGCCGCTCGACGCGGGGTGCATATGGATTGTGGCGTGAGGCAGCGCATAACGCCGGCTCTTGGCGCCTGAGGCCAGCAGCACAGTGCCCATGCTCGCGGTCACGCCCACGGCGTAGGTGCTCACCGGCGCCGAAATCATCTGCATGGTGTCATAGATGCCCAGTCCCGCATATATGCTGCCGCCGGGACTGTTGATGTACATGTTGATGTTCTGGTTCGGGTCTTCGCTGTTCAGGTAGAGCAACTGGGCCACGATCAGGTTTGCCACCTGATCCGTAATCGGCGTGCCCAGGAAGATGATGCGCTCCTTGAGCAGCAAACTGTAGATGTCGTAGGCCCGCTCGCCATAGCGCGATGAACTGTCGATAACCATCGGGATGACGCTGGAGGGCTGACTCCGCCCCATTTCACCCATGAATTGTTCCATTTTGATCTCTCCGTTCCTCACTGGCCAACCATCGGCGGCCTGGCTCGCATGTCATGGTAAGCGTGCAACTGCTGCGCCTTGTGACGCGCTTTTCACCTTAGCGCGCGCCGGCGCAAGAGACTGTAAGCCGGGTGCAAGTCCGCGTTTGCGTTGCGTTAGCGTTGGCCGCGGAGGTTGAGGTGCGGCGCTACGCGGCGCCTTCCTTTGCCTCGTCCACCGCGGCCTCGTCAACCGCCACCCCGCCGACTACGGCCTCGTCCACGGCGGCCTCGTCGCTTGCAGCGCCGGCAGCATCGGCCTCGGGAAGCAGCTCGGGCAACGCGTCGCCGCGCGCAATCGCTTGCACGCGCTCGACGGCCTTTTCGCGCATGATGTCATTGGCAATCAACATGCGCGCCGAAGCAGTATGCAGATACTCCTTCAATGCGTTTTGTTGCGCACTGGTTTCCTCGTCAGCCTCTTCGGGCACCTTCGTCATCTCTTCGATGCGGGCGTCAATTTCCTCGTCGCCCACGCGCAACTGCTCAACGCGAATGATCTCCGAGAGCACCAGGTTGCGCTCGGCCGACAACACGGCCTGATCGCGCATGCCGGTACGGAATCCCTCGATGGTCTGACCGGTCTGCTCCAGGAAACTGGCTAAATCCTCAAGACCGAAACGGCGCAATTGCATTTCATAGTCGCGCTGCATGCTGTCCAACTGGTCCTCAATCACTGCCGGCGGATAGTCGAGCTTCGCGAGCTTCACCAGTTCGTCAAGCACACTGGCGATGTACGTCTCCGTGGCGACGGTCGCCTGCTCTTCTTTCATCGAGGCGGCCACCTGGGCGCGGTATGCCTCGAGTGTCTCCACTTCGGGATCGAGCAACTGTGCAAAGGCGTCATCCAGCGCAGGCGATTCATAGCGCTGAATTTGCTTGACATCGACGGTGAAGGTGGCCTCCTTGCCGGCATGAATGCTCTGGCTTTCGGCCGGCCAGGAGAGGACGAATTCCTTCGTCGCGCCCTTCTGCATGCCAAGCAGCGCCGCGTCGAAGCCGGGAGGATCCATGGGGTTCTCGGCGTCGGGCGTCACGTCCCAATCGGTCTCGTCGAGCACAGTCACGGGCTCGTCGCCTTCGGCTGCGGGCGCAATGATGCTCTTCACGTCAATCGTCAGCATGTCGCCATAGGCGCTGGGGCCGTCAACCTCCTGCCAGGCTGCGTGCTCACTGCGCAAGGATTCAAGCCGCTCGTCAATCGCCGCGTCATCAACCTCGGTCACGGGGACTTCCACGCGCAGCGCACGATAGTCGCCCAGATCCACGGTCGGCTCCAGCGGCACAACCAGCGTGAAGACCAGCGGGTCCATGCTCACATCCTCGAGCGAGGCAACGGCATAGGGCTCGATCTTCTCCTGCTCAAGCGCTTCTTTGTAAACCTGCTCACCCAATTTGTCCACGAACTCGCCATAGAGGTTGGCAAGGCCAAATTGCTGGACGACGATGTGATAGGGCGCCTTGCCCTTGCGGAAACCGGGCAGGCGGTATTGGCCGGAGACCTTGGCTGCGGCCTTGCGCAGTTCCTGATCCACGCGTTCCTGCGGAACCTCGATCTTGACCTCTAGTTGGCGCTCGTCGCGCGGCTCGGTGGTTACTTTCAGCGTCATCTTTTCCTCAGTTTTGTCTCTGCAGCGGACGGCTAAAAGCCACAAGCCCGCGAGGTTCGATGGCAGGTGGAACGCCCATGCGCCCGCGCTGCCTTGGTCTTCAAGTGGTTCAGTATATCATGCGCGCTTGCGGGGTCTCAAGACAGGCGGCATGCGACGCGCACACGGCCATGCGCGGGCACAAAAAAACAGGGACGGCATCTGCCGTCCCTGTTTTGGTTTGCGCTATTGCGCATTACCCCCGGCCGAAAGCCACTACAGCACGGGGCTGTGGGCTATCTTCGGGCGCAGGAGCAAGCTCTAGCGCTCGACCTTGCGCACGTTCTGTGCGCTCGGGCCCTTGGGGCCGGCCACGATCTGGAATTCAACCTGCTCGCCTTCGGCGAGCGTGCGGAAGCCCTGGGTCATGATTGCGGTCTGGTGAACAAAGACATCCTTCTGACCGTCCACGGCAATGAAACCAAAACCCTTGGAATCGTTGAACCACTTCACGGTGCCAATAACAGTTTGCTGACTCATGGGTACTATACACTCCTTGTGTATTTTTGTGGCGCGGCTCTTGCGGCAGCGACCACGACGACTACAGATACTACAACGGCAAGAAGGTCGTGTCCCATCAGGTCAGCAAAAATTCCGCCCGGAAGCAAGTCCGAGCGGCATTTAGGCCTACTTCGATCAGAACTTACTACTTCTTGTGACTTTCATTAAACCACAGGTGAGGCGGCTTGTCAATACTCGAGTTGCGCAAAATATTACATACGTTGCCGCGCAGCAAGGCTTACGTAGGCGATCCGCCGCCCATTCGACGCGTCAATCACTGTTGTGCAACGTTTCCCGACGCCCCGATCCACTCCCGCTCCGCGAATCGGGCATGTGCGCAGTCGCACGGGAGACGCGTCGTCACGGCGGCATTTGCGGTAGAATGAGAGCGTCGGCGGCTCTGACCGTCGTCCCAAGCGCGCGTGCCGATCGTACGCAACCAGGGCACGCGCGCCCATTTGTCACTTGCCACCTAAACCCTAACCCACCGACGCAACCCGCCCCATGCCGACAACGCAGGAATGGATCCTCATCGGCGTCATCGCCGCCACGCTCATCGCGATTGTCTTTGATCTGCTGCGCGCCGACCTGGTGGCGATCATCGTGCTGGCCATCCTACCGCTCACGGGCTTGGTCACTTACCAGGAAGCGTTTTCGGGCTTCAGCCGCTCGGTGGTCATCACCATCATCGGCCTCTTCATCCTCACCCAGGCGCTGGAGGACACCGGCGTTGTGGTGTGGATTGCAGACCGGCTGCGCGCCTTCGGCCAAGGCTCCGAGGTGCGGCTGCTGTTGCTTTTCATGGCCACGGGGGCGGTGCTCTCGCTGGCCATGAACAACATCGCGGCGGGGGCCGTGCTGCTGCCCGCTGCGGTGCAGGTGGGGCGCGAATCGAATGTGCCGCCCTCCAAGCTGCTCATTCCGCTGGCCTTTGGTACGCTCGTGGGCGGCATGGCAACCTACTTCACCACCGCTAACATCATTATGAGCAGCATGCTGCGGGATCAGGGGCAGGAGGCGCTTAACATGATGAGCTTCTTGCCCACGGGCGGGCTGATAGTCATCGTCGCGCTCATCTTCATGGCGCTGATTGGGCGTTACATGCTGCCGAGCCGCGAGTCCGCCATGCAGAGCGCCAGCCCTTTTATTGTGTCGCGGCGGCTTACGGAAACCTACCAGCTTCAGGAGCAGTTGTGGGAGGTGCGCGTCCCCGCGGATGCGCCCTTTGTGCACGAGCCATTACGCGCGAGCCGCATTGGCAGTGAGCTGGGGTTGACCGTGGTAGCCATCTGGCGCGGCCACGAAGCGCTCCTCAACCCTGCGCCCGAGGAGGCGATAGAGGCGGGCGACTACCTGGTGGTGCTGGGCCGCGAGGATCGTGTGCAGCGCCTGCGCGCGTGGGGTGCAGAAATCGGCCGCCCTGGCGAGGGCGTCACCGGTGACGGCTCGCCCCAGAACTATTTTGTGGACCTGGCTGAGGTCATCATTCCGCCGCGCTCGCAGGTGTTGGGCCAGTCGCTCGCCGAACTGAACTTCCGCTCCAAGTACCACCTCACGGCCGTGGCTCTCTGGCGCGAAGGGCTTAGCTTTCGCAGCGACGTGGGCACCATGCCGCTGGAGCCGGGCGACGCGCTGCTCATGGTGGGGCTGCCCGAGCGCATTGACGCCCTGACGCGCGAGCGCGACTTTCTCGTGCTGCAGAGCACGCACACTGCCCGCCCCAAGCTGCCTCAGAAGGCGGGCTGGGCGCTGGCCATCACGGGAATTGTTCTCTTCGCTTCCATCATCGACATTGTGCCCGCCAGCGAAGCCATGATGCTGGGCGTGGCGGCGCTTGCCCTCACCGGCTGCATCCGTCTCGATGATGCATACCGCGGCATTGAGTGGCGCGTGGTCTTCCTCATCGCCGGCATGCTGCCCATCAGCATTGCCATGACGAACACGGGGCTGGCGCAGCGCCTGGGCGACGCGCTGGTCGCCGTCGCCGGTCCCTGGGGCCATTACGGGTTGATTGCCGGTTTCTTTGTCGTTACGGTGGCGGTCACGCAGGTCATCGGCGGCCAGGTGGCGGCGCTGATTGTGGGGCCAGTTGCGGTGACTACGGCGCTATCGCTCGGCGTTAACCCGCAGGCGGTGGCCGTCACCGTAGCCATTGCCTGTTCCACGGCCTTCCTCACGCCTATTGCCCATCCGGTCAACATCCTCATGATGGGCCCCGGCAGCTACACCCCCCGCGATTTCCTGGGCATTGGCGCTGCCATGACGGTGCTGATCGGTGTCGTCCTTATGCTCGGCATGCGCATCATTTGGGGGATCTGATCAATGATCATTGATCATTGATCACCTTCTGCCCATCCACGCAAAGGTGGCCGCAAGCGCCTGCTCGCGCACAGCGGCGCGCGACAGGAAGAGATTGTGCTTGCCGTCGGCTATCTCAACCAGCGTTACGTTGTGCCCTAGACCCGGCCCATGCTTCTTCATGTCGGCGACGCTGAGCACTGCGTCGGCCGTGTGGAAGTCCTCACTCCAGGCGCTTCCCGCCTTGGCGCTCTTGTCCGAGTGGAGCAGCAGGATGGGAATACGCAGGTCCAACCCCTGTTGGAGGCGCTGCTGCGCGTTGCGAATCGCGCGCACCCAGCCCAGGTAAGCGGGAAAACCCTCGATCGGCTTCCATGCCAGGTTATAGTCCCACTCGCCGCGGCGGCTCTTGTGCAGGCTTTCGCCGTACATGGGTGACAACCCCTTGGGCAGCTTGACATATGGGCGCGGGCCGGCCAGCATGTTGGCCATCATCCCCGCCGCGCCACGCACCAGGGCGGGCTCGTTGAACTCGAAAAAGGGGCTGTTGAGCACCAGCCGCGTGATGGCGCCGCGCTGTGCGCCTTCGTGCGCGTACAGGCAGGCAATTAGTCCACCGGTGGAGTGGCCCAGCAGCGTAATCTCCTGCGCGCCGGCAGCCTGCATGGCCTCCAGCGTCATGCCCAACTCCTCGTAATAATCGTTTACGTTGAGGCACGCGTTGGGATGTTGGTGAGGCAGGAGCGAGCGCCCGTACTTGCGCAGGTCCAACGCCCAGAAGTCGTAGCCACGCGCCATAAATGCCGCCGCCACGTGATCATGAAAGTAGTAGTCTATGAATCCGTGCAGGTAGAGCACTGCTTTGCCCGTCGTGGGCGGTGGCGCTGCGCGCAGCAGCGTGGCGACAACCGGCCCTTCATCGTCGGGCGCGCAGGTGAGGGACTGGATCGCGTATTCCTGACGTGTGCCTTCCATCGTCTTGCCTCCGCCTGCGTGCACGACCATGCGCAAGGCCCAGCCTCTGCGCTCATACCAACAGTGATACCATCATGAAGACAACACCTCAACGCAACGGGGCAAAGGGCCCCAAGAGCCGCGCAGTTAGAACAACTGCACGTCGTCAGCCGACTGACTGTTGCGCTTTCCTTCTTTTTGCGCTCTTTGTGCGTGTGCGTCAAAGCGGTTACTGCGGGTTACGTTGCATAATGACTTCAGACCGTAGTGTAACGCACGAAAGCGCGTCATAACGCAACCGCAGCGCCTCTCTCACCGTTTGAGTAGCGGACAAGAGAGCAGTATTGCAGGACGGGTTGAAGGAGCCAACCGTTCCTATGTCACGTGCAGACGACAACATCACCGACGATCAGGAGCCGCAAAGCGCAGTGGAGCCTGCGACCTCTGACGCGCGCGTCGCCAGCGCGCTGGTTGAGGAACGGCTGCGGCTTCTGGAGCAGCTTGAGGAGTGGATGGAAGCCCCCCTGGTGGCGCTCGGCTTTATGTGGCTGGCGCTGTTGGTGGTGGAGTTTACACGCGGTATGAACACTCCGCTCACCACCATCAGCAACGTGATTTGGGGAATCTTCATTCTTGATTTTGCCACCAAGTTTCTGCTGGCGCCACAAAAGCTGCCCTATTTGCGAAACAATTGGCTGACGTTGGTGGCGTTGGTGCTGCCTGCGCTGCGCGTCTTTCGCGTGGTGCGAGTGTTGCGCCCATTGGCCAAATTGCGCGGGCTGCAATTGGTGCGCGTGCTCACCTCGCTCAACCGGGGGATGATGTCGTTACGCGCCAGTATGGGCCGCCGCGGTATTGGCTATCTGGTACTGCTGACAGTCGTCATTCTGGTGACGGCAGCGGCGGCGCTGCAGTCGTTTGAACGGGGCGAGTCGGCGAGCTATCCCTCCTACGGCGCGGCACTCTGGTCCACTGCCATGTTGTTGACGACGCTTGGCCCTGTCTCCTGGCCACAGAGCGCCGAGGGGCGCGTGCTCACCTTTCTGCTGGCCCTCTATGCGGTGGCCATCTTTGGCTACCTGACTGCGGCGCTGGCCACCTACTTCATTGGTCGCGAAGCCGAAGCGGGGGCCATTCTGCCTCCCGCGCCGGGGCGCGTTGCCCCCACCAACGAAGAGGCGCTGCGCGCCTTGCATGAGGAGATTCGCAGTCTGCGCAGCGAGATTAGTCTGCTGCGACGCTCCTTGCCCGGGGATGTGCCGCCGACCGGCGTGCAGTAACACGCAGCCTGCCCGGCATGAATTGCTTGCGGCAGGCATCCTTCCATTCAGTGCCGGTTCGGTGACGCCAGCAAGCAGCGCCGCCAAGAATCCGCCGGTGTCCCCACTCCCTAATCCCCACTCCCCACTCCCTGGTTGTCATCCCTGCGATCCCGGTTCCCTTCGCCCCTACGCACTTCGTGGTAAAATAGGCCGCCTGGGGCACATGCGCCGCACCATGACAGGCCGCGCCCCCGAAGTGAGGACACTTTATGCTTAAGAAGATGTACTACGCCGTTGCCGGCGACCCCAACGAGAAGATCATCAAGCGCCACCGCCCTGTGGCCGAGCAGATCAACGCCCTCGAGAAGCAATTCGAGGCCAAGAGCACCGACGAACTGCGTGCGCTCACCGCCGACTTTCGGACGCGCATTGCCGAGGCCACGGTCACGCTGCAGGAGGAACTGGCTGAGGCCGACAAGCAGTACATGGCCGTGCTGGGCACCGACGAGCAGAAGTATGCACGCGTTGAGCGCGAGCGCGTGCGCAAGGAACTGCTTGCCGCCGAGGCGGAAATCCTGGACGACATCCTGCCTGAAGCCTTCGCGGCGGTGCGCGAGGCATCCAAACGCACCACTGGCTTGCGCCACTACGACGTGCAACTCATAGGCGGCATGGTGCTGCACACGGGCACCATTGCTGAAATGAAGACGGGCGAAGGCAAGACGCTGGTCGCCACGCTGCCGCTCTACCTCAATGCGCTGGTGGGCCGCGGCGTCCACCTCGTCACACCCAACGACTACCTTTCCAAGGTGGGCCTGCAACTCATGGGGCCCATCTACCAACTGCTGGGGATGAGCGCGGCGGTCATCCAGAACAGCGCCGGGACGCCCGACGGCGGCAGCTTCATGTATGACCCCGAGTTCCCTGCCGCCGACGACCGCTTCCTCGCGCTGCGGCCCGTGAGCCGCTACGATGCGTACCACGCCGACATTACCTACGGCACAAACAACGAGTTCGGCTTTGACTATCTGCGCGACAACATGGTGACGGACCTCAACCGCTGCGTACAGCGCGAGTTGCACTACGCCATCGTCGACGAGGTCGACAACATTCTGGTTGACGAGGCACGCACTCCGCTGATCATTTCGGGCGAGTCGCGCGAGTCCTCCAACTATTACGTCACCTTCGCGCAGGTTGTGCGCACACTCGAGCCGGAAGCCGACTATGTGGTCAACGAGAAGGACCGCATCGCCACCCTCACGGAAGAGGGCATTCAGCGCATTGAGCGAAAGCTGGGGATCGAGAATCTCTACTCGCCCGACAACTTCGAGATGATTCCCTATCTGGACAACGCGCTGCGCGCCAACGTTCTCTACAGACTTGACAAGGACTACATCGTCCGCGACGGGCATGAGGTGGTGATCGTCGACGAGTTCACGGGCCGTCTCATGGAGGGCCGCCGCTACAGCGAGGGGCTGCACCAGGCGATTGAGGCCAAGGAAGGCGTCAAGGTGCAGAAGGAGTCGATGACGCTGGCGACGATTACCTTCCAGAATTTCTTCCGCATGTACAACAAATTGGCCGGAATGACCGGTACGGCCAAGACCGAGGAAGAGGAATTCCAGCGCATCTACAACCTCGAGGTGGTGCAGGTGCCCACCTACAAGCCCGTCATTCGCGACGACATGCCCGACCTCGTCTACCGCAGCCAGGAGGCGAAGTTCAAGGCTGTGCTCGATGACATCCAGGGGGCGCACGAACGCGGCCAGCCTGTGCTGCTGGGCACCGTGGCGATCGAAACGACCGAACTGGTGAGCAACCTGCTCAAACGGCGGGGCATCCCGCATGAGGTGCTCAACGCCAAGAACCACGAACG
>CAYJNV010000052.1:12355-19758 GCA_964370975.1 uncultured Caldilineaceae bacterium | reverse complement strand
TCTTTGCGCCTTTGCGTCGTATCTGGCCGTTGTGTTCATGCCTGCATTACCTGGATGCCAGACCGCGGCTGTACTCGTGCACGAAATCAACCAGGCGGCGCACGTTGTCCACGGGCGTATGGGGCAGAATGCCGTGGCCCAGGTTAAAGATGTGGCCCGGCCGCCCCTTCACGCTGTCGAGGATGTGGCGGGCGCGCGCCTGCAGCGCCTCCCAGTCGGCGAAGAGCGCCACGGGGTCAAGGTTGCCCTGCACGGCCACGCTGTCGCCCAGAAGGGCCCACGCCTGCGGCAGCTCCATGCGCCAGTCCACGCCGATCACATCACCGCCCGCCGCCTGGATCAGGGGCAGCATGCCGCCGGTGTTGGTGCCGAAGTGGATGATGGGCACGCCCGCCTGGCGGGCGATCTCGATCGCGCGCCTGCTGTAGGGGAGCACGGAGTGCTCGTAGTCGTAGGGGCTGAGCTCGCCCACCCAACTATCAAAGAGCTGGAGCACCTGCGCGCCCGCCTGCGCCTGTGCCAGCAGATAGTAGCCCGCGACCTCGGCCAGCTTGCCCATCAAGGCGTGCCAGAGCGCCGGCTCGCTCATCATCATGCTCTTCACATGCACGCGGTTGCGGCTGCCGCCCCCCTCAATTGCATAGCTCGCCAGCGTAAACGGCGCGCCGCTGAAACCGATGAGGGGAATGCCGCGGCTGTCCAATTCGTGCCGTGCCAGCTTGATCGCGTCCAGCGTAAAGCCCAGCGTCTCCTCGGCAGGCAGGACGCGCAGCGCAGCCACATCGGCTGCCGTGCGCACGGGGTTGTAGATCATGGGCCCCTCGCCCTTGACGAAATCCAGCTGCAAGCCCATGCCCTCCAGGGGTGGCAGGATGTCGGCGAAGATGATCGCCGCGTCCAGATCAAACGCGTTGATGGGCTGCATTGTCACTTCGCACGCGAGCTCGGGCGCTTTGATGATCTCGAGGATCGTGTGCTTCTCGCGCAAGGCGCGGTACTCGGCCATGTAGCGCCCCGCCTGGCGCATCAGCCAGATGGGCGTGGCGTCCGTTGCCTCACGGCGGCAGGCGCGCAGGAAGCGGCTCTGCTGGATGGCGCTGGCGGCAGGCATCGCTGCTATTCGTTGATCCACTGGGCAGCCTCTTTTGCAAAGTAGGTCAGAATCATGTCGGCGCCGGCGCGCTTGATGCTCGTGAGCGACTCAAGTGCGCAGCGGCGCAGATCCAGCCAGCCATTGGCGGCCGCGGCGTGGATCATCGCGTATTCGCCGCTCACCTGATAAGCCGCGACGGGCAGGGAGTACGCCTGGCGCACTGCGCTCACAATGTCGAGATAGGGCAGCGCGGGCTTGACCATGAGCATGTCCGCGCCTTCGGCCACATCGAGCGCGACCTCCTTGAGCGCCTCACGCGCGTTGGCCGGGTCCATCTGGTATTCGCTGCGGTCGCCGAAACTGGGCGGGCTCTCGGCGGCGTCGCGGAAGGGGCCGTAGAAGCCGCTGGCATACTTGGCGGCGTAGCTCATGACGATTGTGTGCTGGAAGCCCGCACCGTCCAGCCCTCCTCGAATCGCGCCCACCATGCCGTCCATCATGCCCGAAGGGGCGATGATGTCGGCCCCCGCCTCGGCGTGGACGATGGAAGCGCGCGCCAGCAGTTCGAGCGTGGCGTCGTTGAGCAGATAGCCTTCGGGCAGGTGCGCGTCGTAGTGCGCACCGCCGCGCTGGTTGATCAGGCCGCAGTGGCCGTGGTCCGTGTACTCGCAGAAGCACATGTCGGAGATGACCACCATCCCGGGCAGCGCGTCCTTAATGGCGCGTATCGAGCGTGGGATGATGCCGTCGGGGTCAAAGTTCTCGCTGCCGCATGCGTCCTTCACCTCGGGGATGCCGAAGAGGACGACGGCGGGAACGCCCAAACTGTGGGCGCTGCGCACCTCGGCCACCAGCGTGTCAATCGACCACTGGAATTGCCCCGGCATGGAGCGGATCGGCTGCTGAATTCCCTGGCCGTGGCGCACGAAGAGGGGATAGATGAAATCGTCCGGGCTGAGGCGCGTCTCACGCACCATGCTGCGCAGCGCAGGGGTGCGGCGCAAACGGCGCGGCCGCAGCGCTGGCGGTGGCTGGATCATCAGCCCCTCGTTGCGCACTTCCTCAAGAGCAATCATGGCAAGTCCTCGTCTAGGTACACAGAGCCGCCACTACGCAAACTCCTGCCTGCGAAACGCTGCTTCCAAGGCGGCAACCAGCGCTGCAAGCGTGTTCTCCGCAGGCATTACTACCTGCGTAAAACCTGCGTCGCGTGCAGTGGCGGCGGTCTTGTTGCCAATGCAGGCGGCGCACAGGTGCAGCGCAGCGGCCATCTCGCCCCCCTCCGCGCCCATCCGCTCGACAAAGCAGGTGACCGTGGAGGAGCTCGTAAAGGCGAGCGCGTCCACCTGGCCGCGCGCCAGCAATGCGGGGATGTCGTCGCCTTCCGTGCCACAGACGGTCTGGTATGCGTCCACGACGTGAACCTCAGCGCCGCGTGCGCTGAGCAAGTCGGCGAGCGTGGGACGCGCAATTGACGATTCGGGCAGCAGCACGCGCGCCCCTGACTGCAGTGGTAGATGGACCGCAAGCGACTCGGCCACATATTCCGGCGGCAGGTCAATCGGCTCCAGCCCTAGGCGCGTGCGCGCGGCGTCAGCGGTCGCGGGCCCCACCGTAGCCACGGCAAAATGGGCCGGGTTCAGCATGAGTTTCAGCGCATCCAGCCCCTTCGCCAGCGCAGCCACTGTGTTGGTGCTGGTGAGCACGAGCCAGTCAAAGCCGCCCGCCGCGAGGTCGCGCAGCGCGTTATCGAGCGGCGCGCTGTCAGTGGGCGGCGCGACAGCAATGCACGGGTAGGCCAGCGGCTCAGCGCCCGCGGCGCGCAACAAATCGTCCAGCGCCGCGGCCTGGTGGATGGCGCGCGTGTTGACAACGCGCTTGCCCGCGAGCGCACCGCTCATGCAGGTGGCACCAGCAGCGCCTGTGCGCCCTGTGCCAGTGCCTCGTGCGCGAGCGTTCTGCCTAGCATCGACGCGGCCTCTGCATTGGCGGCGGGCGCGTCGGCATGCACCGCAATCTGGCGCGTGCCGTCGAGCGAAGAGACACGCCCGCGTAACGCAACCTGCCCATTCTGCACAGTGGCGTAGGCCGCGATCGGCACCGAGCAGCCGCCCCCCAGCCCGGCCAAAAATGCGCGTTCGGCCGTCACTGCCAGCGCTGTGTCGGCGTGATGGATCGCAGCAAGCAGCGCGCGCAGAGCGGCATCATCACGCGTTTGCACTGCAATCGCTCCCTGGCCGGGGGCGGGCAGCATGACATCGAAATCCAGCAATTCGCTGATCGCGTCGGCGTGGCCCAGGCGCGCAAGCCCGGCATAGGCCAGCACAATGGCATCATAGTCGCCATCGGCCGCCAGCGCCTTGCGCAGGCGCGTGTCCACGTTGCCACGAATGTCGCGCATTTGCAGGTCGGGGCGGATGTGCAGCAGTTGCGCCGCGCGCCGGTAGCTGCTCGTGCCGATGCGCGCGCCTTGCGGCAGCGTAGCCAGCGTGTAGCCCGCGCGGCTCACAAGCGCGTCGGCCGCATTGGCGCGCGCGGGAATGGCCCCGATCGCCAGCCCCTGCGGTTTATCGGTGGGCAAATCCTTGAGGCTGTGCACGACGCAGTCAATGGACCCGGCGCGCAGCGCGTCCTCCAGTTCGGCGGTGAAGAGCCCCTTGCCGCCCAGCAGCGGCAGCGGCGTGTCGAGCACCTTGTCGCCACGCGTCTTGATGACTTCGTAGGAGACCTGCAAGCCGGGCCGCGCAGCCAGAAGCAGCGCCATCACATGGCGCGTTTGCCAAAGGGCCAGGTCGGAGCCGCGCGTGCCCAGGCGCAAGGTCTGCGTCGCGCTCATGGAGTGTGTCCATTGCGGTGGGGCGCGTCCGGGGCCGTGGCTTGCGGCAGAATGCACTCCAGGTTGCACGAGGCGGAGTGGTTCGACTCTGCGCCAAACGTGCAGATGCGGCCGTCGCCCGTGCAGCCACCGGCGTCGGTTCCGTCCGCCGCCTCAATTGCACCCAGGGCAAAGAGCTCGCGCACGGCGTAGGCATAACCGGAAGCGTTGCCCTCGTTGGCCTGCATGCGCAGGCGCGCCGTCGGCTCGTGCAGCAGCCGGTTGACCAGCCTGTGCGCCATGCGGCTGACTACCTGGCGCGTACGCTCGTCAGCGTCGCCCAGGCGGTTGAGGCTCTGCGCCAGTTCTTCCTCGGCAATGCTTTGCGCCCATTCGCGCAGCGTTTTGATGACAGGCGAAACCTCGCGGCTGTGCAGCCACTCGCCCAGCCGCGCCATCTCCTGCGCGATAATTGCCTCCACCTGCGGGATGGCCGCCCTGCGCAACTCGACGTTCGTATCCACAACCGACTGCAAGGAATCAATATCGTAGACCTGCACACCGGGCAGTTCGCGCACGCTCTCTTCCACGTCGCGTGGCACTGCAATGTCCATGATGACGAGCGGGCGGCTGCCGCGCTGCGCCAGCACGACCTCCAGATCGATGCGGTGAATGACGGTGTGCGGCGCGCCCGTCGCACAGATCACCGCATCGGCCTCCACCAGCGCCTCATCCAGTTGGTACCAGGTGAGCGCCCGACCGCCATAGTCGCCGGCCATCGCCTCGGCGCGCGGGTAGGTGCGATTCATGAAGACCAGGTCAGTCAGCCCAAAGCGCGTGAGCGCCTGCGCAGCCAGTTGCGCCATTTCGCCCGCGCCGATAATCAGCACGCGCGCATTTGCCTGCGCATCCAGTTTGTCCAGCAGCAGCAGCGCGCCGGCGTGGCTCACGCTGGTGGTATAGCGGCTGATGGGCGTTTCGGTGCGGGCGCGCTTGCCTGCATGAATCGACTGCGCAAAGAGATGCGAGAGGATAGGCCCGGTCATCGCGGCGCTGTGCGCATCTTCATACGCCTGCGTCACCTGGCGCAGAATCTGCGCTTCGCCCAGGATCATCGAGTCCAGCCCGCAAGCCACTTGCATGAGGTGCGCAATCGCGTCATCACCCACGTGGCTGTAAAGATGCTGCTTGAGCGTCGCGTTGGGGATATCCTGCAGGCGCGCGAGGAATCGCTCCACCAGCCCGGTGGCCGCATCGGCAAGTACGGCCGAGACATAGACCTCGAGCCGGTTGCATGTGGACAGGATCACCGCTTCGTCGATGGCAGCGCCCGCCTGGGCGCGCAGGTCGGCGAGCGCCATGGGCAATACGCAGCCGGCGAGCGTGAGCTTCTCGCGCACGTCAACCGGCGCGGTTCGATAATTGAGACCGACAACCACAATTGTCACAAAGAACGCTCCTACAGCGCAGCCTCAAGTACTACCTGGCGCGTCTCGGGGTCATAGGCGCAGAAGGGTTCTTCGGCCAGATAATTGCCCGTCATTCCATATGAACGCGCCCGGCAGCCGCTGCAGAGCGTCTTGAACTGGCAGATGCCGCACTTGCCCTCCAGCGCCTCGGGGTCGCGCATTTCGGCAAAGAGCGGGCTCTCCTGCCAGATTTCGCCAAAGGGCTGGGAGCGCACATTGCCCGCCTCCACCGGCAGGTAGCCGCACGGGAAGACCTCGCCCTTGTGCGAGACGAAGCAGACGCCCGTGCCGGCCAGGCAGCCCTTGGTGGCGGCGTGCATTTGCCCGTGGGGGTGACCATTGACCTGGCGCTCATAGCTGGCGGGCAGCTCATGTTGCTGGCCCAGGCGTCGCTCTTCGGCGCGGCGCGTGCGCATGACGCGGAAGTAATGGGGTGCGCAGGTGGCCTTGAGTTGCAGCCCCGTGTCCGCTTGCTCCATGTCGTAGAGCCAGTTGAGTACCCGCTCGTACTCCTGGGCGTTGATCATCTGCTCTTCGGCAATCTGCACGCCACAGCCCACGGGCACCAGCAGGAAGAGGTGCAGCGCGACCGCGTCCAATTCCTTGGCCAGCGCCACCATGTCGTCGAGTTGCGTCTTGTTGTGGTTGGCTACGGTGGTGTTGATTTGCACGGGCAGACCCACCTTGCGCAGCGCCTTGGAGCCGGGCAGCCCGCGGAACATGTCGTGCGTGGCGGGGTCAACGCCGTCAAAGGAAATGCTGACGCGCTGCACGCCGCTTTCCTTGATGCGTGCGGCCACGGCGTCGTCAATCAGCGTGCCATTGGTGGCCAGCGCCACGGGCAGCCCTGCGGCGCTCGCGTAGTGTGCAATCTCGAAGATGTCCTTGCGGAAGAGCGGCTCGCCCCCCGAAAGCACAAAGACGGGCTTGCCCACGGCGGCAATCTCGTCAATCATGCGAAAAGTCTCTTCGGTGCTCAGGTCCTGTGGCGTCAGTTGATCGGCCACGGTGACGCGGCGGCAATGGATGCAGCGCAGGTTGCAGCCGGCCGTGGATTCCCAGAAGACCAGCCGTGGGGCGGGATAATTCATCAGATTCTCTCCCGAATAGGCAATGCAATGGACGCAAATATGTGCAAAGCGATCGATTTCTGCGTTTACCATAGCGCACATGGCGTGCACTGGACAGGGCAATATGTCACGAATATCCGCCCGCTATGTCCCCTTAATGTGCGGGCGGCCTGCCGCTCTCGCCCTTGAGGCAGCAATCCAGCGGGCAGATGTCGTGATTGGGGCCGCGCGTGCCCAGCGCGCGCCGCGTGGGGTTGGCCGACATGCGCTCCACAATCAGTTCGCGCAGCATGGCAACAAAGGCAGGGTCCGTGCCCACGGTCGCTGCGCGCACAAGCTTCATGCCCAGGGCGGCGGCGCGCTGCTGCGCTTCGTAGTCGAGGTCAAACAGCACTTCCATGTGGTCGGAGATGAAGCCGATGGGGACCATGACGGCGTTCTCGACGCCCTGCGCCCTGATCTGCGTGAGGTAATCGAGGATGTCGGGCTCCAGCCAGGGCACCTGCGGCGGCCCGCTGCGGCTCTGGTAGACGAGCGCGTAGTCGCTGCGGCCCAGCGCGTGCGCCACGAGGCGACAGCTTTCCTCGAGTTGGGCCACATAGTCGCTGTTGCGCGCCATGCCCGTGGGGATACTGTGCGCCGTGAAGATGAGGTGCACGCCGTCGCGCCCTGCACCCGCAACGGGCGATGCGCGCCCTGCATCCGGGAATTGAGCCAGCGCCTCACGCGTCCTTTCCACCATGGGCTCGATGAAACCGGGGTGGTTGTAGAAGACGCGCAGCTTGTCGAAGGTGAGTGCATCCGGGCCCAGGGCCGCGGCCGCGCGCAAAATGTCTTCGCGGTACTGGCGGCACCCCGAGTAGGAGCTGTAGGCGGAGGTGACGAGAAGCAGCGCGCGCCGCACGCCGTCGTCACACATCTGGCGCAGCGTGTCGGCAATGAAGGGATGCCAGTTG
>CAYJNV010000052.1:0-12345 GCA_964370975.1 uncultured Caldilineaceae bacterium | reverse complement strand
CAGTTGCGGTTGCCGAAGTAGATGGGCAGCTGCGGTCCGTGCGCGGCCAGTTCGGCCTCGAGCGCGGCGATCAACGCGCGGTTTTGGCCGTTGATGGGGCTGACGCCGCCGAAGTCGGCGTAGTGGCCCGCCACTTCCTGCAGGCGCTCGGCGGGGATATTGCGCCCTTCGGCCACGTTCTGCAGAAAAGGGACGACGTCCTCCATCCCTTCCGGCCCGCCGAACGAGAAGACCAGAAGCGCATCGTAACTGCGCGCGGCGTCGTCGAAGAGGGGTGCGTCGCTGCTCTCCGCGCCTTGCACGCTCATGCGCGCACCGCCGTTTCCGGTGCATTCACGCGCGTGCCTACGTGGATCACTCCGTCGTGCACAGCCACCTGGTAGGTCTCAACCGGCTTGTTGACGACGCCGTCAATCGCCGCGCCGCTCGCAATGTCAAACTTGCCATAGTGCCACGGACAAACCACGGTGCAGGCTTCGGCATCGACGATGCCGTCGCTGAGCGGGCCGCGCGCATGTGTGCAGCGGTTGTTGAGCGCCAACAGGGTGCCGCCGACGTTGAAAAGGCCCACCATCTTGCCCTCGAGGAAGACCGTCTTGGTCGCGCCCGGCGGCAATTCGTCCAGCGGGCAGACCTCCACCCACGCCTCGTGCACCTCATCGGGGGCAAGGGCACGCGCAATCGGCGGACCGCCCAGCGCGTCCAGTGCCTCCTCCAGACGCATGTTGACGCAGGTGAAGAGGGGCGTGTCCTGCAGCGTGTAGCGGCTCGATTCGGTCTCGCGCAGTTCCTGCACCAAGTCGAGGAAGTCGGCGGGCTCGTCGGTCTCGAAGGCGAGAATGAACTCGTAGTCATCCAGCCCAAAGCTGTAGGTGGTGTTGAGGCGCACGGAAGGATACTTGCGCCCTACGTCGATGTGCTCGTCCATGATGCCCTGGCGCGCCTGCTGTGACATTTGATACCAGGCCCGCGTTTTAATGAAGGGGTAGACGAAGAGATACTTGGACTCGGTGGGGTCAATTACCAGCCGTTCTTCTTCGGCGCTGGGGTCGGTCGCGTTGCGAATCTCGTAGATGGAGCGCTTGGTCTGCGAGATGTAGGAATAGACCATGCTCAGGTAGCCGCCCATGTGCGTGTCTGCGATGGCGGTGGCCAGCTCGCCGAAGACAAGCGGGCTTTCGGCAATTTGCCAGAGCAGTATCTCGGTGTCGGCACGTGTGCCCATCAGGCTGTAGGGGCGCAGCAGCATGCGCCGGTTGAAGCTGCGGACGACGTCGGCCAGCTCCTGTTTGTGTGCGGCCTGCGTGTCGGCGTCCAGCCTGCGCCAGAGGGGATCGACCTTGTAGAAGGCAAAGCGCACATATTGGCGGCGGGCCAGCTGCTTGCCGCGCTCGGCGTTTGCGGAGCTGGCCAGGCCAGCACCGTTTGCCTTGGCGGCGTGTGCGGCGGGCTGTGTGGGGCGTGGTCTTCCGGACATGGGTTTCCTTATGGGCGGCAAGCACCTTGAGCGTGGGAAAAGCTATGTAAATCTATGCAAAAGTTGAAATTTGCGCAAATGGGGCGTGGTGCGGTGCACCTTTGCCACCCCCGCGGGTGAAGAGGTCGCACAATGCGCCGCTTGCGGACGCGCCTGCAGCCGGGGCCGCGCCGGACGCCACGAGCGACGCCAATCACAATCAATTGTGACGGTAGCGCCGCATAATTGTATTTTCGGCGCGCCTGGCGTACACTTTTGCTCTGTCATTTCGGCAGAGTAGTCGCGGGGCGTAGCGCAGCCTGGCAGCGCACAGCGTTTGGGACGCTGGGGTCGGAGGTTCAAATCCTCTCGCCCCGACCATAAAGGGCCGGCCTTCCCAGGGCCGGCCCATTTTTTCCCCGCTGCACATACCGGACGGGCATAGCGTAAAGGCAAAGCCTCTTGCCTTCCACGCAGATGATGCGGGACGTAAGCGAAGCCCGACTACACACCGCTTGACAATACCATTACGAAGAACGGCGCAAGGTGAGGGTCCTGTGGAGACCCCGTCAAGTTGCGCCGTCTCACGTTGTTCTCTGCCTGGCTGATACGCTCGACTGCCGGAGCCCCCGCCTGCCCCGCCCACCAGCCATCAGCGCGATCGTGGATGTAGCGTAGATTTCATGTGCGGCCAAATATGAATTGCCTATTGCAAATTCTCGGTTCTATGTTATGATGGCTTCGCACCAACCAATCCCTCGTTTCTTCTCGCTTGTCATTCATCTGCCCATTCCTGCTGCAGGCGCCGCCGACCGGCCCTGTCGGCTGATCGCTTGATCCATACACCCTGCACAACGTGCAGATATATCCTGCCCCGCCAGGGAGCAGCCGGTCTCCGCTTGTGAATCGCCCGGACTGGCACGCAGCGCCGGTTGAGCTATCTGCGCGCTGGGCACCGGTCCGTCCGTTCAATTACGCAATTCGGACCACATCATGATATCGGATCGCGAAAGCCTTGAGCAGCGCATTGCGCGCCGCTATGACGACCTGACCCCCAAGCAGCGCGTCCTGGCGCGCCTGATCCTTGACAACCGCTACATGGCCTCCTATGCCGCCGCCACCGAGTTGGGCGAACGTGTGAAGGCAAGCGCCGCCACAGTCATACGCTTCTGTCAGGCACTCGGCTACGAGGGCCTGCCCGATCTGCAAGCGGACATCCGCGCCGAACTGCCCAACTATATGATAGCCGCCGAGCGCCTTGATCAGCGCTACGCCGCCACGCTGCACGATGGCGATACCGCCCAGGATCTCTTCCGCACCGACATCCGCAACCTTGAGCGCACAGCCAAGGCCGTAGCCTCGGCGCCCTTTGGCGAGTGCGCGGACGTATTGGCCCAGGCGCGCACCATTCTCGTCATTGGCGGTGGCGTTGTGGCGGCGGCGGCCTACTTCCTCGCCTACTCACTGCATGTCATCGGCCTGCGGGCGCAGGCCGTTCTCAATGACGACGTCGCGCTGGCCGTCAGCATGGCCCATGTTGCGCCGGGGGATGTTGTGGTGGCAATCGGCATCTGGCGCTACATTGGCGCGAATGTGGCATCGCTCGCCAGTGCGCGTCGCGCCGGCGCGCGCACCATTACCATCACGGACAGCGTCGTCTCGCCGCTGGCACGCCACGCCGATTTTGCCTTCGAGACAGCGACCGAAAGCCTGGCCCACAGCCGCTCGCTCACCGCGATGATGGCACTCATCAACGCGCTGGTGGCCGAAGTGGGGTTGCGCGATCGCGAGCGCACCCGCCAGGCTCTGCAGCGCGTTGATGCGGAGTACAAGGAACGGGGATTGCTCATCGAATGAAGATCACCATTTGTGGCGCGGGCAATGCCGCGCAGACGCTCATTGCTCTGCTTGCAGAGAGCCAGGAAAACCAGGTTGTCGTCTATGCGCCCCTTAATGATGAGGCGCAGCGCCTGGCGGTTGCGTCCAGTGAGGGCGGGGTTACCGCCACCTTCGCCAACGGCCGCAAGCGCTCAGGGACGCCGCAGCTTGTCACCGCCGACGCCGCAGCCGCTGCGCGCGACACCGAACTGGTGTTGCTGGCGCTGCCCTCCTTTGCCCACGGTGATGTGCTCACAGCGCTCGCGCCGCATCTGCCGCCTGGCGCCTCGATTGGGGCGCTGCCCGCGCGCGGCGGCTTTGACTGGCTCGTGCGTGACCTGCTGCCTGATCACAATGGGCCGCTCTTTGGCGTACAGACCCTCCCCTGGGCCTGCCGTATCCAGGAGTGGGGGCGTCACGTTCACGTTCTCGGCGTCAAGGCCCAGGTCGATCTGGCCGCCGCCCCGGCCGCTGCCGCGGTGGCCGAAGCACGCAGGCTGAGCGCGCTCATCGACCTGCCGCTGCGCTGCGTGGATGGTTTCCTCGGGCTCACCCTGGCCAACCCGGGACAGATCATCCACCCTGGCATCATGTACGGCCAGTTCCACGATTGGGACGGTGCACCCCTGCCCCTGGAAGCCGTGCCCCTTTTCTATGGCGAAGTGAGCCTGCGCACGGCCGACATTGTGCAGGCGATGAGCGACGAAGTGCAGACGCTTTGTCGCGTGCTTGAGGCGCGCCTTCCCGGCCTTGACTTGCGCAGTGTAGCGTCGATTTTCGCCTGGCTGCTGGCCGCCTATCCCGACCAGATTGAGGACGCCCACTCGCTGCAGTCGGCCTTCAACACCAATCGGGCCTATGCCGGCATCCGCTTCCCCGTGACGCCGGCGGAGCAAGGCCGGGTGACGCCGGCGTTCGCCGTGCGCTACCTGACGGAGGATGTGCCCTTTGGCCTGCTTGTCACACGCGGCATTGCCGAGCTGGCCAGCGTCGGGACGCCAATGATCAGCCGTGTGATTGAGTGGGCGCAGGCGCGCATTGGGCGTGAGTACCTTGTGGAGGGACGTGTGGCCGGGCGGGATGTCTGCCAGTCACGCGCGCCGCAGCGTTTCGGCATTGATTCGCTGGAGCAGTTGGCACAGACGCCTCTCACCGTATAGACGTGCGCAAACGCGCGCAAACGCGCGCAGTCGCAAAGGACGGCCGGCCTGCCGAGCGCAAGCCATTGTTTGAGGAGGTTGAACCCGATGAGTGATGGAGCTACGAACGCCGCCAATGAGCCCAGGCGCGCAGCGCACTGGGAACGCAACGAGGAGCCGGAGCCCGCGCCCATTAAGCGGCGCGTCATGGTGGGCGCCATTGGCAAGTGCGTGCATAACCTGGGCGTTGAGAACTTCTCTGACTGGATGAAGGACCGCGGCGAAGGCTTCTACCCCGTCAAGCTTGGCCCTGCCGTCCCCATTGAGGAGGTCATCAACAAGGTGCGCGAAGCGCGCCCCGAGATTGTGGGTGTCTCCATGCGCCTGGGCGATCTGCACGTGGACCGGCTGATCAGCGAGTTCATCGAGCGCGCCTCGGAATTTGGCCTTCACCCACAGGAGAGTGGCATCCGCTACGCCTTCAGCGGGCTGCGCCCGGCGGCCAACCTTGTGCGCGCCATGACCGGCCAGCCACTTGAGGAGGACCGCTTCACGCGCGACGAAGAACGTCACTTTGACCTTGACGACGTGCGCGCCGAATTCGCTGACCGGCCCCACTTCCAGGACTTCTTTGCGCTCGTGGCGGACGACTACGTCTCCATGGAGGAGCTTGAAGACTTTGCCGTGGGCAAGGTGGAGCGCGTAGCCACTGCGGCCGTTACCTGGTCCGATTCACTGGTGGAGCGGATTGAGCAGGTGCGCGCGCGCGAAAACCGACCCATCCTGCGTGCCCACATTGGCATTGCCGCGCCGACCATCGAACCGACGATTGCGGGCATCGAGAAGCTTGCCGCCGCCGGCGCGTTTGAAGTTGTCTCCCTGGCTCCCGACCAGACGTCGCAGGAACTGCTGGCCAAGTTCATACGCGGCGAGGAAGACCCGGCGCGCTATCTGGCCGGGCAGGGCGGCGCGCCCATTCGCACGGTCGAGGACCTGCGCCGCCTCAAGGCCGCCACGCAGCGCGGCAATTACCCCCTGACGCGCATCTACACCGGCACCGACGAACTTGTGGAACTGGCCAAACTCTTTGAGGAGCACCTCAATATGGCCTTTCCCGCCGTCCCCATCTTCTTCTACAACCAGATTGACGGCCGCGGCCCTATTTCCATACGCGACAGCTTTGACGAACACTACGCCACCATCCGCTGGTGGGCGGCGCAAGGCAAGCCGCTGGAAATCAACGACCCCCACCAGTGGGGTTTGCGTTACGCCTCGGATGACATGCAGTTGACAGATCACGTGCTTGTCGCCGTGATTGCGCTCAAGCTGGGCATTCGCAACTACGTCATGCAGCAGATGTTTGAGCTGCCCCCGGCCATCAGTGCCCTTGATGACCTCGCCAAGATGAAGGGCGCCTACGACCTGATCGCACCGCTGACGCGCGCGTACGACTTCCGCGTCATCAAGCAGACGCGCAGCGGGCTGCCCAGCTTCCCGCCCAACCTCAACCAGGCCAAGGGGCACCTTGCCTTCGGCATCTACACGCAGCTCTACATGGAACCCGACATTCTCCACGTAGTCACCCACTCCGAAGCACACCACGAAGCCAGCGCCGACGACATCATCGAATCATGCGAAATCGTCAAGCAGGTCTGCTGGGATTTCGCCAAGGGGGGTGTGCCCAACATTTGGGCCGACCCGGACCTGGCGGCGCGCAAGCTCGAACTGCAGCGCGGCGCCATGTACAACCTGCTCCACCTGGCAATCATGGGCGGCTATGACGGCGCGTGCACCGTTGCCAACTTCGAGGAATATGCCCATCCCCCGGCCGAGGGTGACAACGGGCGCAATTTTGAGGCAATGCTTCTCAGCCTGGTGGATGAAGCCAACTACGCCAGCGGTGAGTGCGGCATGATCAGCCCTGACACGCTCGACCTGGCGCTGGTGGTAGGGCTCTTCCAGGGGCCGCACATCACGGTCATTGATCGCCGCTACGAGCTTTCGGGCGCATGCCGCACGCACGTGGTGGATGGTTACTGCCGCTGCTACGAGTGGAACGGCATCCCCGTGCGCGACGAAATGCACCGTGTGGACCTTGTACGCGAGCACTTCCCCTGGTACTTCGACAAGAGTATTAGCCACACCGATGATGCGCAGGTTGCCTACGGCCACGACTCCGACGAGGAGCACATGGACGAGGCGGCCGTCGCCCGCTATCGCAACGAGGTGGGCATCCACGAGCGCATTCGCGACAAGGTGCTCGTCGTTGACTTTGGCAGCACCTACACCAAGGTCGGCATCTTCGACCCGAAGGACGAGAGCTTCAGCCTCAACTACGTGCCCACGACTGTGGATGACATCCGCATTGGCCTCGCCAACGGCATAGGCGTGCTTGACGAGTGCCGCAAAGGCGGCAACGGCGACGGGGGCTACGACTGGGCGCCTCTCAAGCGCGCCATGGATCAATTTGCCGTGCGCCTGCCCTGCTCAAGCGCCAAGGGCGGCCTCAAGGTAGTTACCGTAGCGCTGAGCAAGCAGGAGAGCGGCTTTGCCGCCGAGCTTGCCGCCCTGACCGCCGGGGCCAAGCTCGTGGGCACGTATGACGGCAAACTCACGCCGCAACAAGCGCGTGCCATCTTTACCCACGACCAGCCCGAAATTGTGCTGATTGTGGGCGGCACCGACGCCGGCGGTGACAGCGCAACACAGCTCCACAATGCCCGTTTGCTCGCCGAGAATGTCATCCACGCCACCTATGGCGACTACGGCATTCCCTTCATCTATGCCGGCAATCAGGACGTTGTGCCACAGATCAAACAGATTTTCCGCGAGAAGGGCATCGACTATCGCATTGCCGCCAACGTCATGCCCGAGATCAACGATTTCCGCATTGAGACCGTCAACGAAGCGATTCGCGAACTCTTCCAAACCGTCATTGTGCGCGGCAAGGGCTTCGACGTGGTGGAAGAGTATATGGACGCCCCCTTCATTCCAACGCCGCGCGCCTGCTTCCGGGGCATTCAACTGCTTGCCCACGGCTACGGCAACGAAGAGGGCATCGGCAATATTCTTGCGCTTGACATCGGCGGCGCGACCACCGACTTCTATTGCATGGTGCGCGAGAACCCGCTCTACCTCTACCCAGGCAGCGACCTCAAGAAGAAGGTCAAGCGCACCATCCTCAAGACGCCCAACACGCCCCTCTCCTACCGCCGTGTGGAGGGCAAGTACGGGCTAAGCTACAACGCCGAAAGCCTCAAGGAACTGGAACAGTTCCGCAACGGAACACTGCGCGCCCGCCTCTCGGACTACATTTCCGATCGCATCCCCGACAACCGCCCGAGCGACGACCAGTTCGGTCGCTTCGCCAGCAACGGCAGCCGCCTGGAGATCCATCTTGGCGACTACCTGAGCTGGATTAGCGCCAACCCTCACAGCAACGCAGTTGGCCCTGTGGAGAACGCCGCCCGCTCATACCTGGCGCGCGAAATACTGTCCGTTGCCACGGAGAAGCATGTGGGCCATGTGGATGAGACTGACACCTACTTCCTGCAGTACGGTGTCAACTTCCTCAACCAGCCCTCCACGGTACTGCTCATCGGCGGAACGATTTACCACAAGTGCCGCGACCGCGAGCCGGGCTATGAGGACGACCTGCGCATTATTGCCAGCGGCGTGCTCTACGACGACCATTCGCCGGCGATCCTGCGTCCCGACGCACCGGTGCTGCTTGATGCCACCTATCTGGTCAGCGTGCTTGGTGGGCTGTACGGTCGCCTGGAACCTGAGCGCGCCCTGCGTGTGATGAAGCGCGCACTGCAGCCGCTGGGTGCAGCTGCGGAACGAGTACCTCTTGCCCCGCAACCGGCGTAGGCCCGGCCGGTTTACCCGATATGAGATTGACTGCAGGCTGCTGTGCGGGGACCCATCCTTCGCCCAACCGTTCCACTCAACCCCATACTACGGAGGGAGACTATGTCGAAACTGCGAACCCTGCTTTTCTTCACCGTGCTGATTGCAGCACTCGTTGCCGGCGCGTGCGCAACACCGGCGCAACCGGCCGCCACCACGGCTGCATCGGCGGCTCCCGCAGGAGAGGCCGCAGCTGCGCCCGCCGCAGCCGCGGACCAAACCATCATCGTTGCGATGGCCGGTGCACCCGATTCGCTCGACCCGGCTGACCACCGCAGCCGCCTCTCCGAAACGGTCATCCGTAATATGTTTGACGGCCTCGTGACGCGCGATACGACCAGTGGCGTGCACCTGGAGCTTGCCGAATCAATCGAACTGATTGATCCCACGACCTACGAGGTCAAGCTGCGCCAGGGTGTGAAGTTCCACGATGGTTCCGAGATGACCGCCGACGATGTGGTTTTCACCTTCAACCGCATCATTCAGGAGAATATGATTGACTATCCCGAGGCGCACACTTCACCGCGCAAGGGGCTGATTGCGCCGCTGGCCTCGGTGGAAAAAGTCGACGACTACACAGTGCGCCTGATGCTGTCGGCGCCGTGGCCGCCCGCCATGCAGTTGCTTGTGCATCAGCAGATTGTGCCCAAGGCCTACATTGAAGCAGTCGGCACGAAGGGCTTTGTTGAGAATCCGATCGGCACCGGCCCCTTCCATTTCGTCGAGGGACAGTTGGACGACCAGGTTGTTATGGAGCGCTTTGACGACTACTACGGCGGCGCACCCGACCTGTCGCCCGTGGGCCCGGCCTGCATCCAGCGCGCCATCATCCGTGTCATCCCCGAAGCCAGCACGCGCGTCGCCGCGCTGCTCGCCGGCGAGGTGCAAATCATCCAGGCAGTGCCGCCGGACCTGGCTGCCACGCTTGAGCAGAACCCCGACGTGGTCGTCAAGTCGGTCCCCGGCACGCAGCCCAAGTGGATGGAGATGAACGTCAATCAGGCGCCCTTCGACAACAAGGATGTGCGCCAGGCGATGAACTACCTCATCGACAAGCAGCTCATCATTGACGCCCTCTACAGCGGCCGCGCCGTGGCATTGGGCGGCGCCCTCTCGCCCTTCAACAACTTCGCCGATCCAAACCTCAGCCCCTACCCCTATGACCCAGCCAAGGCAAACGAACTGCTGGCGGCGGCGGGCATCAGCGACAGTGACGGCGACGGCAAGCTTGAGTGGAACGGCGCACCCTGGTCGTTTGTCGTGGACAGCGTCGACGAGCACCGCTCCCTGGCCGAAGCTGTGGTCGCACAGTTGCAGGAGGCCGGCATCGACGCCAGCCTGCGCTTGTGGGAGTACAGCGTCGTCTCGCCATTGCTCAAGGCAGGCGAGCGCACAGCCTATCTGGATGACTGGGGCGATTCGGCGTTTGACCCCGTGGGCCACATGGAAGCCAAGTGGCACGGCGTTGTTGCCGACTCACCCTATGGGCGCGGCAACTTCTCCGGCTACAATAACGAGCGGGTGAACGAGTTGATTAAGGCCGGCGAGACCGAGACCGACGTGGCCAAGCGCCACGAGCTCTACGATGAAGCCCAGGCGCTGATCTACGACGAGGCTCCCGCAGTCTTCCTGATTCTGCCCGAGGAGCTCGAGGCAGCCTCTGTACGCGTGCAGAACTGGGAGCCCGCCTCCGACAGCCGCGTCAACCTTCACGATGTCTGTCTTCAGTAGACCACTACTCTGAATGATGCAGGCGGCGCGTCAACCGCCGCCTGCACCTTCTCTGTGCGAGGGAGCCGAGCCGATGCCCCGGTTCGGCTCTCCCGCCCCGTTTCCGCACCGCCCAAGATCCGCTTTCGCGTCCGGAGCCCGCCCATGCGTCTTGTCAAGACATTGGAACGCCTCCTCGCCGCACTGCCCATAATGCTGGGCGTCGCGGTCATCGTCTTCCTCTTCATGCGCCTCACGCCGGGTGATCCGGTGGACATCATGATGGGGCAGGGGGGCGCGGTCTCCGCCGGTGAGGTGGAACAGTTGCGCAGCGAGTTCAACCTTGACAAGCCGATCATTCAGCAACTGGGCATCTTCCTTGCCGATCTGGCACGCGGCGACCTGGGCAACTCTTTTGTGCAGCAGAAACCCGTGACGCAACTGATTGGCGAACGGCTTCCCGCCACAATCGAGCTGGCGCTGGCGGCGCTGCTCATGGGACTGCTGATTGCGTTTCCAATCGGCATCATCTCGGCGGTCAAACAGAATTCGTGGATTGACCGTTTGAGCATGGCGGGGGCTTTTCTGGGTATCTCCATGCCTTCGTTCTGGCTTGGCATCCTGCTGATTCTCATCTTCTCCGTCAATCTGCACTGGCTGCCTGTACAGGGGCGTATCGACTATGACGCGCAACTGCAAGTAATCACCGGCTACTATGTACTCGACAGCATCCTCACGCGCAACTGGGCGGCGCTTGACAGCAGCGTGCGCCATTTGATTCTGCCCGCGCTCACGCTGGGCGCGGGCGTTGCGGCGATTGTGGCGCGCGTGCTGCGCTCGAGCCTGCTTGAGATTCTGCGCTCGGACTACGTCAAACTGGCGCGCGCCAAAGGCGCGGGCGAGACCCGCACCATCATGAAGCATGCGCTGCGCAACGCGCTCATCCCCACGGTAACGGTCGTGGGCTTGCAGGTGGGTGTGCTGCTGGGCGGCAACATGATTGTGGAGACGGTCTTTGGCTGGCCGGGCATGGGGCGCATGGTGGTGGATGCGATCTTCAACCGCGACTTCCCGTTGGTGCAGGGAACGGTCATGGTCTACGCCTTCACCTTTGTCGCCGCCAATCTGATTGTGGATATTCTCTATACTTACTTGAACCCCAAGATCGAACTATAGAGTCCTTGCCTCAGATGAAGTTACAGGATCTGATACGCGCATGGCAACAGTGACAGAGGCCCGCACACAACCGGCATGGCGCCGTATGATGGGAATTCGCGTGCGCCTGTGGCGGCAGCGCGGCGGCGAATTCTGGTACGATCTGCGCCACCACCCCGTCGCGCTGATCAGCGGCGTGATCATCATCCTTTATGTGCTCGGGGCCATCTTTGCGCCCCACATCACCTGGCACAACCCCGAACTTGGCAGCCTGCGCAGCCGCTTGCTCCCGCCTGTATGGGCGGCGGAGGGTTCCTGGTCCTTTCCCCTGGGCACTGATGGCCAGGGACGCGACCTCTACACGCGCATTATCTACGGGGCACGCATCTCGCTGCTGGTGGGCGTGCTCTCGGTCGGCATCTCGGTCATCATCGGGCTGATTCTGGGCGCAAGCGCCGGGTACTTCCGCGGACGCACCGACGCCATCATCAGCCGCTTTGCCGATCTGCTGATGGCCTTTCCCTTCCTTATCTTTGCCATTGGCGTCATGGCCTTTCTAGGGCCGGGTTTCACCAATCTGATTCTGGCACTCACCTTCAAAGGATGGGTTGAGTTCTTCCGGCTGGCGCGCGGCGAGATGATTGCCGAAGGGACGCGTGAGTATGTTGAGGCCGCGCGCGTGACGGGCCAGAGCCACACGCAGATCATCGTGCGCGAGATGCTGCCCAATATCATCCAGTCTATCCTCGTGCTCACAACGCTGCGCATGGGCTTCATGATTGTGACGGAGGCAAGCCTCAGCTTTCTGGGGTTGGGTATTCAGCCTCCCACACCCGCCTGGGGCAGCATGGTTGCCGACGGGCGCAACTACCTGCTCAATGCGTGGTGGGTGGCCACCGTGCCGGGCATTGCCATTGTGGTGCTTGTGCTCTCCATCAACCTCTTTGGCGAATGGCTGCGCGATATCCTGGACCCTCGCCTCAAGATCGAGTAGTCGCTGCGCCTCCACGGGCGCACTGTGCAGAACGGACTATGCGCATGGCCGGCGGACAAAACCCCGTGCTTGAACTCCGCAACCTCACAACCGTCTTCCCC
>CAYJNV010000051.1:17585-19838 GCA_964370975.1 uncultured Caldilineaceae bacterium | reverse complement strand
TGTCCATCCAGAGGGTGGGGCGCTCGCCCGAGAGATTGGTTGCGTCAACTTGCTTGCTCATAAGCACCTTTTCGTTTGCATGTTTGCGCCGCTCCGAAGCGGAGAGGGCGCATGGCTGCTGCTGCCGCGAACGCCTTACGCCACAGTCTGGTTCCCCGCGGGTGAACCAACTGCCCCTGTGCGGCGTTGTGCGCAGCAGAGGATTTCAACCACGGAGCGGCCTTGGAGCTCGGCGATGACAAAGCAGCCCTTTGCTGTGGAAACGGCGCTGGAACGTATTGCCGAGGCGGTGCGCCCCTACCCACCGGCGGCGCTCTTCGGCCTCGCCGATGAGGGTTTCACCACCCCCTTCGAGCAGTTACTGGCCTGCATCATCTCGATTCGCACGCGAGACGAGGTGACGGTTGAGGCCGCGCGCCGTCTCTTTGCACATGCACGTACGCCCACCGCATTGCGTGCCCACACGCCCGCGCAGATCGATGCCTGGATCAGCCCGAGCACTTTCCACACCGCCAAGGCATACCAGATGCTGGAGATGGCACGCACAGTACAGGATGCATTCGGCGGCGCGCTGCCTTGCGATTTTGTTGCCCTTACCTCTCTGCGCGGCGTGGGGCCCAAGTGCGCCAACCTGGTGCTGGGCATCGCCTGCAGCCATCCCGCGATCAGCGTCGATGTGCATGTGCACCGCGTGACCAACCGTTGGGGCTACGTGCTAACCGCCACGCCCGAGCAGACAATGCTTGCGCTCGAGCAGATCCTGCCGCATCACCTGTGGGTCACAATCAACCGGCTGCTGGTGCCCTTTGGCAAGCACATCTGCACGGGCCGTGTGCCCCATTGCAGCAGTTGCCCCGTGCTGTCCATGTGCGCGCAGGTGGGGGTAGGTGCGCGGCAGTAGGCAATGGGGAGTGGGCAGTGGGGAGTGGCGAGTGGCTGCATCGGCGCAGCGCGCCTACAATGGAGGTCGCCTGCCACTGCCCATTGCCTATTGCCCACTGCCCATTAGCGACTGCCGACCACCCGAAAGCCCTAGCCCATGTCTACAACCCAGTACTGGGTGCCGCCCGGCGTGATTGATCTGGGCCTCGGCCACCCCAGCCTCAGCCTCCTGCCCCAGGAACTGCTCGCGCAGGCGGCTCAGCACCGCTTTGCGCTGGATGACCGCGACGCGCTCCAATATGGCTCCGAACAGGGCGGGCCAGGGATGCGCCGCGCGCTCGCTGCATTCCTGACCGCCGAATACGCCACGCGGGTATCCGCAGATGGGTTGATGATCACCAATGGCGTCTCGCAGGCGCTGGACATGATCTGTACGGTCTTTACCCATCCGGGCGACGTGGTGCTCGTGGAGGAGCCCACCTATTTCCTGGCGCTGCGCATCTTCGCCGACCACGGCTTGCGCGTTGTCAGCGCGCCAATGGATGGTGACGGCCTCATCCCCGATGCGCTGGAGGCGCTGCTGGCCGAGCACCGACCCCGCCTGCTCTACACAATTCCCACCCACCAGAACCCAACCGGCATCAGCATGTCAGCCGCGCGACGCATGGAGGTGCTTGCGCTTTGCCGCAGCCACAATGCGCTGCTTGTGGCCGACGAGGTTTATCACCTTCTCACCTATACGGGCTGCCCGCCGCCGCCCTTTGCCGCCCACGCCAATGACCCCGCTGTGCTGTCGCTCGGCTCCTTCTCCAAGATTCTGGGGCCTGGGCTGCGGCTGGGCTGGCTGCACGCCGCACCCGAACGCATGGCCGCGCTCACGGCCTGGGGGGTTACTGCCAGCGGTGGCGGGCTTAGCCCCTTCTCGGCCTCCATCGTCCAAAGCGCGCTTGAGCTTGACCTGCTGAGCGCGTATGTCGACTTCTTGCGGAGCATCTACATGGTGCGGCGCGATGCGCTGGTGGCTGCGCTGCACGCGCACCTGAGCGGGCGGCTGCGCTACGTCGTGCCCGACGGCGGCTATTTCCTCTGGGCAGAGACAACTCAGCCAGTTGATGGTTTGCGCCTGGCCACAGCCGCGGCTGCCGAGTTGGTGGATTTTCGCGCCGGGCCGCGCTTCTCCAGTTGCGGCGGGCTGGGCGACAGGTTGCGCCTCTGCTTTGCCTACTACGGCGAGGCCGAACTCGAAGAGGGTGTGCGCCGCCTGGGCCGCGCGCTGGAGCGGGCGGCAACGGCGAAGTAATGCACGACAACGCGCAGCCCCTGCCGCGGGAACAATGACAGGGCAGCATACGTCACTTCGATTGCACCCCG
>CAYJNV010000051.1:10569-17485 GCA_964370975.1 uncultured Caldilineaceae bacterium | reverse complement strand
GCCCCTGCCGCGGGAACAATGACAGGGCAGCATACGTCACTTCGATTGCACCCCGCACGCGCAAAATACATCTCTCAGGAGGAAATTGATGAGTCGACATACCATTTGGATGGGCGCAACGCTGCTGATCGGCGCGCTGGCGCTCGCGGCCTGCGGCGCGCCCTTGCCGCCCGCCCAGCCGTCCGCCACGCAGCCCGCCACCGAAGCACCCACCGTTGCACCCACTGCTGCCCCGCAGGAGAGCGCGCCGCCTGCGGACGTGCGCACACCCGAGCCAGTTGTCCCCACGGCCGAGGCTGCCATGGACGCAAGCGTGCTTCCCCCTGTCGCGCTCGAGGCGCAGCAGCAGTTGGCGCGCAGGCTTGAGGTCGACCCGCAGAGTGTAAGCGTACTTAGCGCAGAGGCTGTGGATTGGCCCGACAGTTGTCTGGGCGCGTCCGACGCAGGCGAGATGTGCGCCGCCGTGATTACCCCCGGCTTCAATATCGTCATGGACGTTGGCGGCAAGCAGTACATCCTGCACACCAACGCCGACGGCAGTGATTTCCGCGTGGTCGATGCCCCCGCGCCGCAAACGGGCGATCCCGTCATCCGCTGGATGAGCGCCGCCGACGTGGAGCCGTGCACCGCCGGTGAGATTGGTTTGGACGGCATCGCCCACGGCGGCTGCAGCGACGCCGAACTTGTGCGCGTGCCCCTTGTCTTCAGCGGCCGCCCCGCGGACCTCGACATGCTGCGCATCACCTACGCACCCTTCTCCGCATCCACGCCTGCAGGTGATATCGTCTTCACAGGTGATGGAAGCACAATTGCCACCGAAGCCGAGCAGCGCATGATTGCCGAACGCGCCCGCGCTGCCGTCCAGGAAGCACAGGGGGGCGTGAGCGCCGTTGGCCACGGCCTGGCACTGCAGCTCTACCAGGAGGGGGGCATCGCCGCGCTTTGCCAGAACGTAAGTGTCTACCTGGGTGGCTTCGCCAATGTGGCCGATTGTGCAGCGCAGCCCGTTCAGACGCTGCCCGTTGTGCTGCTCGATAGCGATCAACTCGCGCAACTCTACGCCTGGAGCGACAACCTCGCGCCCTTCGAGACCCAGCGCGTTGACGGGACGGCCGATGTGATGACGACCACCGTCAGCTTCTTGGGCAGCGGTCAGTCCGTGGCGACGACCGAAATGCAGCAGGCCATGGAACTCTTCGCGCAGGATGTGGCGGCCAGGGCGCGTGTCGACTCATAGGCCGACGTCGGCCCAGGCGCAGGTGGACATGGCGCCGGGGCAGGACTTCAGCCGCGTGGTCTTCGTGGCCAACTGTGACGGAGAGCTTCACATTCATGAAGTAGTGGTGCCCCATGACAGAGAAAGCAGCGTTGCGCGCCGGACTGGGCACGCATGTTGACATTGAGTTGATGAGCGAAGACGGCAGCGTCGAGGCGCTGGCGCTGGAACTGGTGGCCGACGCTGCCGCCGACATCGACGCGGGCCAGGTGGGCATCAGCACGCCGTTGGCGCGTGCGCTGGTGGGCCGCGTGGCGGGCAGCAGCGTGGAATACCACCAGGGCGACATCTGCAAGGTGCGGTTGCTCGCCGTGACGCCGTCGACAGTCGACCCCGACATGTCAGCAGCCGAGCGCAAGCGCGCCGCTTCAGACGAGGCGTTGCGCAAGGCCGAACGCACCGCCGCCGAAATCTTCAGCACCACCTTCACCAGCAAGTGGGGCGGCTACGACGCCAGCCAACTGGAGGATTGAAGAGACCGCGGCACCTCGTAGCGGAAGGCCGGGAGGCCTTCCGCTATGAGGTAGTGTGGCCCTCTCAGAGCAACAGGGTACAGACAACAACGGGCGGTCATCAGTTGGTATCTGTAGCTTTGTTTGTGCTCTTCAATCTGCGCTCAGGTCGCGGCGAACGAGCTTGCCTAGCACGCCCGGCCCCTCGCGCCGCACAGCGCGACCGTGGCGCAGGCCGGCCATGCCATTGCGCACATCGTTGCGGCTCCAGCGGCCCTTGTAGCGTACAAACCCCGCCACTTCCCAGGCGTAGAGCACCAGCAAGGCAGCTACCATGGGCAGCCAGTAGCCCACCACAACAAAAGCCGTGTAGTGGCGTGCGGGGTTCTGGTCATCCACCATCGTGGGATCAAAGCCGCCGGTGCCAAAGCGCAGGGGCGGCTGGCCTGCCATTTGCCGCAGGAAGCGCAAGGGGTGCGTCAGATCCTCGAAGCGAATGTAGGCGCATGCTTCGCCCATGCGGCGCACAAAGTCGCGCGTATCTGCGCGCTCGTGCGCAACCTCGGCCGCTGTCTGCTCGATGAAGGCGACGAAGCCTACCAGGCCACGCTCCGCGAATCCGTGATCTGTGGCTGCCGGCTGGTCATCATGGTTCATGGGGCAATGCCTGCTGCGTTTGCACAAACAAAACCGGCCGCGTGCATGCGCCGCGACCGGTTCATGGCACACGGGTGCGCACCGTCCGCAGGGACGGCGTACAGTCGTGTGGTCGAGCCTGCCAACCGCCGGCTCAGGCAGTCTCGTGATCGGCAGGCAGGTCGGCCAGAAGACGCCAGCGTTCGGCGGCGCCGCGGCGGAAGAGCGCCGGATCGAAGTCTGCCAGGAACTCCCAGCCTTCCAGCGACAGCCCCTCTTGGAGGTCTTTGGTCAGGTCAAACTCCATGGTGCGGCTGTCAGTGTTCACCACAAAATGGAGAACGTCCTCGCGCCCATCATCGACGATGCGGGTAACGCAGGGGCGGTCGGTGCCAAGGGGCTTGCGGAAAAAGGCGGCAGAGCAGCGTGCGCAGAAGGGCAGGGTCGCGTCACACATACCGCGGTGCATGTAGATAATCATGGTGCAACCTCCAGGTTCCGAATCAGCTTCGCATATCGGGCCAAACGCCAAGCGTGTCCTACAGTATGCGTCCGTGCGCGCCGCAATGCAAGGGGCAGATGTTGCGGAATGTCGGTGGCATATGCGTACTTGATGACTGATGACTAACAACTGGTGGACTGGTGGATTGGTTGACTAGTCCACCAGTCCACCAGTTATGTTCACGCCTAGTGCCTGAAGTGCCGCGCCCCGGTAAAGAGCATCACCAGTCCCAGACGGTCAACGGCCTCGATCACTTCGGCGTCGCGGATCGAGCCGCCCGGCTGGACGACTGCGGCAATGCCATGCTTGGCGGCGGCCTCGATGGCATCGGCAAAGGGGAAGAAGGCGTCGGAAGCGAGCACCGCCCCGCGCGCGCGGTCGCCCGCTTTGATGCCTGCCATCGATACCGAGTCGACGCGGCTCATTTGGCCCGCGCCCACACCCACGGTGGCGCGGTCGTGCACGTAGACGATGGCGTTGCTCTTGATGAAGCGCCCGACACGCCAGGCAAAGGCCAGGTCCGCCAGTTGCGCGGGCGTGGGCTGGCGGCGGCTCACCACCTGCCATCCCAGCGCGTCCATGTCCTGCTGGCTGCGGTCGACCTCCTGCACGAGCACGCCGCCCACAATTGAGCGCAGGCTGAGCGGGCGCAGCGGCGTCCCCGTATAGCGCAGCACGCGCAGGTTCTTTTTGGCCAACAGGCGGGCAAGCGCCTCTTCCTCGAAGACGGGCGCTGCCACCACTTCGAGGAAAATGTCACCCAACGCACGCGCCAGCGCATCATCAAAGGTGCGGTTGACGGCCACAATGCCCCCGAAGGCGCTCACCGGGTCGGAGGCGAAAGCTTTGGCGTAGGCTTCGGCAAGGGTGGGCGCGGTGGCCAGGCCGCAGGGGTTGCCATGCTTGACGATGGCTACGGTGGGCTCGGGAAAGTCCTGCGCGGCTTGCCAGGCGCCGTCGAGATCCAGCCAGTTGTTGTAGGACATTTCCTTGCCGTGGAGCACTTCGAAGGCGGGCTGCTCGCCCGCATAGACAAAGAGGCCGCCCTGCTGATGGGGGTTCTCGCCATAGCGGTTGAGTTGTTCCCGCAACAGATCGATATGCATGGCGCGCGGGATAATCGAGTCGGTGGGGGGCTCGGCGGCAGGCGCCTCCTCCACCTGGCGCGCCAGGTAATCGGCAATCGCGCCGTCATAGGCGGCGGTGTGGCGGAACGCCTTGAGCGCAAGCGCGCGGCGCATGTCGAGGCTGGGGCCGCCGTTGGCAAAGGCTGTCGCCACTGTTTCGTAGTCGTCCGGCTCGCAGACCACGCTCACCGACTCGTGGTTCTTGGCGGCGGCACGCAGCAAGGCCACCCCGCCGATGTCAATTTCCTCAATCGCCGTGGGCAGTGTGACATGGGGCTGCGCCACGGTCTCGGCAAAGGGGTAGAGGTTGACGACCACCAGGTCAATCGGCTCAATGCCGTGTGCGGCCAGTTCGTCCAGGTGTTGCGGCGTGCGGCGCGCGAGGATGCCGCCGTGGATCGCAGGGTGGAGCGTCTTGACACGGCCGCCCAGCACCTCGGGGAAGCCAGTGATTTCCTCCACGGCTGTGACGGGCATGTTGGCGTCGGCAATGGCGCGCGCGGTGCCGCCCGAGGCAATCAATTGCCCCCCAGCGGCGTGCAGGGCGCGCGCAAAGTCAATCAGGCCGCTCTTGTTGGAGACGGAGAGGAGGGCGCGAAACGCGGGCATGGCTTGCTTCCTTTCGGATGGGGCTGCCAATCAAAAAGAGCAGCCGGACGCACAGAGGTCGGCTGCCCAACCCAGGCGTGCGGCTGTGCGAGGAAACGCGGCCGCCGCTTCCCCGCGGTGTCCCGCGTGAGCGCCAGTTGCGGCTGGTCGCTTCAATCTTGTAGGTGCACAAGTATAGCACATGAGTTCAAGGTTCAAGAGTTCAAGGGTTCGGCGTGATCCATGTGGTATCGCGCCGAACCTTGAACTCCTGAACCTTGAACCTTGAACCGCTGTGCCCTATGCTATACTCGGGCGCAGCGGCAAGGGCCGCTCCATGAAGGAACCATGCCATGAACCCCTTTCTGCAACGTATGGCCGAACGCCCGCTCCTGGTGGATGGCGCCATGGGCACCATGCTCTTTGCGCGCGGTGCCAGCGGCGAACAGTGCCTCGAACAACTGGTGCTCACGCGCCCCAGCTGGGTCAGCGAGATTCACCAGGCCTATGCCAGCGCCGGCGCCGATGTGATCAAGACGCACACCTTTGGCGCCAACCGCGCCCGGCTGGCCGCATTTGGCCTCGGCGACTCCGTGCGCGAATTCAACTTCAAGGCCGTCAAGCTGGTGCGCGACGTGCGCGAGGTGGCCGGGCGCTCGCTCTTTATCGCGGGCGACGTGGGGCCGCTGGGCAAGCGCCTTGCACCCGACGGCCCGCTGACGCGCGCGGAGGCCGACGCCATCTTCCGCGAGCAGATCAGCGTACTTTGGGAAGCGGGGGCCGACCTGCTCCTCTTTGAGACCTTTACTGCGCTCGAGGAGATTGAGATCGCCATCGCTGCGGCGCGCAGCCTCTGCGATTTGCCCATCGTCGCGTCGCTTACCTATGCGCAGGATGGCTACACCACCGACGGCTACACGGCCGCCGATGCGGCACACAGGCTGGCCGCGGCAGGGGCCGACGTCATCGGCGCCAACTGCACAGTGGGACCCGCGGCGCTCCTCGAGACGGTGCAGGCGCTGCATGCCGCCGTGCCGGGCGCACACCTCATCGCCATGCCCAACGCCGGCTTCCCCGAGCGCGTAGAGGGGCGCTTTATGTATCCCGCCAGCCCCGCTTACTTTGCACGCTTCGTGCCTGCCTTCCTGGAGCAGGGTGCATGCCTGGTGGGAGGCTGCTGCGGCACCACACCCATGCACATTCGAGAAATGCGCACCGCGCTTGACGTAATGCTCGAACCCGATCACGTCGCACCCGTGCGGATAGAGGTGGACGAGCCCATGGCGCTGCCCGGCAGTTCCTCGGCGGCGGATTATGGCGCGGCCGATGTGGACCAACCCACGGCGCTGCTGCGCAAGCTGCGCGCCGGCAAGTTCGTCATCAGCGTGGAGGTGGATCCACCGCGTGCATTTACGGCGGAGAAGCAGATTGAAGGCGCCGAGTATGCCAAGCGCATTGGCGCCGACGCCGTCAATGTGGCCGACAGCCCCATGGCGCGCGTGCGCATGGGCGCCCTCGCCCTCTGCGTGGAGATTCAGCTGCGCGTGGGCATCGAGACGATTGTTCACTACACCACGCGCGACCGATCCCTCATGGGCCTGCAGTCCGACCTCATCGGTGCGCACATGCTGGGTGTGCGCAACATTCTCGCGCTTACAGGGGATCCCCCCAGCCTGGGCGACACGCAACAAAGCACGCCCGTCTATGACGTCGATTCAATTGGCCTCGCGCGCATCATCAGCCGCTTCAACGACGGCGTGGACCTGGCAGGGCGCGACATGGGTCGCCGCGCCGCCTTCACCATTGCCGTGGCGTGCGATCCCACACGTCCCAACCTCGATGAGGAGATCGAGCGCTTCCATCGCAAGGTGAGCGCGGGCGCACACTTCACCATGACGCAGCCCATTTATGATGCGCAGCTTTGGCGCACCTTTGTGGAGCACTACGAGCGGATGTACGGCGCCTTCCCGGTGCCGGCGCTGGTGGGTGTGCTGCCTCTGCAGGGGCACAAGCATGCCAGTTTCCTGCACAATGAGGTGCCCGGCATTACCCTCACCGAGGCGACGCTGGAACGCATGCGCCGGGCCGGTCCCAATGGAAGGCAGGAAGGCGTCGCCATGGCGCAGGAACTGCTGCTTGAACTCAAGGATCTACCCTACGTGCAGGGCGTCTACCTCATGCCCAGCTTTGGCCGCTACGAGCTGGCGTGCCAGGTGCTGGAGGTTCTGACGCCCGAGGAACTGCTGTACGCAGATAGCACAGGTACTCCGTAGCGGGGGGGGCGGCCCGCCGCGAGTGTTGGGGCCCCCCCCGCCGGGGCGCCCACCCACAAACA
>CAYJNV010000051.1:0-10559 GCA_964370975.1 uncultured Caldilineaceae bacterium | reverse complement strand
ATTTTGCGGCAACCGGCGGCCTGCGGCCACCAACATGAAGGCCGGGAGGCCTTCCGCTACGGATAGCGGATCGACCACTTCTGAACGACTGTGAAGCCACCCCCCACAACCAAACCGGAGGAACTCCATGGCGAAGATTCTTGTCACCGGCGGCGCGGGATTCATTGGCTCGCACGTGGCTCGTGAGCTGGTTGCACGCGGCCACAGCGTCACCGTGCTCGACGACCTGAGCGGCGGCTATCCCGATAACGTGCCGGCCGGCGCGCACTTTGTGCAGGGCAGCATCACCGATGCCGGGCTGGTCGCGTCGCTCTGCGAGCAGGAGCGCTTTGCCTATATCTACCACCTGGCCGCCTACGCCGCCGAGGGGCTGAGCCACTTCATTCGCCGCTTCAACTACACCAACAACCTCATCGGCACCGTCAACCTTGTCAACGCCGCCGTCAATACGGGCGTGGAATGCTTCGTCTTCACCTCGTCCATCGCGGTCTACGGCCCCAGCCCCGAACTCCCCATGACCGAGCAGACCCCCGCCCATCCCGAGGATCCCTACGGCATTGCCAAGCTCGCCGTGGAGATGGACCTTGAGGCCGCACGGCGCTTGTTTGGCCTCAACCACGTCATCTTCCGCCCGCACAACGTCTATGGTGAGGGGCAGAACATTGCCGACCGCTACCGCAACGTGGTCGGTATCTTCATGAACCAGATTCTCCAGGGCAAGCCGATGACCGCCTTTGGTGATGGTGAGCAGCAGCGCGCCTTCAGCTACATTGGCGACATCGCTCCCATCATGGCCGACTGCATCGAGACGCCCGCCGCCTGGAATCAGGTCTTCAACATCGGCGCCGATACGCCCTACACAGTCAACGCGCTGGCGCGGGCGGTGGCGCAGGCTATGGGTGTTGCGCCCGCCATTGAGTACCTGCCCGCACGCCAGGAGGTGCTCAACGCGTGGTCGTCGCATGCTGCGGTGCGGCGCGTCTTTGGCGAGCGGCCGCAGCACACGCTCGAAGAAGGGCTCGCGCGCATGGCGGCGTGGGTCAAGGAGCATGGTGCACGCGCCAGCCAGGGCTTCGAGGAGGTCGAGGTGTGGAAGAACTTCCCCAGGGCCTGGCAGTCGAGCGTGGAGAGGATGGGCAGGCAGGAGGTGCGCTGATGCCCATCACGATCAAAGAGCCGCTGGTTGTCACGGTCATCCTCAACACAAACCGGCGCGACGACACGCTGGCCTGTCTGGCGTCGCTGGCGTGTTCGACCTATGCGCGCAACCACATTCTGCTGCTCGACAACGGCTCCACCGACGGCAGCGCCGAGGCGGTGGCGAAGGCCTTCCCCGCCGTGGAGATACTGCAGTTAACGCACAATCTGGGCTACGCGGGCAATAACAATGTAGGCATCGAAGCGGCATTGGCGCGCAGCGCCGACTGGGTGTTCGTGCTCAACGAGGACACACTCCTGGAGCCCGGCTGCGTGGCGGCGCTTGTGGAGGCGGGCGAGGCCGACGCGCAGATTGGCGTCGTGGGCCCCAAGGTGCTACATGCCGGCGAGACAGCCATTATCCAGTCGGCGGGTGGGCGCATGGACCGCTACTGGCGCTCGTCACACCGGGGGCAAAACGAGCCGGACACCGGGCAATATGATGCGCAGCGCGATGTGGACTGGATTTCGGGCTGCGCCATCTGCGTGCGCGCCGAAGCCATCCGCCGCGCGGGGATGCTTGACGCTGCCTATTTCTACTACTGGGAAGAAACGGAATGGTGTCTGCGCCTGCGCCAGCACGGCTACCGCATTCGCTATGCACCGGCGGCGGTTCTGCGCCACAAGGGGGTGCAGGTGGATTATCAGCCCAAGCCGTCGGTGGGCTACTACAACACGCGCAACCGGCTGCAAACGCTAGCCAAGCACAATGCGCCGCTGGCGGCACGCGCCGTGGCCTATGGCGAAATTGCGCGCACGCTGGCAAGCTACACGCTGCGTCCCAAATGGCGCGACCGGCGTGCGCACCGTGACGCCATCTGGCGCGGGCTGCGCGACCACCAGCGCGGCCGCCTTGGGCCGATGGCGCAGTAGAGCGCCTGTATGCAGAAGAGACGGAAACGATTGAAAGAACAGGATGAACCGTGCTCTTTCCTTTGTTTCCGTCTCTTCTGTATACAGGCGCTCTACTGCGCAGCTACGAACGCGATAGCCTGCGTGCGGCTGTGGGTAAGGCTGAGCGACCATTCGTCCAGGCCCATCTCCGCCGCGCGCCGCGCCGCACCCCCATACAGCCGCAGTTGCGGCGCGCCCCCATCCATGCGCACGACCTCAATGTCCGTCCACACCACGCCGGCGCGCCAGATCCCCGTGCCCAATGCCTTGGCCACGGCTTCCTTGGCGGCAAAGCGTACGGCCAGCGATTCCATGCGGCTGCCGCAGTCGGCGCGCTCCAGCGGCGTATAGACGCGCTGCAGAAAGCGGTCGCCGTAGCGGCCGACGGCCATGCGCACGCGTGCAATCTCAATGAGGTCAACGCCGGTGTGGAGCATCGTGTAGGGAGGTAACTGGCTCACTGGTGGACTGGTAGTCTGGATGACTGGATGACTGCTGGACTGGATGACTGGTAATTGGTAAATGGTGAATTGGTAACTGGCGCACTCGGTGCTATGCGCGGGTTACCACTTACCATTTACCACTTACCAAATGCTATTTTCCTGCCGTCACCACGGCCAGCGCCTCGGGGCGCAGGTAGGCGTGGGACACGCGCTGCACATCCTCAATGGTGATAGCGTTGATGATGGCGGGGTAGCGCGCCAGAAAATCGAGACCCAGGCCATTCCACTCCATGCTCAGCAAGGTGGACGCGAGGCCATCGTTCGTCTCCAGCGTCAGCGGCAGCACGCCAGTGAGGTAGGCCTTGCTGTCGGACAGTTCTTCGGCAGTGACAGGAGCCTGCGCCATCTTGTCAAGTTCGGCCAACATGCTCGCCACCGCGCGGTCGACGTCAGCCGGGTTGACACCCGCGCCAGCGAGCCAGACGCCTGCATCGCGCCCGGCATCGAGCGAACTGTAGGCAAAGTAGGCCAGCCCCTGCTGTTCGCGCACCACCTCGCCCAGGCGGCCCATCATGCCGAAGACGCCCAGGATGGTGTTGGCCACGCGCACGGCGTAGAAGTCGGGGTGGTTGCGCGCGACGGCCTGCACGCCCAGCAGAATGTCGGACTGCACCTTGCCGGCCATGGGCACGTGGCGGCGGGTAGCCTGCGCGAGGGGCGCCACGGCGGGCAGCGTGCGCGGCGGCGGCGATGCCTGCCAGTCGCCCAGGGCGCCGGCCAGCAGGTCGACGGCGGCCTGCGGGGCAATGTCGCCGCTGACGGCGAAGATCGCGCCGCGCGGCCCGTAGTGGCGCGCATGGAAGGCGGCCACATCGTCGCGCGTGATCGTGCGCACGCTTTCCACGTAGCCGCTCACGGGCTTGCCCAGCACGTGGCCGCCATAGACTGTCTCGTAGAAGCGCAGCGCCGCCATCGCCCCAGTGTCCTGCTCGCGCTCCTGCAGGCGCACAAGCTTCTGGCCGCGCACAAGGTCAAAGTAGGGCTGCGGCATGGTGGGGTGGCGCAGCGCGTCGGCCATCACATCCACCAGCGCAGGGAAGTCCTCATTCAGGCAGGTGATGCCCACGTTGGCGGCGTCGGTCTCGCTGGAGAAGTAGAGCGACGCGCCGACCGATTCGGTGATCTGGTTGAAGCGATTGTAGTCATAGCGGGCGCTGCCGCGCGAGAGCATGGCAGTGGTGAAGCTGCTAAGTCCCACCTGCGTGGCGGGGTCATCCACCGCACCCACATCGAGAATGCCTTCGAGTACGACGACGGGCGTGGCGTGGTTCTCACGCACAAGAATGATGATACCGTTCTCCAGCGCCACTCGAGTGATTGTGTCGGGGCCGGGGTAGGAGAGGGTGCTGCTCATGCGGCCACCGCCGGTTCATCCACAACGTCCTCATCTGTGCCATCTTCGTCCCACGCCCCATCGTCCATTGAGTCTGCGGCGTCGGGGTCGGGCAGATACCAGCCAACCACCTGCAGCGCCGGCTTGAAGTATGCTTGCGCCACGCGCTGCACGTCCGCCAGCGTCACCGCGGCAAGGCGCTGGGGCCATTCGTCCAGCCACGTCTGGCCGGTCACCATCTCGGCAAAGCCCAGCCAGTAGGCCTGATAGGTGACGCTGTCGCTCGAGTAGGCGAATTGGGCGCGCGTCTGCTTGATGGCTTGCGTCAACTCCTCCTGCGCGATCCCCTGCTCCTGCACCAGGTGGATTTCGCCCCAGAGTGCGGCCTCAATCTGCGTGTGCTCCACTTCGGGCGCGAGGGTGACGAAGAAGGAGAAGAGGTCCGGGTCGATGGTGGGGCGGTAGCTGCTACCTGCGTCGGCAGCGATGCGGCTTTCGACCAGCGCCTTGTAGAGGCGGTTGGTGCGAGCGTTGCCGCCGCCGCCGGCCATGCCGAGCCCCTTGGCGCCACTGAAGACGGCGTCAAGCACAATCAGCGGGAAGAAGTCGGCGTGGGTGGCCTCGGGTGCGCGGAACGCGAGCGTGAGGTAGGCCGTGGGGTCATTGCCGCGCAGCACAACGCGACGCTCTGCCAGTTGCTCGGGTTCGACCACGCGCATGGGCGCAGGCGCCGGCCCACGCGGGATGGCGGCGAAGTGGCGCTCAATCGCTGCGAGCATGGTGGCGGCGTCAAAGTCGCCTACGGCCACGGCCACGGCGTTGTTGGGCGTATACCAGGCGGCGTAGTGCGCGAAGAGATCGTCGCGCTGCATGGTGTGCAGGTCGCTCTTCCAACCGATAATGGGGTGGCGGTAAGGGTGGGCATAGAAGGCCAGCGCCTGCACTTCCTCGCTGAGCAGGTAGGCGTAGGCATTCTCGCTCCCCTCGCGCTCGCTGATGATTACCGTGCGCTCCGACTCGGCCTCGGCGGGGTCGAAGAGACAGTTGGCCATGCGATCGCTCTCCACCTGCAGCGCAAGGTCAATGCGATCGGCGGGAAAGGTCTCGAAGTAGGTGGTCCAATCCTGGCTGGTCATGCCGTTGAAGGTTCCGCCGGCACGGGAGACGGCCTTGTCAAAGGCGCCGCGCGGGAAGGCGTCGGTGCCCTTGAAGAGCATGTGCTCCACCCAGTGGCTAATGCCCGTGAGTCCCGGCGCTTCGTTGCGGCTGCCCACACGGTAGAAGATCCAGAAACTGGCGACGGGTGCGCTGTGGTTTTCGCGCACGAGCACCTGCAGGCCGTTGGCCAGGGTCGCGCGGTGGAGGGGCTGCTGGATCATAGGCGGGTGGTCATTGGTCATTGGTGCGTGGTGAACCTGTCACTGGTTGACTTGTGAACTGATGGACTTGTTGACTGGTTGACTGGTACTGATCATTGACAATTGATCATTGAAGATAGCCGCCGCTGCGCAATCATCAATTCTCGTTCCTTGAATCCTCAATCTGCACTAAACCATCAGCGCCGGCACAGGGCCGGCGCGTTTGGCGTTCGTTCAATTGACAGCGACGTCGCTGCGCACCTACACAACCTGCTCGGTTGCGGCGGCTACTGCCGCTTTGATGGGCGGGGCTGAAACGACCTCCGCCCCGTTGTGGCGCGGCGATTCAGCGTACTCCTGAAAGTGTTCATTCTCGTCGCGCAGGTGGCCGCGGCCCACGGCGCGATAGGTGAAGCCGATCACCCCCATCTTGTGCGCGTCATAGAGGTTGCGCCCGTCGATTACCACGGGGCGCGCCATCAGGCTCTTCACGCGGTCCAGGTCAATCTGCTTGAATTCGTTCCACTCCGTGCACACAAGCAGCGCGTCGACGCCGGTTGCCAATTCATAGGGGTCTGCAGCCAGCGTGAGGCTGGGCAGCGTGCGCGCTGCGTTGGGCATGGCCACGGGGTCATAGCCCGTGACAATCGCGCCCTCGTTCTGGAGCATACGCGCAATTTCGAGCGCGGCCGACTCGCGAATGTCGTCGGTGTTTGGTTTAAAGGCCAGCCCCAGGATGCCTATCTTCTTGCGGTCCAGGCGACCTTCGAGCGTTTCGCGCAGGTTGAAGACGGCCCAGCGGCGCATGTCGCGGTTGATCTCCATGACGGCGCGCAGCAGTGACGGGTGCGAGCCGTGCACGAGCGCCATGTGCTCGAGCGCCTTCACATCCTTGGGGAAGCAGGAGCCGCCATAGCCCAGCCCCGCATTGAGGAACTGATTGCCAATGCGCCTGTCAAAGCCCATGCCCTGCGCCACCTCTTCCACATCGGCGCCCAACTTCTCGCAAATCAGCGCAATCTGGTTGATGAAGCTGATCTTCGTCGCCAGGAATGCATTGCTGGCGTACTTGATCATTTCGGCGGTGCGCAGGTCGGTCATCACAATGCGCGTGCGCAAGGGCAGATGCAACTGCGCCACCTTCTCGGCGGCGTCATGGTTGCGGCTGCCAATCACCACGCGGTCGGGGTTGAGGAAATCGTGAATCGCCGAACCTTCGCGCGTGAACTCGGGGCAGGAGACCACTGCGAACTCAATCGGCTGGGGCTGGCTGTGCTTGATGATGTCGGCCACCCAGTCGCCCGTGCCCACGGGCACTGTGCTCTTGTTGATGACGATGAGGGGGCGGTGCATGGTTTGGGCCACGCTTTCGGCGGCCATGCGCACATACTGGAGGTCGGCCTCGCCATCGACACCGCTGGGCGTGCCCACGCAGATGAAGATGAAGTCGGCGTCGGCCAGTGCCTCGTCATAGGAAGTGGTGAAGCGCAGCCGGCCCGAACGCACGTTGCGCTGGATCATCTCGCTCAGGCCGGGCTCATAAATCGGCACTTGCCCGTCGCGCAACATCGCGATCTTCTCTTCGCTGATGTCAATGCAGGTGACGGTGTTGCCCATGTCGGCAAAGCAGGTGCCGGTCGAAAGGCCCACATAGCCTGTGCCGGCGACGGCGATATTCTTCATAGACATTTCTCCCTAAACGAAGTGCGTTGCAGGACGAACTGATAACTGAGAATTGATCATTGATTATTGAAGATTCGTGTGCAGCAAAGTCAATCATCAATTATCAGTCATCAATTATCGGTTATCCATTATTCTCTATCACGCAACCGGCAAGAAGCCAACCGCGCTACTGCTTGTGCGCCGCGGCCACCGTGGCCTCGGCGGCACTGAAATCGCTCCAGCGCAGTTGCTGACGAACAAAGTAGTAGCCACCCACCACGGTCACCGGCACCCACAGCGCCACGTGCAGCGTGAGTATGTAACTGGCGGCCAGGCTCGCATCCACGCCATACGCGCTGAGGATGAGGATGCCCGGCACGTCGAAGGTGCCGATGTAGCCTGGCGCCGAAGGCAGCGTTGTGGCCAGATTGACAATGCCGTTGACGAGCATCAGCACCAGGAAGGAGACGGAGAGTGGAAACGCGTGCATCACGAACCAGTACTTGACCGTCTCAATCAGCCAGATGATGACACTGGTGGCGAAGATCATGACCACATCGGTGGGGCTGCTCAGGCTGTGCAGCCCCTCGAGAAAACGGTGGTAGATGTCGTCGACCGACGTGCGCGCACGTGCGGGCAGCAGGTGGCGTGACAACCAGCCGTAGATAGCCGTGAGCCGCTGCGGGCGCACCGCCGCCCACACAAAAATCAGCGTTACGCCCAAAAAGAGCACCGTCATGACCACCACCAGATTGCGAAAGTTGGCGGGCATGGGTGCAAAGGGAAGCGCCAGGAATACGAAGAGGAGCATCGTCAAGCCATCAAAGATGCGCTCGATGAAGACCGTGGCCAGGCTGGAACTGACTGCAATCCCCTCCTGCTTCCTGAGCATGACCGAACGAATGACTTCACCGGCGCGGAAGGGATAGACATTGTTGCCGAAATAGCCGATGCAGACGAGCGGGTAAAGGCGCTGCGTCGAAACGGGTTTGAGGTGGCGCAGCATGTAGTGCCAACGCCACGAGCGCACCCAGAGGCCGACGAAATAGACAATCACGCCCGGCACAATCCACCAGTAGTTGGCGGTGCGGAGCGACGCGGCCACCTCGTTCAGGTGCAGGCCGGGGAGCGCCAGGTAGATGAAAATGGCGCTAATCAAAATTCCAAGCAGGAGCTGCAAATACTTGCGCTTCAAGTGCCGGCCTCAGTCATGACCAAAGTCACGGCAGCATACCACACCGCTCCCGCGCGCGCCCAATTGGTGCGCTGCAGGCGGTTGAGAAAAAGAGACTGGGGGCAGCCCGCTGGCGGCCCCCAGTCTCTTCAATTGCATAGTATGCTGCAGGGCTGTCTAGGGCGCAACAGGTGTCGCCATCATGGCCGGCTCCACCGATTCGCCAAGGATCTCCTCCATAGCCATCACGTGAGAGCAGACACTGCGCAAGCCAAACTCCTCGCAATCACAATGCCACGTGCCGCGCTCATAGCTGACGATATGGTTCGAGTTGTCGCCGTGCAACTCGACTTCGAAGCTATGCACCTTGATGCGTTGATCGCGTTCCATCGCGTATTGACGGGCCTTGAGAATGCGGCTGGCGGCTGAATCCACGGGTGAATCCTTTCTGGTTGAACGGTCAGTGAGTAGCACCGACATCAAGCGGAATCGGTATTTCCAATCAAACGAGCAAATGGAGCATGCTGCGCACGAAAGAGTATGAGAGGGAGCGAAAACATGCCGCAAAAACAACAACACCCAGGCGCACACTGCACCCAGGTGTTTTTACCTTGCATGGTCGCATGCATTGTTGAAGCAGGGAACTGGCATTTTGCGGAGCACTGTCGCACCTCCTTTTCAAGCAAGGGCCCAGAACAGGCGGGAATGCCGGACGTGATCGCCGCACACAAGGCTCACGTATGCGGGGATGAGAGGGCAGCCACCGGGGAGAAACGGGAGGATCAACCATGCCACAGGCTTGCTGCATGGCATACGCTGCGTGACTGAATACCCTCTTGTAACGGAAGTATAGCGCCTGCGCCCGCAGGCTGTCAACCGACCGCGCGGGGCCCAATTCTCCGCCAATTGGTATACGGAAACGGCTCTGCCGACGCTTCAGCGCGGCTGAATACGAAAGCCGGGGAGGGCGTTGGCGGGCTCGCGCACAACGGGCAGCGCCAGCGCAGAGCCGGCGCGCTCGAGTTCGGCCTGCGCCGCGCGCAGGCGGTTGTTGATGTCTTCCAGGTTGGCGCTGGGGTAGAGACCCAGTTCATTGTCCAGCGCCGCCCACTGCGCCACTTCGGCGCGCAGCATGTTCTGCTCCAGCGGCGTGGCCTGCACGTCGGCAATGGCCTGCACAATCAACTGGATGTTGGCGTCCAGACCGGCAAGCTCGCTCTCCAGCGCCACGCGCCCCGATTCCCATTCAGGCACGAGCGAGAGGCCAAAAGCGCCGCCGGCCACCTGCAGCTTGAGCAGAAGCCACGCGCGCTGGTTCAGCAGCAACCCCAGTTGCGCCTCGCGTGTGGGCGCAACAGCCAGCGCCGCACGCCCGGCAACGCCGCGCTGTTGGTCCTCGTTGAGCAGAGCAGCGCGCAGCGCGTCGATTTCGGGCTGCACATCAATGCCGCCGGTGAGCACGAAGCGATCGGCGAGGTTGCGCGCTGCCAGTTGGCGCGTTGCCGTCGCCTCATCCACGGCCACGTTGCCGGGCGGCCGCGTCGTGATCAGCGGCCACGAATTTGCGAGCAGGATGCCCGTAGCGTTGACAAAGGGGTTGCGCACCAGGTCGTTGAGTTGTGCGGCCAGTTCGGGCGCGTCCAGCGTATCCACCACGGGCTTAAGGCCCTGCAGCAGTTGGCTGCGCTGTGCGGGCAGCAGGTCGGGCGCCTGCGCAATCGCGCGCACGGCCTGTGTCGCGGCGGCCTGCGCCTGCTCGCCGGCGTCCGCCGCCTGCAGCCCCGCCGCGGCCTGGGTCAACAATTGGCCGCGCTCCAGCGAGCGCAAGGCGGTGTCGAGCGCGCCAATCGAGACGGTTTGGGCGTAGGCCACAGCGGCAAGTTCGGGTTCGTCGACGTCGAGCCAGCGGCGGCCCAGTTGCTGCCAGAGCGCGGCGCGCCCCGAGTGAGTGGACTCCGTATCAAAAAGAAGCAGCGCGGCGGCCGTCGGCAATTCGCCCGCCTGCAGCGCCTGTGCGACAAGCGCGCCGGCAGGATCGCCGGCGAGGCTGCGCGTGGCGAGGGCGGGCTGCACCTGGTCGGGCTGGAGCAACGCCATGGGGCCGGTGGTTGCGGGCGCGGCGCGATTGGAGAGCAGCCAGAGCGCACCCAGCGCGGTGAGACCCACGAGCAGGCAGACAAGGAAGCCCAGCACAAAAACCAGTTCAAGGCCGCGCCGTTTGCGCCGCGGTTGTGCGCCAAGGCCGCGCACCGGGTAGTCAGTCGACATATGCAATGGAGTATAGCACCGCGCTTGCTTGCGGACGAAGGTGCGTGACAGTGGCGCAGCGCAAGCGCCGATGCGCCATTCTGACCTATTGACGCGCGCACTGCAAGGAAAATGACGATTCCCTATTGACACGCGGTTGGGAAAGGTGTAATATAGGACATGTCCTATAT
>CAYJNV010000050.1:14306-19972 GCA_964370975.1 uncultured Caldilineaceae bacterium | reverse complement strand
CTCCCGGCCTTCACTTTGCGGCCACCTGGGCATGCGGCCACCACAACGAAGGCCGGGAGGCCTTCCGCTACAAGGTGCTCGGCGTTTTCACGCGCGGACTACGTGGACAAGTGAGACAGAAGCGGATGATCCTGAGGCACTTCATCTCCTGTTATCTGTCTCATCTGCGCAATCTGTGTACAGGTGTTGCCAGCTTTACCCCACCAGCCCCGGATAGCGCGCCATGTTGATGAGCGTTGCGCCGTACATACCCGCGCCGAAGAGCAGCACCACCAGCAGCACCCAGACCACTTCTGCACTTGTGCGCTGCCGCACCGCCATGTAGAGGGGCTGCGCGGCGCGCGCCGGGTCCATCAATTCGGCTGCGCTGAGTAGGGGGCCATTGCCAGATACAGTGATTTGCGGCGGGGCATACTGTGGCAGCAGTCCCCACGCCAGCAGCAGGCCGCCCACCAGTCCGCCAATGTGTCCCCAGTTGTCCACGCCCGAGCCGGCAAAGCCAAAGGCCAGGTTGATGACAATGATGAAGAGCATGTTCTGCAGCACGGCGCGCCCGTGCGAGCCAAAATTGTCGCGGTAACGGAAGAAGTAGACCGCCGTCGCCCCCGTGAGCGCAAAGACCGCCCCCGACGCACCAGCCGATACGCTTGGCGAGAAGGCATAGCTTGCCAGGCTGCCGAAGAGGCCGCCCAGCAGGTAGATGATGGCGTAGCGCACATGGCCGAAATACGCCTCCACCAGCCGCCCAATCGCAAAGAGCGCCCACATATTGAAGAGCAGGTGCATGACACCAATGTGCAGGAACATGGCTGTGAAGAGCCGCCACCACTCGCCCAGCAAAATATACTGGTTAACCTTCGCACCCAGGTCTACCAGCACCGTGGTGTTCTGCGAGCCGGTCCACGTGTTGTAGCGCCAAAAGCCGTAGCCAATCTCCAGAAAGAAGACGGCCAGGCACGCGCCAATGAAGACATAGGTGAGCGTCGGCGGGGTGAGACGGATGGCAAAGTGGCGGTAACCCTGCGCGGGGAGACGCGCGCCTGTGGTCGGCGTAGTGGGGGATTGGCTGGGGGGTGCAGGTTGCAGCATGGGCGGGCTAGAGCTGGACCGGAGCCCAGTCGGTGCGGCACTTTTCGGCAATGATGATCGAGGTGAGCTGGCGTACGGTCTCCTCCAGCTCGTTGTCGCGGTTGACAATTACATAGTCAAACTCGCCGGCACGGCGCAATTCGTTGCGTGCTGTGACAATACGCATTTTGAGCTGGCCTGGCTCCTCAGTGCGGCGCGTCTGCAGGCGGCGCACCAGCTCCGATTCGTTCTCGGCTGTGAGGAAGATCGTGACTGCCTGGGGAACGAGTTTGCGAATCGTCTCCGCCCCTTGCACGTCGATGCGCATGATCACGTCGTGGCCGCTGGCCAGCGCCGCGCGCACGTGCTTCTTGGGGATGCCCTTGTAGTCGCCATAAACCACTGCGTGCTCGAGCAATTCCTCCTGCTCGATCATCTCTGCGAATTCGCCCACGCTGACGAAGTGGTAGTCCTCGCCGTCCACCTCCGTGGGCCGCTTGGGCCGCGTGGTAGCGGTGACGACGAAATGGAAGGAGTAGTTCTGCTGCTTGAGTTCCTGCAGGACGGCGTCCTTGCCCACGCCGCTGGGGCCGGAGATCACGACCATCAGCGGCCGCGGCTCCATCAACTTGGCGTAGAGTGCAGCCTCTTCGCCGTCGTCTCCTGCAGGCCTGGACGAGCCGGCAAGTGGGGCGGGACGGGAGATTACTGGGGCGGAAGAATTGGTCACAGGGTTTGCTCCCCACAGGCGGCTGCGCTACACTCGGAGCCGCGAATGAAGGCAAGTATACGCCAGAGCGACCGGCGCGAGAAATTGCGCGGGCCAGCACCCTCCACTCCCATGCCCATCTACGAGTTTGACTGCCCTGATTGCCACGCACGCGTCAGCCTCTTCTTTCGCACCTTTGGCGCGGCCCAGGTCGCGCAGGCTGCCCCCGCGACGCTGCGCTGCCCGCGCTGCCAGGGCGCGCGCCTGCAGCGCGCCGTCAGCCGCGTGGCCGTTTTGCGCTCGGAAGCTGGCCGCATGGCCGCGCTGGATGACGCGGCCAACCTCGATGCCCTGGGTGAAGATGACCCGCGCGCGATGGCCCACCTCATGCGCGCCATGAGCGACGAACTGGGCGAATCGATGGACGCCGAAACCTCTGAGATAGTGGGGCGCATGGAGGCAGGTGAAATGCCGGACGCATAGACGCCGGGCACGCGGCGCAAGTTGACATATCATTGCGTATCTGGTTGAATTGCCCTGCGCCACGCGCGCGAAAACAACGCCGCTGAAACCATATCGCGAGAGAGCATCCGGCCTGCTTGTTGGGGAGGCTGGGTCGCCGAAGGGGCAAACTACGGGCGCACGCCACACGCCCGCAACTACACTCTCAGGCTCACGAATCGCAATACGGCAGCATCTCTGGAAAGCGTCTGTCCCGCCCACAATGCACGTGGCGCGGCGGCCGGCCACCGACGGGGCAACGCCAGTTCCAAGCGAACAGGGCGCAATCTCTCAGGTTCACGACAGAGAAACGGGTGCTCCTTTGGAGTTGCCCTTTTTTTGTTGGCGCCAACCGCACCGGCCCGTCTTGAAGTCAGGGAGAGTATCCATGCTGCGCGAAAACCCAAGCAAGACCCACGCTGACCCGCAGGCCAACCTGCGCCTGCTGCGTCCTACCGACAGCTTTGCCCGCCGCCATCTGGGCCCCCGCCCTGCTGACTTGCCCGCCATGCTCGAGACCATCGGCGTCTCCTCGCTGGCGGAACTGATTGAGCAGACTGTGCCCGCCAACATCCGCATGCAGCGGCCGCTGGAGCTGCCCGCGGCACGCACCGAATCCGAGGTGCTTGCCGACCTGCGCGCGCTGGCCGTGCAGAACAAGGTCTACCGCTCCTTCATCGGCATGGGCTACGCCGACACGGTGACGCCGCCGGTGATTCTGCGCAACGTTATGGAGAACCCCGGCTGGTACACGGCCTATACGCCCTATCAGGCCGAGATTGCGCAGGGCCGCCTCGAGGCGCTGCTCAACTTCCAGACGATGATCATGGAGTTGACGGCGCTGGACATTGCCAACGCCTCGCTGCTGGATGAAGCCACCGCCGCCGCCGAGGCCATGACGCTCTGCAAGCGCGCCATGAAGGGCGGCTCCACGGCCAACACCTTCCTCGTGGCCGATTCGGTGCACCCGCAGACGATTGATGTGGTGCGCACGCGCGCCCAACCCTTCGGCTACAACGTTGTCGTGGCCAACCCCGCCGACTGGCAACTTGATGGCTCGGTCTTCGGCGTGCTGCTGCAGTACCCGGACACACGCGGCCGCATCGATGATTATGCTGCGCTGGCCGACAAGGCGCACGCCGCCGGCGCGCTCGTGGTGGTGGCGGCCGACCTGCTGGCGCTCACCTTGCTCAAAGCGCCCGGCGAATTTGGCGCCGACGTGGCCATCGGCAACAGCCAGCGCTTTGGCGTGCCCATGGGTTATGGCGGCCCCCACGCCGCCTACATGGCCACGCGCGACGCGTTCAAACGCATTATGCCCGGCCGCCTCATCGGCGTATCGCAGGATGCCGAGGGCAATCCGGCCATGCGCCTCTCGCTGCAGACGCGCGAGCAGCACATCCGCCGCGACAAGGCCACCAGCAACATCTGCACGGCGCAGGTGCTGCTGGCGGTGATGGCTTCCATGTACGCCGTCTACCACGGCCCCGACGGCCTCAAGCAGATTGCGCAGCGCGTTCACCTGCTGGCCGAGACGCTGGCTGCGGGGCTGCGCAAACTGGGCTACACACTGAGCGACGGCCCTTTCTTCGACACCGTCGTGGTCACCGGCGGGCCGCGCGACCAGGCCGCACTCATGCAGGCAGGGCTGGATGTGGGCGTCAATCTGCGCGCCTTTGCCAATGGCGACGTGGGCGTGGCGCTCGACGAGGCGACCACTGTGGAGGACTTGCGCACGCTCTTCCACATCTTTGGCGACGAGGGCGCGCTTGAGGTCGACGCGCTGGCCACGGCGGTTGCGCTCGAGTTCCCCGCCGACGTGGCGCGCACCAGCGCCTATTTGACCCACCCCGTCTTCAACGCCTATCACTCGGAAACAGAGATGCTGCGCTACATCACGCGCTTGCAATCGCGCGACCTGTCGCTGGCGCACAGCATGATCCCGCTCGGCTCGTGCACAATGAAGCTCAATGCCACCACGGAGATGATCCCCGTGACCTGGCCCGAGTTCGGCCACCTGCACCCCTTTGCCCCGCGCGACCAGGCCGCAGGCTATGCCGAGCTGTTCAGCCGGCTGGAAACGTGGCTGGCCGAGATTACCGGCTTCGCTGCGACCTCGCTCCAGCCCAACGCCGGTTCGCAGGGCGAGTATACAGGTCTGCTCACCATCCGCGCCTTCCACCACGCGCGGGGCGACGACCAGCGCAACGTCTGCCTCATCCCCTCATCGGCGCACGGAACCAACCCCGCCAGCGCTGCGCTCGCAGGCATGGACGTGGTGGTTGTGGCCTGCGACGCACAGGGCAACATCGACGTCGTTGATCTGCGCGCAAAGGCATCTCAGCATGCCGATAGGCTGGCTGCACTCATGGTCACCTATCCCTCCACGCACGGCGTCTTCGAGGCGGCGATCACCGAGATCTGCGCGATTGTGCACGAACACGGCGGGCAGGTCTACATGGACGGCGCGAACATGAACGCACAGGTGGGGCTCTGCCGCCCAGGCGACATTGGGGCGGACGTCTGCCATCTCAATCTGCACAAGACCTTCACCATTCCCCACGGCGGCGGCGGGCCGGGCGTTGGCCCCATTTGCGTGGCGGAGCACCTGGCCCCCTTCCTGCCCAACCACGCGGTGGTTGACGGTGTGGGCGGGGCCGCGCAGAGTGGTGCAGTCTCATCTGCGCCGTGGGGCAGCGCGAGCATCTTGCCCATCTCCTATGCCTATATCGCGATGATGGGGCCGGACGGCCTGACCGACGCCACGAAGTACGCCATCCTCAACGCCAACTACATTGCGGCGCGGCTGGCCGGTCACTATGAGGTGCTCTACGTGGGCGCGCACGGGCGCGTGGCGCACGAGTGCATCCTCGACACGCGCACCCTCAAGCCGGCGGCCGAAGTGGAGGACATCGCCAAGCGGCTCATGGACTACGGCTTCCACGCCCCCACCATGTCCTTCCCTGTCCCCGGCACACTCATGGTGGAGCCGACGGAGAGTGAATCGAAGGAGGAGTTGGACCGCTTCTGCGACGCCATGATTGCGATTCGCGAGGAAATTCGCGCGATCGAGCGGGGCGAGAGCGACCCGGAGAACAATGCCCTCAAGCATGCGCCCCATACCGCCGCCGTGATTGCGGGCGCGTGGGATCGCCCCTACAGCCGCGAGCAGGCCGCCTTCCCGCTGCCGTGGGTGAAGGAGCGCAAGTTCTGGCCCTACTCCTCGCGCATTGATAACGTCTACGGCGACCGCAATCTGGTGTGCGCGTGCCCGCCCGTGGAGGCGTACGCGTAGCGAAGCAACACCTGTACGCAGAAAGTGCGGGCGGAAACAAAAATGGCAGTAAAAGGGGGGTTTTTGGGGGGTTTTGGTTATTCCGCGATTTTT
>CAYJNV010000050.1:9807-14296 GCA_964370975.1 uncultured Caldilineaceae bacterium | reverse complement strand
CCAATCAACCAGCGCATTACTACCTTTTTTTTTTCCCCCCGCACTTTCTGCGTACAGGTGTTGCCGTTAGTTTACATCCCCACGTAGATTTCGTCGGCCTTACTTGGCTACGGTCGGACTAAGTTGGAGGCTTCCCGCTGCAGGCAAAGGTTGGGAGGCCGGCGCGCGTCGTTCGGTCCAGAGTGCATAGCCCAGCCCGACCAGAGCAACCCCCATCGGTACTGCGAATGTCCGATCAAGCGGGTGCGGGAGCATCGCGAGCACGATAGGCAGCAAGGCCCCCGCGGCAAACAGACCGGCCGCCCAGCGCGGCAGGATACGGGCGCGGAACATCGCGATGCCAAAGAGCAGACCGCCGAGCACGTACCCTACCCCTGCGACCGCATAGAGTGTTGGTAGGGCGCCAAGGCTAACCTCGCTGGCGGCCCCATTGATGATCCCCAAGAAGCCGTCGATAAACTTCGGCGCCTGTGTGGCCAGCAGCGGCAGGATAAGGGCTTCGGCGAAGGCGAACGCAATTGTGAGCGCATAGAAGAGACTGAACAGAAGATAGCCTGCCAGACCAAGCCACCCGGTCTCTTTCACTTGCCGCGAATAGAGCCCTACCATGCCGAGCAGACCGAGGAAGCACATGACCGTCTTCACGGACTGGATGATCACCCAGGGGGTGGTGGTGACTGATGAAAGAATGTCAAGCGGATGGATCGGCTGGATGACCGCGAAGATGATCCCTGCCCCCATCGCTGCCAGACCGGTCCAGCGGATGAGACCCGAAGTTGTTGGTTGCATGTTGTTCTCCTTGATGTAGATGGTTGCCGAAACGCGACTTCAAGTTACACAGATGCGTGGTGGGGCGTCATTGCCATTGTTAGTGACTGTTGTAGAAATCGGTGTCTATCTGTCTGTCTCCTTTCGCGAACGCTCGTGGTCACTCTCTTCGTGCGTATCCGGCTCTTTTGCTTGTATATGATTGACCTGAATCACCGAAATCAATGGCAAACCAAGATCGCGCACTTTTCTCAGCAAGCCATGCAGCGCAGCCTGGTCAGTCACCAGGCCAGAGAGAATAGTTGTTCCGTCGCTTTCATGAGTGAGACTCATGCCCTCAATCCGCTCTACCCACCGGGCATCAAGGTGTCCCTTGATGCAGATCTCGTAGACTCCGGGCCCGTGACGATCCTCAGTTCCAGCGTGTGCTTCACTCATTCTGCGCCTCGGGCATATTCCTCTCGCTGAATCAATCTCCACGTCGCTGGATTCCTGTTTTGCCTCGACAACAAGATACCCGTGAATGTGGGGAGGTGTCCTCCCCCTATGTGAGGATTTATGTTGCGCTGCACATGGGGATGCACGTGGGGATAGGTGGGGAACCAGCTGAGGAGAAAAAGTCCTGCCGGGCAAGCCAGACATGCTGGTTACTCGGCAGGGCTCGGGGGAATACGGTTGGGGCAATGCTGTTGCGTGGCTACATCAAGTCAAGGTCTGCTGCCCGATTGACGGCTGCGCGGCGACTGCTGACATTGAGTTTGGTGTAGATACCCTTCGTATGGGTGCGGAGCGTGCTCAGGGCGATTACAAGTTCGCGTGCGATCTGCGGTCCGGAAAGCTCGGTTCGGAACAAGCGGAGCACGTCAAGCTCACGCTGGCTCAGCGGGTCGATCAGGGGCTTTGCAGCAGGGTGAGCGGGGCGAAGAGACTCACTTGCACTTGTCTGTGGCACCGCTTCAAATGCGGTGAGCAACCGGCCGGCATAGATCGGCACGATGCCGTGCGCAGCGGTCTGGCGCAGCAGGTCCGCCATGGGTGGCCCTTCGTCCACAAACATGCGGACGTAGCCCTCCGGTTCGGCCAGCGTTAGGGCGCGTGCCAGCGGCACTAGCGCAGCAGGGCTGTCGCCCCGCGCGTGGTGAACAAGCGCCTGCACAGTCAGGATTTCGATGACGCTTCCTGTCCTCTTGCCCGCTTCCGCTGCCTGCAGGAGGCGCGCCAGGAGCCCCGTTGCCTCGATAATCGAGCGGTCCATGCGGTCGCTCATTGACCGCGCCAGGAGCACCCTCGCCAGGGTGATGTGCTCGAACTCCCGCAGATAGCTGAGGTCATCCTCAGCGGACAAGCCCTGCTCGCGCGCCCAGCCGAGGGCTTCACCTAACCGCCCCTGCGCGATCCAGACGCGTGTCTTGAGCGCCGCAACAGGACGCACATTGGGAGAGAAGTCACTCGCGTACAGGCGCTCTGCTTCCTGCAGCAGCACGACGGCAGCGTCCAGGTCCCCTTGGATCAGTCTGACGCGAGCCATCGCCACGCGCCGGCGGTACGGGTTTTGCCCTAACCCGGTGTGCTCATTCAGATCGTCGCTGCCCGGCAGGTGCAGTGTGGCGGCATCCAGATCATTGCGTTCACGATAGATTTCGCTCATCCCCACATGCATATCCGCCGCCCCCCGCAGTACGGGTCCGCCACTCTCCGTCGCAAGCTTCAGTCCCCGCTCATAAATGCGCATGGCACCGTAAAGACGACCTTGCGCAAGCAGAATATCGGCCAGGGCAATGGCGCAACCGATCACGTCGGAGAAGTGCCCGGCCTTGAGCAGCCGCGCCATGCCCTCCGTATACATCTGGTGCGCCGCCTCGAGATCCCCGCTCGTCCAATAAGCGAGTCCCATCAGCGCCGCCGCAGCGCCGCGCCCGAAATCGTCGTCCTCAGACAGGAGGCTGCGCGCCCGTCGGGCGTGTTGCATGGTGCCGGCCACATCGCCCCGATACAGAGCAATCCCGGCACGGTAATTGGCGATCCAGCCGGGAAGGCGGCGAAATTCGTCTTCGTCCACGACGACCATCTCCAGCGGTGCTTCCGGACGCGTGCCCGTTTCTGCCGTCGTCTCCAGCCACCGTTCGGCGTCCTTCAATCGCGCCTCCACCCTCTCGAGATGGCCGGTTTGCAGTAACGTCCCGGCATAGTAGACGCTGAGCACAGGCCTGGCGCGGACCAACTCATCGGGGAGCGCCCGGAACCAGCCCAGCACCGTGACCTCCTGTCGACTTCGACCCATTTCCGGCACCGCCGGCTCCATCAGGTCGGCCGCACGTGCGAAATCCCTGCCGGCCAGCGCATGGCGAATCGCATCGGCGGGCAAACCATTGTCCGCATACCACGCGCTCGCGCGCTGATGCAGGATCGGAACGTGCGCCGGCTGCTCCTGCTGCGCGTGGGCGGCGAGCACAGCGGCAAAGAGGTGATGGTAGCGAAACCAGTGCCGCTTGTCATCCAGCGGCACGACAAACAGATTGCTTCGCTCCAGCGCATCCAACACCACCTTGCCGTCGGTCTGCCTGGTGAGCGCATCGCACAGCGGGCCACTCAAGCGGTCGAGAATCGAGGTCTCGAGCAGGAACTTGCGCACGCGTTCTGGCTGACGCTGCAGGACCTCTTCGACGAGATAGTCCACGATGTACCGGTTGTCACCGGCGAATGCCGTTACGAAGTGGGCAACGTCCTCACGCCCACGCATCGAGAGCGCCGCCAGTTGCAGAGCCGCCACCCAACCTTCGGTGCGCGCCTCCAAGGCGTTGACTTCCTCCGCCGAGAGGTCCAGATCCATGACCTCGTTGAGAAACCCAGCGGCTTCTGAGGGGGTAAAACGCAAGTCGGCAGCACGCAACTCGTTCATTTGGCCGCGGGCGCGCAGCCGCGCCAGAGGTAGCTGCGGATCCTCACGCGTGGTTATGACCAGATGCATCTGGGGCGGCAGATGCTCGAGCAGAAAGGTGAGGGCCTGGTCGACGGGTTTGGAATCAACCACATGGTAGTCATCAAGGACGAGGACAAAGGCGTCCGGGGAAGATATGATATCGTTGAGCAGGGCGGTCAGCATCGACTCGAATGGCGGCGGCTGCGGGGACTGAAGCGCGGCCAGCACGCCCTCGCCAAGTGACGGCGCCATCGTTTGCAGGGCCGCGACGAGGTAAGCCAGAAAGCGCGTGGGTTCGCAATCGCCTTCGTCCAGCGACAGCCACGCAACCGGGCGCGTGCCAGCGGCTACCCACTCGCTGGCAAGCGTCGTCTTGCCAAAACCGGCTGGGGCAGCGATAAGCGTCAGTTTTCCGTGCAGGCCTTTGTTCAGCCGCTCGATCAGACGGGGACGCCTGACAATTCTGGGGCGCGGTGGCGGGATGAAGAGCTTTGTGGCAAGAAAGTGCTTCTGCATGATTCGCTTTCCTCACTCCATACGTCGCCTGCTATCGGTTGCAGCAAGTGAGCGGGAGAACCGTTAGGCTTATACCTGCTACGCAACGGTTTGTCCATCAGCATAAAGCTGCATAGCGCAAATTGGCGGTGACACCTGTACGCAGACGGTCACGCCTTATCGGCACAACGCAGGATGAAATTGCGCTTCAGCGCAACCCGCATGCCCGACGGCAGCGAGACTTTCAGGGTAGACACAGCGGGGGCCAACAAAAAAACCCAGAAAACCGCCGGGCTGACCGGTGGG
>CAYJNV010000050.1:0-9797 GCA_964370975.1 uncultured Caldilineaceae bacterium | reverse complement strand
GGCGTCGTGGGTGCGCAGCATTCGGGATCAATGCCTTGCGCAAAGGGTGCCGTTCTTTTTTAAGCAGTGGGGAGGACCCGTTAAGAAAACAACCGGGCGGCTGCTTGACGGCCGCACATGGGACGAGATGCCGTATGGAGCAGCCTAGGGGTAGGGGCAGGGTCATGTGCATCGACTGCGGACACAAAGAAGAGCGGGGCGGCTGTTACCTTTTCAGCCGCCCCGCTCTTTATATTTTTCTACTCCGGCTACCTGCCACTCCCCACTCGCTTTCTCCAAAGCACTGCCGTTACGCGTACGCCTACGCTTCCAGCCCCGCCGCGGCGCGCAATGCTTCGGCGCGGTTGGTCTGCTCCCAGGGGAGGTTGAGGTCGTCGCGGCCGAAGTGGCCGTAGGCTGCCGTCTGGCGGTAGATGGGGCGGCGCAGGTCCAGGTCGCGGATAATGGCGCCGGGGCGCAGGTCAAAGTGCTCCTTGATGAGCGCTGCGATCTGTTCGTCGGGGATGTGGCCCGTGCCGAAGGTCTCCACGTTGATGCTGAGCGGGTGCGCCATGCCGATGGCATAGGCCAACTGGATTTCGCAGCGTGAAGCAATGCCCGCGGCGACGATGTTCTTGGCCACCCAGCGCGCGGCGTAGGCGGCGCTGCGGTCCACCTTGGTGCAGTCCTTGCCGCTGAACGCGCCGCCGCCGTGGCGCCCCATGCCGCCGTAGGTGTCGACGATAATCTTGCGGCCGGTGAGGCCCGCATCACCCATGGGGCCACCCACCACAAAGCGGCCTGTGGGGTTAACGTAAATCTGCATGTCGTCGCCCACGAACTCGTTGGGGAGCACCGGGCCGATGACATGCTCGATGAGCGCGTCGCGAATCTCCTCCTGGTCCACTTCGGGCGCGTGCTGTGTGCTGATGAGCACCGTGTGGATGCGCTTGGGCTTGCCGTGCGCGTACTCCACAGTCACCTGCGTCTTGCCGTCGGGGCGCAGCCACGGCAGCTTTCCCGACTTGCGCACCGCGGTCAGGCGGCGCGCCAGGTTATGCGCAAGGTAGATGGGCATGGGCATGAGCGTGGGCGTTTCATCGCAGGCAAAGCCGAACATCATGCCCTGGTCGCCTGCGCCGATGGAGTCGATGGCGTCATGCTTCTGCCCGCCGCGCTCCTCGGCCGAGTGGTTGACGCCCTGGGCGATGTCGGGGCTCTGCGAGGCGATGGCAATCTGCACGCCGCAAGTGTTGCCATCGAAGCCCTTTTCGCTGCTGTCGAAGCCGATATCCTTGACAACCTGGCGCACCAGGTCGTCAAAGTTCACAAAGGCGGTGGTGGTGATTTCGCCCAGGCACAGTACAAAGCCGGTTTTCACGGCGGTTTCGCACGCGACGCGCGCCATGGGATCCTGCGCCATGATGGCGTCGAGCACGGCATCGCTGATCTGGTCGCACATCTTGTCGGGATGCCCCTCCGTCACCGATTCGCTGGTGAAGAGCAGGCTTTCCGAGGTCATGAAGGTATTTGACATTGGTTTCTCTCCGAATCCATTCTCAAGTGAAGGGAACAGGCACCGGGGAACAGGGAACCGGATTGGGGTAGCCTTCGCGCAGCGATCTCAATCGCGACGGTTCCCCGATCCCTGCTCCCCGAGCCCTTGTGTCGCCTATTCGTGTCCCGTGCCCAGCGACCACGCGCCGAGGTAGTGCGACTGCTCGGCAGTGAGGGTGTCAATGTCCACGCCCATGGCAATCAGCTTGAGGCGGGCAATCTCGTTGTCAATCTCCAGCGGTACGTTGTGGACGGCGGGTTTGAGACTGCCGCCGCTCTTGAGCAGGTACTCGGCGGCCAGCGCCTGGTTGGCAAAGGACATGTCCATCACGGCGCTGGGGTGCCCTTCGGCGGCGGCCAGGTTGACGAGGCGGCCTTCGCCTGCCACGTAGATGCGGCGGCCATCGGGCAACGTGTACTCGTCGAGGAAGTCGCGCACGCGCGTGATCTTGGTGCTCATCTCGGTGAGCCCCTTGATGTTGATCTCGACATCGAAGTGGCCGCTGTTGGCGAGTACCACCCCGTCGCGCATGTTTTCGATGTGGTTGGTGTCGACCACGTGGATGTCACCCGTGGCGGAGCAGAAGATGTGGCCAATCCTGGCCGCTTCGGCCATGGGCATGACGCGGAAGCCGTCCATCACGGCCTCGAGCGCGCGCAGCGGGTCGATTTCCGTCACAATGACGTTGGCGCCCATACCATTGGCGCGCATGGCAATGCCCTTGCCGCACCAGCCGTAACCACCCACCACAAAGTTCTTGCCCGCCAGCAATATGTTGGTGGCGCGGATGATGCCGTCGATCGTGCTCTGGCCTGTGCCGTAGCGGTTGTCGAAGAAGTGCTTCGTCTGCGCATCGTTGACGGCAATCACCGGGAAGCGCAACTGCCCCGCGGCAGCCATGGCGCGCAGGCGGATGACGCCTGTGGTGGTCTCCTCAGTGCCGCCGACGACGTCGGGCAGCAGGTTGTCGCGTTTGGTGTGGATCATGGCCACAAGGTCCATGCCGTCGTCCATGGTGATGTTGGGCTTGATGTCGAGCACAGCGTTGAGGTGGCTGTTGTACTGCTCGACGCTCTCGCCCTTGATGGCGTAGACGGGCATTTCGTGATAGGCCACGAGCGCCGCGGCGACGTCGTCCTGCGTGCTCAGCGGGTTGCTGGCGCAAAGGGCCACTTCGGCGCCGCCTGCCAGCAGGGCGCGCATGAGATTGGCCGTCTCGGAGGTTACGTGCATGGCGGCGGCCATGCGCACGCCCTTGAAGGGCTGCTCCTTGCGGAAGCGCTCCTCAAGCTGGGCGAGGACGGGCATCTCCTTGGCCGCCCACTGCATGCGGAAGCGCCCCTTTTCGGCCAGCTTGAGGTCGGCCACGTCGTGTGATTTTTCCTTCGTTGCTACACTCATCTTGGTTGGTTCTCCTGAGAAATGAACTCTACAATAGTAATCGGTGTTGACATAAGTGATGGTTGGTAATTGGTAATTGGTAAGTAGTAATTGGTGATGAGCCGAATGGAGCGTAGACAGCCAATTACCGCTTCACCAATTACCAATTACGTTGTCCGTTCTACACACCCCTCAACAAACCTGCAATGCCCCACAAAACCATGCCTTGCGTAGAGGCGCTGGGCGGTCGCGTTGCGCTGGTCGACGTTGAGCACGATATTTGTGACGCCACCGGCGTGCAGGTCATGCACAATCGCGCCCAGCAGCGCGCCCGCATGGCCCTTGCCGCGTGCCATTGGCTGCGTGTAGAAGTTGCCGACGGCCGCGACGCCCGCCTGCCAGTCGACAATGTGCGTGCCGCCTGCTGCCAGCAACTCACTGCCCGGCCCCTCGACCCCATAGAAGACGCCGTTGTCGATTTGCGCAGCGTCAAAGGCGTCGGGTGCGAAATCGCCACCCTGGGCGAAGAGCACCTCGAGGCGGGGCGCATCCGTGACATTCAGGCGCTGGAGTCGTGCGACGGCAGGCGTAGCGGCGGCTTCAGCCGCCGTTGCTGTAGATCGCGTCGACTCCTCGAGAACGGCGGCTGAAGCCGCCGCTACGAAAGATGCGGCGGCCGCGAGCGCCATGCGCACCATGGGGCGGCGGTCATCCCACGCGGCCGAAAGATCGTACCAGTGCCCAACGGCCGCCTCGTGCTCCTCGCGAATGCTCATGTACACCTCGTCCGGCAGGTGGCCTGCATCGGCTGCCCGCGCCAGCGCCGCCGCGACCGCCCCACGCGGCCCCATCGCGAAAAGTATCGGCGGCGTCAGCCCCGCATAGAGCATCACCAGGCCGGATTCATCCGCGACGTTTTCACCAGTGAACCACACACACTGCTCGGCAAAACCAGGCTGCAAGTCGGCAATGGCATATGCCGCCCATGCCGGGTCCCGCTGCAAAATCCGCCGCACAACCCCAAAGTCAGCCACTGTTCTGCTCTTCCTTGCTTTGTTTTTCTTTGCGTTCCTCTGCGCCTTGGCGTCTCTGCGTCAAATAGCTGCAGTTTGCGCGAAGGCCGCCAACGCCGGCTCGGCCCCGAATGTCGCCGCGTAGCGTGCGGCGAAGGCACCCGGCGTGAAGCGGTGCGCCGTCGTGCCGATGTGCTCGAGCGCATACGCGCTGCACAGCGCCCCCACCCGCCCGCAAACCGCCAGCGGCAGCCCATGCTCCAATCCGGCGAAGAAGCCGCCGCGGTAGGCATCGCCTGCGCCTGTGGGGTCATCCATATGCAGCACCTTCGCAATGGGTACCTCAATCACCTGACCGCCTGTGTAGAGGACGCTGCCCTTCTTGCCCAGCGTCAGCACCAGCGTGCCCACATTCTCCAGGATCGTCTCGAGTGACCAGCCCGTCTTGTTCTGGATCATGGCAAGTTCATACTCGTTGCAGAGCAGGTAGGTGGCCCCGGGGATGCTGGCGCGGAAGTCATCACCGTTGAGACGCGCGGTCTGCTGGCTGGGGTCAAACGCATAGGGGATGCCCAGCGTACGGCACTCCGTTGCATAGTTGAGCATGGCCACCGGGTCGTTGGGGCTGATGAGCACGAGTGACGCGTCCGTCAGGCCGCGGTCGGCCAGGCTGTAGCGGCGCGCCGCCCCCATGGCCCCCGTGTAGAAGTTGGCGATCTGGTTCTGATCGTCGTCGGTGCTCACAAAGAAAGTAGCCGTCAGGTCGTCGGGCACCTCGATGATCTGCGCGGTGCTCAGCCCCTGCGCCTCGAGCCAGCGGCGGTAGTCGCCAAAGTCCTCACCCACGGTGGCCAGGATAACCGGGTCGCAGTCAAGCAACTTCATGGTGTAGGCGATGTTGGCCGCGACACCGCCTCGCTCGCGCCGCATGGTATCGGCCAGAAAGGAGAGGCTGATGTTGTCCAGTTGGTCGGGCAGAATGTGGTCGCGAAAGCGCCCGGGGAAGTGCATCAGATAGTCGTATGCGACCGAGCCGGTAATGACGATATTTGCGAGTCGTTGGTTCACAGGGTAATCCTTTGCGGCATGCGCCGCGCCTATTCGTTAGCGGTTGGGGCGGCAAGATCGATCAACACAGAGTCACCGCCCCCGTCCAGGGTCAGGCGCGCGCCGTCTTCGCTGTTCCAAATCCCGTAACCGTAGTCATACGCCGTTGCATCATTCGGCAGCAGCACTGTATCGATTACCACCGACTGGGCCAGCCATTCATTCGTCGGCACGACAAAGGCGTGGTCAAGATACTCGGTGGCGCCGCCCGCGGCGGGGGTGGCGTGAAACCAGACATCGTAGACACCGGCGATCGGCGCCAGCACCTCGTAATAGGTATCGAGCCGCGGGCGGCCGGACTCAACGTCCGTGCTCTGATCATAGCCGAGCAGCCGCAGGACCGGCCCTTGCTCTGCCTCAACCAGAACGGCGTCGGCAGGGTGCGTGATCGAGGAGCGGAGGGCCTCCCGCACTGCGTCGCGCAAGGGCCCGTCTGTGGCGTGCAGCAGGTCCAGCAGCAGAGGGCGCGGCAAGTTGGCCAAAGGCTCTTCCTGCAGCGACGCGGCCAGCACTTGCATGTCCGCTTGTGGCCCGTCGGCGCTCTCAGCGCCAAAGAGTTGCCGCCAGATGTAGAGCTGGACGCGCGCCTCGAGGCTCTGCGCAGATTGTGGCGTCAAGTCGGCGATGGTGCCACCCGCGGCCGGCACATGCATCGCCAGGTCACCGCTTGTCCGCAGTTCGAATGATGGCGCCGTCAGCAGCGAGGGCTGGAAGCGGATTGTGCGCGTGCTCGCACGGTTGGGGAAGTTTTCGTCCAGGTAGTTGACCTGCCAGGTCCCCTGCTGATTCTGCAATAACAGAAAGTCGACGGCATCGTAGGTGTTGTCCTGCAGAGCAGCCCGCGCCAGTTCGGGCGTGTGCAACGACGCGATCCGTTCGAGCAGCGTCACCCGTTGTCCGAAGGCGCCCGCCGGGTGACTATAGTAGGCGTTCCACGGCAGGAAGAGAAAGAACGGTCGATACGCCAGCAGCCTCGCGTACCCGTCGTCGATCAGCATCACCTTGGCCTCCGGCGCGTCCCCGACAAGCGCATCGAATGCCTCCAGACGAGCGGTCGGCGCCACCTGCTCCAGGGCATTTGTATACTCATCGGCGTCAATGAACTTGTAGACCGTCTCGCGCGCAAAAAAGCCCAGCAGCACAAGCGCAACGGTGGCAAGGGCCGCGCGCCCCGGCCGCGCCCAGCGAGCCGTTTGCCAGGGCGCCCGCCAGATTCGGCTCAGGTAGACGATTGCCGCGCCCAGGCTGAAGGAGAGCACCACCTCAACCATTGGATAGGAGCGCCAGGTGAGCAACGGTCTGTCCAGCAGCATGGCAACGTAGCCGATACCAATCCAGACATAGAGCGTCGACAGCAGATAGAGCAGAGCCCGCGGCACCAGCCGACGGTCGGCGGCCACCACAAGCACGATCAGGCTGGCGAACAACGCCCGCCCCTGCAGCGAACTGCTCACGAATTCCAGCGGCAACGGGAGCTTGCCTTCCGTGATGGCGCGGTTCTGCAGCATCTGCACGCTGTCGGCGCTTACCATGCTCCACAAGTACGGCAGCCAATAGACCGCGCTCAGGGCGGCAACGCCCGCCAGCAGGAGTGCGACATGCGGCCAGTTGATCACAATAAGGCGCGCCGCGCCGGCGGCCTTTGCTCCCGTGCGATTCTGGCGAGCCGCCACCCGCTCGCCGATCCAGATTAAGACGAGGCTTAGCCCGCCAATAAAAAAGAAGTAGTAGTACGTCAGGAACAGCAGTGCACCGACCATGCTGCCCGCGGCGAGCCACAGCAGGTAGCGGCGCGACGCCTCTACACGCACGTGCTTGACGTTGAGCGCCCAGTGCAGCCAGTATGGCACAAACAGCATGATGACGATCCACTCGTACGGCTTGAACCAGTCGTGAATGACCAGCAGCGCAAAAGCCGCCCCCATCGCCACGGCCGCATTCGTCACCCGTCGCCACAGGCTGTACAGCGCAAACGGGAGCAGCAGCGACGTGGTGAGCAGCCCCGGCTTGAACAACAGCCACGGCTCGACCCCGGTCATGCGCGCTGCCGTGCCGAGCAGATAGTGGTAGAGTGGCGGATAGAAGGCAGGCAGGTCCCGGTAGATCATGTCCGGGAAGCCGCCGAGCGTTGCCGTCTTGGCCACCACAGAGGCATGCAGCAGCGCGTCCCCGCCCAGGCCGCCAAAGGCGAAGGGGGTCGCTTTCAGCGACAGCGCCACGACCCCAAACATGAAGAGGGCGAGAAGGGCAACCGCCAGGTCGTACTTCCAGGGCCGGGGCAGCGGAGACAGGTAGAGCGCCGCCAGCGCGCCGACCCACACGAGCACGCCGAGCTGGAACCAAATCTCCAACCAGGGTCGGATCGCGACTTCGGGCGGGGCGGCCTGGACCCACCGCTCCAGCAGCCAGGCAGCAACCGCTGTCGCAATCAGAATGACCAGCAGCCGCGGCGCCGGCGTTATACCGCGTGCAGCGCGACCTAACATTTGACCCAACTCGCAATCCTTCTGCTACTCTTCCTTGTGCCACACCAGCAGCCCGGCGGGCAGTTCGTGCGCTGCCATCTTCTCGAGCAACGTGCTCGGGTTGTCATCTTCCACCAGCAGGTCGCGGTGGTGCGGGCGCACGAAGCCTTCGGCCACGGCGTGGTCCACCCAGCCGATTAGGTGATCAAAATAGCCGTTGACGTTGAGCAACCCCACGGGCTTCGACTGGATGCCGAGTTGCCCCCAGGTGATCGCCTCGAAGAGTTCATCCATGGTGCCCATGCCGCCGGGCAGCACCACAAAGGCATCGGCCATGGTGAGCATGCGCTCCTTGCGTTCGGCCATGGTGTCAACGACAACCAGCTCGCCCAGCACCTCGCCTGCCAGTTCGCTGGTTGTGAGGGCGCGGGGTATCACACCCGTGACGCCGCGGCCGCCTTCCAGCACGGTGCGTGCCACAAGCCCCATCAGCCCCACACTGCCGCCGCCGTACACGAGATCGAGATTGCGTGCGATCAATTCGGCGCCAAAGTCTCTTGCCGCCTGGGCATAGACCGGCGCTGCGCCGGTGTTGGCCCCACAGAAGACGCATATGCGCCGCCAATGACGAAGTTCAATCACGCAGATTCTCCTTCGGACGCTGCGGAAAGTGACGCGTTTGCAGCGTTTGCGGACGCCTTGCGCCCGGCGCGCACACGCGCCTCAGCTGCCTGCTTGGCCTTGCGCAGACTCACCGTGAAGTGCGGGTAGCAAACCCCCTCTTCGGTGATGATGCCGGTGAGATAGCGGTGGGGCGTCACGTCGAAGGCCGGGTTGTAGACGGGCACACCCTCCGGCGCGATGGCAACCCCATTGATATGGGTGACTTCTTCGGCGTCGCGCTCCTCAATGGGGATGTCGTCGCCGGTGGGCAACGCGAGGTCAATCGTGCTCGTCGGCACCACCGAGTAGACAGGGATGCCGTTCTCGCGCGCCACGACGGCCAGTTTGTAGCTGCCCACCTTGTTGGCCACATCACCGTTGGCGGCCACGCGGTCGGCGCCATAGAGAACTACATCCACCTTGCCCGTGCGCATGAGGTGGCCCGCGGCATTGTCGGCAATCAGATGCATAGGGATTTCGGCGTTCATCAGTTCCCACGCAGTGAGGCGCGCGCCCTGCAGGCGGGGGCGCGTCTCATCCACCCACACGTGGATGTGCTTGCCCTGCTCCTGACAGGCGAAGATGACGCCCAGGGCCGTGCCGAAATCCACCGTGGCGAGCGCGCCCGTGTTGCAGTGGTGCAGGATGTTGGCGCCGTCGGCCACGACTTCCGCCCCGTGGAAACCCATGCGGCGGTTAATCTCCACATCCTGGTCGGCCAGCGCCTCGGCTTCAGCCAGCAGGGCGGAGCGCAGCGCGTCCACTTCATCCAGAGGGCTCTCCAGCGCGACGTCAAGCAAACGCGCCGTGGCCCACGAAAGGTTGACGGCAGTGGGGCGGGCAGCATCGAGCAGCGTCTTGGCCGCGCGCAGATCGGCCAGCAGCGCGGTGCGGTCGCTGGCGGCGCTCAGATGCGCGGCCAGCGCCATGGCGTAGGCCCCCGCCGCGCCAATCGCAGGTGCGCCGCGCACAGCCATGTCGGTAATGGCGTGCGCGACAGCCTCCACGCTCTCCAGGCGGATCACCTCGAACTGGGCGGGCAGAATCCGCTGATCAATCATTTGAACGCTATTTTCCTGCCAAAATACTGTGCGCATGGTCCTCCTGGCGTAGCGGCGGCTTCAGCCGCCGAACCCGCCAATCGCGTCGCGTCCAGGCCAACGACGGCTGAAGCCGCCGCTACGGAAAGCGCGCATTGCACATAACAAAACGCACCCTCTGGATGAGCCAGAGGGTGCGCACAGATCACATGGATCCGCTTTCACCGGCTGCCTGAGAGGGCAGGGGTGGGGCGCCTGACTGGGCTCGATGGACGTTGGGGCAAGCACTTGCAGGCTGTCTGCATGGGGCCAAAGGCCACAAGTGACAATCTGCCGACGCTTGCTCAACCGTGCACCGGGGCTCCAGTCGGTTGCCGGGCCGGCGCAGTCTGCACGCCGGTCCACTCTGCAAGAGAGTCTGTCGGATAAGGTTCGGGCTGCGGCGCGTCAGTCAATGGGATGCGGCGCAACCCGAACAACGAGATTAACACAGCGTTGTAGCGCTGTCAAAAATGCCGTCGCAGGGAAGAGGCGCCGCCTACGCGTCGCCTTGCTGGGCCTCACGCCGCCGCTTGCGCGCCTCGCGGCGCGA
>CAYJNV010000049.1:0-19972 GCA_964370975.1 uncultured Caldilineaceae bacterium | reverse complement strand
CCCTCCACCCCAGCCAGACCGAGCGACCTTCGCTCACGGCCCGCCCTGTCCGCTAGTTTTCTGCCTGCGCGCACCGTTGATTTCAGCACCGGAAGCAAAAATGGCAAGTCTCACGCAGAGCGCAACTCACTCTCGACGCAAAAAGAACGCCGCCGAACGCGGCTGGCTGGCCTTCTTTCTGCTGCCCGGCCTGAGTGGGCTGCTCCTCTTCACCATCTTTCCGATTGTCGCGTCACTGGTTCTCACCCTTTTCAAGTGGGATTTACTGACGCCCCCCGTCTACGTAGGCGGGGCCAACTTCGTGCGCCTCTGGAACGATGCCGACTTCTGGGCCGCGCTGGGCCACACGCTCTATTTTATCGGTGGCTATCTGCCGCTTGTGTTGTTGCTGGGGCTGGGCGTGGCGTTGGCGCTCAACGCCCCCCTGCGCGGCATCAGCTTCCTGCGCACGACCTTCTTCCTCCCCGTTGTCTCCTCATGGGTAGCCGTCGCGCTGCTGTGGACCTGGCTCTTCAATCCCCGCTATGGGCTGATCAACTACTTGTTGAGCCTGATTGGCATCACGGGGCCAGGCTGGCTCTATGACCCGCAGTGGGCCATGCCCGCCATCATTCTGACAAGCGTGTGGAAGGACATCGGCTTCGTCATGATCATCTTCCTGGCCGGCTTGCAGTCGATTCCGACCGACTACTACGAGGCGGCGTCGCTGGATGGTGCAGGCCGTTGGGCGCAGTTGCGCTTCATCACGCTGCCGCTGCTGGGTCCGACAACCTTCTTCGTGACGATCATTTCGCTGATCAACTCCTTCCAGGTCTTTGACCAGGTGTGGGTGATGACCGAAGGCGGCCCGGCGGGCGCGACGACGGTGCTTGTCGAGCGAGTCGTGCGCCACGCCTTCAGCTATGGCGAGATGGGCTACGCCGCCACGATTTCCTGGGCGATCTTCCTGCTTGTGTTCGCCGTCACAGTTGTGCAATTCCGGCTGCAGCGCCGAGGGAGTGCAGATGCTTAACAGCCTCTCAGCGCGAACCGTGCCTGGAACACCGGCAACCAGGATGCGGCGCGGGCCGCGCGTGGGCACGTTTCTGCGCTATATGGTGCTCATCCTCGCGGGCGCGCTCATGATTGTTCCCTTCCTGTGGATGGTGACGACCTCGCTCAAGGCGCCGGGCGCGGTGCTCACCGTTCCGCCCGAAATCCTGCCCAGCCGCATCACCCTGGAAAGCTATCGACGCGTGATGGCGACCGTGCCGCTCATGCGCATGTTGGGCAACAGCATACTTGTCACATCGCTGGCGGTGGCGGCCCAACTCGTGACCTGTTCGCTCTCGGCGTACGCCTTCGCGCGCATGCAATGGCGCGGGCGCGACACGGTGTTTCTGCTCTACCTGGCAACGCTCATGGTGCCGCAGCAGGTCACAATCACGCCCCTCTTCATCCTCATGCAGCGGCTGGGCTGGGTGGACACCTATCAGGGGCTGCTTGCGCCCGCGATAGTGAGCGCGTTCGGCACCTTCCTCCTGCGCCAGGCGATGCTCGACGTACCGCGTGAGTACGAAGAAGCGGCGCTGCTCGACGGCGCAAACCACTGGATCATCTTCCGCCACGTCGTCCTGCCTTTGATTGGCCCCGCGCTGGCAACGCTGGCCGTCTTTGCGATGATGGGCGCCTGGAACAGCTTTCTCTGGCCGCTCTTCGTCACCCGCAATGAACGGCTGATGACACTGCCTGTGGGCTTGGCGCTTCTCCAGGGACGCTACACCACAGAGTGGAGCATGGTCATGGCGGGCGCGGTGATTACCGTGTCGCCGATCATCCTGGTCTATTTGATGGCGCAGCGCGCGTTTGTGCGCGGGGTGGCCATCTCAGGGCTCAAGTAGTTGGTGTCTCGAGGCAACGTGCGCTCCCCGTGCACGGTGACCCTCTGTTGCACATAGGTAATCAGGATACAACGCAGCACCCGTTTCGCTTGCTCCATCACTGCTTTTCATCTTTCACAGGAGGAGTCTCATGCTTCCACGCTCTGTTCGCCAACTTGTGCGTTCCTTCACCTTGCTTGCCCTCTTTGCGCTGCTGCTCTCGGCCTGCGTTGCGGCCCCGGTGGCTGCGCCCGCCGCGGAGCAGCCTGCCGCAGCCGCTGACACGGCGGCCGGTCAACCCGTCGAGCTGACCTATTTCACCTTCTCGGCCGCCCCTGATCACCTCGACTCGCTCGACGAAATGATCGCTGCATTCGAGGCGGCCAATCCGGGCATCACCGTCAAGGTGGAGACGGCGCCCTATGACCAGTACTTTACCAAGCTGCGGACCCTCGTTGCGGGCGGTACGGCCCCTGACGTCTACGAGCTCAACTACGAAAACTTCGTCAGTTATGCCAGCAAGGGCATTCTTGCCAACCTGACCGACCTGGCAAGCGCCGACTCCGGCTTTGTGGATCGCTTCTACCCGCGCGCATATCAGGCATTCAGCCTGGATGGCGTGCAATACGGACTTCCCCAAAGCTTCTCGAATGTGGTCCTCTTCTACAACAAGGATCTCTTTGACGCCGCGGGTCTCGACTACCCAACCGCCGACTGGACCTGGGAAGAGGAATTGGCAGCCGCGCAGAAGCTGACGGATGCGGCCGCGGGCGTCTGGGGCAGCTACAGCCCCGTGCAGTTCTGGGAATTCTACAAGACCGCCGCCCAGAGCGGCTGTGGTGTGTTCAACGCCGACCGCACACAAGTGACCATCAACGAGCCTGGCTGCGTGGAGTCCCTGACGTGGATGGTCGACAAAATCAACGAGTACAAGGTTGCTCCGACCGACGCCGACATGGCGGGCGTGAGTGACGGCGACCTCTTCAAACAGGGCAAAATCGCCATGTGGCGCACGGGCATCTGGATGTTCTCGGGCATGGCGGATGCACCCTTTACCTGGGATATCGCACTCGAACCGGGCAACACGCAGAAGGCGCACCACTTCTTCGCCAACGGTGTTGTGCTGGCCGAAAGCGGCGCCCACAAGGATGCAGCCTGGGAATGGGCCAAGTTCTTCACCTCGGACCCGGAAGCAGCCAAGATTCGTGTGGCCGCCAACTGGGAACTGCCTGCCCTCAACGATCAGAGCCTTTTTGATGCATGGCTGGCCATCACCCCGCCGGCCTCGCGCAACGTGGTCTTCGAAGCGCTCGACACGCTGGTGACGCCGCCCGTGATTGAGCAGCAGGCGCAGATGCAGGATGCCGTCAACAAGCTGCTTGAGCAGGCCAAACTCGGCACGCTCACGCCGCAGGAAGCGCTGGATCAGGCCAAAGTCGAAATAGAGGCGTTGCTGCCGTAGGCAGATTCGCCACGTTCAAGGGTGCGCGCTCGAGCATGCCGGGCGCGCACCCTGCTGTCTCACTGCTTTCGAAAGTCCTAAGCCACTACCCCACTTGCCATGAATGAACTCGTCAGCCACAGCATCAACGTCATCAAGGCCGGCCAGGATGCTGGTGGCGCCTATGTCGCGTCGCCCAATTTCGCGACCTATGGCTATTCATGGTTGCGCGACGGCAGCTTCATTGCCCACGCCATGGATCGCGCAGGCGAACACGCGAGCGCCGCTGCATTCCACCATTGGGTGGGCCGCGTGCTATTGCTGCATGATGAGAAGTTGGCGGCGTTGACCACGCGCCGGCTGGCAGGCGAGAATATTCCGCTCTCGGAACAAATGCACTGCCGCTTTGCGCTGGATGGTCGCGAGAGCAGCGCCGACTGGACCAACTTCCAGCTCGACGGCTACGGCACATGGCTTTGGGCGCTGGAAGACCACATTCGCCGCACGGGCGACCGCGCCCTCTACGCCGCGTTGCGCCCGCAGGTGACGCGCCTTGTGGCCTACCTACGTGCCTTCTGGAACACACCCTGCTATGACTGCTGGGAAGAGTTCGGCGACAAGATTCACACGGCAACATTGTCCGCCATTTATGGCGGTTTGCACGCCGCCGCGACACTGGACCCGGCCCTCGCCAATAGCACGCCCGCGGCTATCCGCACCTTTGTGCTTGACCACTGTGTGATTGACGGGCGGCTTGCCAAGTTTGTCGGCAGCGAACTCGTGGATGCAAACCTATTGGGCGCGATTGTTCCTTACAGGCTGCTACCCGCCGATGATGCAATTGCGTGTGCAACCTTGGCGCGCATTGAACGTGACTTGCTCTCCGGCGGTGTGCGTCGCTATGTCGAGGACACCTACTTTGGCGGCGGTGAGTGGCTGCTTCTCACGGCGTGGCTAGGCTGGGTGCATGCCGACAACAATGACCATGGGCGGGCACGGGCTCTGCAAGGGTGGGTTGCGGCGCAGGCCGATGCCCACGGCGACATGCCCGAGCAGGTGTGCGATGCCCCTCTTGACGCCGCGTTTGTGCAACCCTGGATTGACCGCTGGGGCCCCGTTGCCAAGCCGCTGCTTTGGTCGCATGCAATGTACTTGATTCTCAACGATGTCCTTGACGCCACCGCTGGAGACGAGCCCCTATGAGTCTGCCGCTCACGATCGTTCATGTTCCCCATGGCACGGATCACCCCTACCTGGCAGGCGCCGAGGAACGGTCGCCGCGCGACCCTTCGGGCGGCGACATGGTCTCTGTCGGCTTCCTGACCAAGCCGGGGGGTGCCGCGCGGGCGGTGCGGCTGGATTGGACGCGCAACGGCATTGCGCAAACGCCCGTCCATGGGCGCGCCCTCGCGCTGCAACAGGACTATGACCGCTGGCTGGTTGAACTGGGCGTGCTTGATGCCGGGGACCGCGTTGAATACCGGATGACCGCGGAGGGCGAGGGCGAACGTACCGAGTCGCCCCTGTATCGCTTTGGCGTGCGCCGCGTGCGCATATTGAGCGGCTTTGGTGCCATGACCAAGCGCGCCGATGGCGTCTCCGTGGTGGCGCTGGATGCAGAGGGCCGCGCGGGGCCGGCGCTTACGCTGCGCGCAGCGGGCGATGCGTGGGTGCAGATCGCGCTGGGTGGCGAGGCCGCGCCCGGCCCGCTTGCTACCCAGCCTATCCAGTGGGCGACCGGCAGCGCCGCACTCACCGTCGAAACAAACGGGCGCATCACTCTGACAACCGACAGCGCCGTAATCCCCATGCGGCTGCGCTGGGTTGAGGAGGCGGACGGCGCGTTAGTGGCCGTGGACTTAAGCGGCGACCTGGAGGACGGCGAAGCCATTGTGGGGCTGGGCGAACGCTTTGACGCGCTGGACCAGCGCGGGCGCGCGCCGGGCGTTGTTGTGTACGAGCAGTACAAGAACCAGGGCGATCGCACCTATCTGCCCGTGCCCTTCTTCTGTTCGTCGCGCGGCTACGCGTGCCTGGTGGAAGGGTCGGCGCCGGTTGCCTACGACTTTGGGCGCACCGTGCCGGACCGCTGGCGCAGTCGCGCCGACGTCGGCGCGACTGGCGTGCTCGCAGTCGACTTCATGGCGGGCAGCCCGCTGCTATGCGTACAGGCCCTCACGGCGCTCACCGGACGCCCGGCCATGCCGCCGCCCGCCTGGGCATTTGGCCTGTGGATGAGCAGCAACGAGTGGAATACGCAGGCGCGCGTCGAGCACGAGGTCGCGCAGACGCAACACTACGGCATTCCCGCGACAGCGCTTGTGATTGAGGCGTGGAGCGACGAAACCACCTTCTACATCTGGAACGGTGCGCAGTACGCACCCGTGGCTGGTGAGCAGCCCCTGCAGTTGGCGAACTTCACCTTCCCCGCAGACGGGCCATGGCCGGACCCGAAAGGGGTGACGGACGCGTTGCACGCGCTGGGTATCCGCCTGGTGCTGTGGCAGATTCCGGCGCTCAAGCACATCGAGGATGCGCATGCGCAACACGATGCCGATACGCACTACGCCCTGGAGCATGACTTCGTTCTGCGCATGGAAAACGGAGACGCCTACCGCAACCCGGCTTTCTGGTTCAAGAGCGCGCTCATCCCCGACTTTACCAGCGCCGCAGCCACTGCATGGTGGATGGAAAAGCGCGCCTATCTGCTCGACGAAATGGCCATCGACGGCTTCAAGACCGATGGCGGCGAGCACCTGCAAGGCCGCGAAATTGTCGCATCCGACGGACGTCGCGGCAATGAACTCGTCAACGCGTTTCCTACGCTCTATGTGGGCGCCTACCACCGCTTTGCCCAGCAACGGCGCGGCGCGGAGGCCATGACCTTCAGCCGCGCCGGCCACACGGGCGTGGGCGCCTTCCCGGCGCACTGGGCCGGTGACGAAAACTCCACGTGGGAAGCCTTCCGACGTTCGCTTGTGGCAGGCTTGAGCGCGGGCCTCAGCGGCGTTCCCTTCTGGGGGTGGGATATCGCCGGCTTCAGCGAGGCCCTCCCTGCGGCCGAACTCTACCTGCGCGCGGCGGCCATGGCAGCGTTCTGCCCCATCATGCAGTACCACAGTGAATACCGTGCGCCCGACGAGCCGTGCAAGGACCGCACGCCGTGGAACATCCAGGCACACACGGGCGATCCACGCGTGATCCCTCTCTTCCGGCGCTTCGCCTGCCTGCGCATGAACCTGTTGCCCTACCTTGTGCGCGAGGCCGCACACAGCGCCGCCACCGGCGAGCCGATGTTGCGCGCGCTGCTTCTCGACAACCCGGACGATTCCCAGGTGTGGCACATTGCCGACCAATACCGCCTTGGCCGCGATCTGCTGATCGCGCCCGTGGTGGAAGACGGCGCGGCGCGACGTCGGCTCTACCTGCCGCAGGGTCGATGGTTTGACTTGTGGAATGGTGAGTCACAGCAGGGCGGTTGCTGGATCGAGGTCGACGCGCCGCTTGATACCATCCCGGTCTTCGTGCGCGCGGGTGCGGTCCTGCCGCTCAACCTCGGCAATGAAATGGGACTCGGCGCCGACGTAGGCAACGCGCTGGCTCCCGCCTTGTTAACCCTCTTTGTCTATCCTTCCGGCGCGAGCGAAGCTGTTGTCGTGTTCAACGGGGAAGCGCTCATGGTGCGTGTTGATGCAACTGCGTCAGGCGTGCGCGTTGAATTGCCGGCGTTGCCCGTTCCATGCAGCGTCGTGCTTCCCGACGGGCAGCGGATTGTGGTCGACGCAAGTGAGCAAGTTCAAACGATCAACTTCACTTGATCCTCAACTGTGCGTTCGGCCTTGAGCGACAACCAGCGGGGTTGCCGCCTTGCGGTGAGTGAGGAAGTGACAATCTCCCGATCTGCCGGTGCACAGGAGCAAGCCGCTTGCCGGCGGATATACAGACTCGGCAATGGGCGCATCTGAAGAACTCTACAAAGATACCGCAATGGGAATCCCATTGCGGCATCTATTTTGTGCGCGAGAACGTGCGTGCCGTCTGGTACACGGACCTCCTATCGGGTTTGAGCGCACCGAATTGCGCCAGACTTCACAATTGGGGATTGACAAACTCCCGCGATCGGAATATTATCGTAAGTGGTTCCGGTATCGCTTCCGGTAGCAATTCCGGTACCCCTTCCAACACCTTCTGATCGCGTGATCCAGGTCGACAGTGCCCTTGCTCGTACGGTGCGTGACTCTCCGCACGCTCAGGATGCTACATGCTCGCGTCCCCGCTCACGATTGACCAGATAGCCCAGATTGCCGGCGTTTCGCGCACGACCGTTTCGCGCGTGCTGAACAACCGCCCCGATGTCAATCCGCAGACGCGCCAGCGCATCCTCTCGCTCATGGAGGAGCACGACTACCAACCCAACGCGTTTGCCAAGGCGATCTCCTCGCAGAAGAGCCAGAATATCGGTCTGGTCATCCCCCATGAGGCCGACTACATCTTCCTCAATCCCTTCTTTGTAGAGGTCTTGCGGGGTATCTCGACCACGATCGACCGGGCGGGGTACTCGTTGCTCATCTCCTATGCCCATGGCGAGAATCCGGTTGCAGCGTTTCGCCGCAAGAAGGTAGACGGATTCATCGTGCTGAGCCCAGGCAGCCTGCACCACGGTCTTATCAACTCGATGACTGCTGCAGGCGTGGTCTTTGTCTCAACCTCGCGCCTGGCCCAGGAAGAGCACATGCTCTTTGTGGACGTCGACAATCGTGCTGGCGGCGCCCTGGTAGGTGGACACCTGGTCCGTCTCGGCCATCGCCGCATTGCCTATGTGGGCAAACCCTCATTGACATCCAGCCAGGACCGCCTGGATGGCGTGCGTCTCGCGCTCCAGGAGAACGGGCTCAGGCTGAACGAGGATTTGGTTCATGAGGCCGATGGCTCGACAGAGTGGCATGGCTACAAGGCCATGCAGCGGCTGCTTGCATACAAGACGCCACCGACCGCCGTCTTCCTCGCCAATGACATGATGGCCATCGGTGCGATCAAGGCAATCGAGGAGAGCAACCTGCGTGTGCCGCAGGACATTTCCATCGTCGGCTTTGACGATGTACCCATGGCGCAATACTGCTCGCCGCCCTTGACAACAATTCGTCAGCCGGCATTCGAGAAGGGTGCGCGCGCCGCATCATTGCTCATCAAGTGTCTGGTGAGCGAAGAGTGTGATCCACAGTCTGTGGTGCTGGATGTCGAGTTGGTCGTGCGCAAGTCAACCGCTCCCCTCTCCTCCTGATCCCGACCGGCGCGGCTTCCATGCGCTACCACAACTCGAGCATTGCATATGGCTGCGTATCGTCACTACGGTTGCAGAATCACCGATGACCTTGTCTACAAGGGCATGCGCGCGCTTTTCCTCGAAAACGACCTTCTGCGCATTGGCATCCTTCTCGACAAGGGCGCGGACCTCTTCCAGTTTCTTCACAAGCCCACCGATACCGATTTCCTCTGGCGGTCGCCCCTTGGCTTGCGCGACCCGCAACGCACGGTCGCAACCAGCGCCTCTGCTGCCGGAGCATTCCTCGACGGCTACCACGGCGGTTGGCAGGAGTGCCTGCCCGGTGGAGGGCCTTTCGCGTATCGTGGCGCCGAAATTGGTCTGCATGGCGAGGTGACGAATCTGGGATGGGAGTGCCGGATCGTCAAGGATTCGGCAGAGGAAATCGAGGTTGAACTCGAGGTCGAGTGTGTTCGCACACCGCTCCGGCTCGTCCGGCGCATGCGCCTCGTTCTGGGATGCCCTTCCCTATTTATTCAGGAGGAACTGACAAACCTTTCGCCCGAAGCGCTTGAATTCATGTGGGGTCATCACCCCGCCTTCGGCGCGCCCTTTCTCTCCGACAAGGTGCGGCTCTTCATTCCCGCAGGCCAGGTGCAGGTGCACACGCCTCAGTTCGCAGAGTCCGGCATCTTCACACCGGGCGCCATCTCCGAGTGGCCAATGATTGACGCAGGCGGCAGATCGATTGACCTGCGTAACGTTGCAGCACCCGATGCCGGCTATGCCGATCTTCTCTATCTAAGCCGGCTTGAGGCTGGGTGGTACGCGTTGCTCGATACCGAGCGCCGCGTGGGCTTTGGTCTGGCCTGGCAACCGGAAGTCATGCCTTATCTCTGGTTCTGGCTGGTTTATGGGCGCGCGCCGGGCTACCCATGGTGGAACCGCACCTACTGTATCGCATTAGAACCCTGGACAAGCATCCCCAACAGCTTCGCCGAAGCGTGCACCCATGGCACCCAGGCCCACATTGATGGGCATGGGCAAATTCACTTCGCTATGACCGCAACAGCCATTACCGGACTCGAGACCGTTGCCGGCGTCGGCCTTGACGGCGCCGTCACCTAACCCGGCCCGAGTGCGTGAAGAAAGGACTGCTCATCCACCAAATCCAGATCTCAGCCGTTCGCCAGGTTCGCCCATTCGTCCCCGTTTCACCTCCGCATGCACGGGCATGCACGGAGCCACTCCAAGTCAACGTTGGTAGATACTTCCAAAGGAGCAGGAGATGAACGCTCGCAAGCTGATCGTAACTCTCGGATTGATCCTTATCCTTGCTCTCTCCGCAACCGGTTGTGTTGCGCCGGCTGCACCCGCTGCACCGGCCGCCGATGCCGCACCGGCAGCTGACGCAGCCCCTGCCGCAGCCACCGACATCCTCGTCGCCTACTCCCAGGCCGAACTCGTCAATGCCTGGCGCGTCACCAATCAGAAGGATATGGAGGCCCAGGCAGAGGCTGCCGGCGTCCGCCTGGTCAGTGCCGATGCCAACCAGGACCCGTCCAAACAACTGGCAGACGTCGAGAATATGCTCGCACAGAAGCCCAGTTGCCTCATCGTCTCCCCGCTCGAGTCCAAGGCGTCTGCGCCGGTTGTGGCGCTTGCCGCGGATGCCGGCGTGCCGCTCTTCATTATCGACCGCACCATTGACGCCACGCCGGGCGAAGGCATGTATGTGACCGAAATCACGCAGAGCCACGTCCTCTCGGGCAAGTTGCTGGCCGAGAAGGCCGTTGAACTGCTGACCGCCAAGTATGGCGAACCGAAGGGCAATGTCGTCCACGTGCAAGGTCTTGCCGGCGCATCCCCCGTGATTGATGCCAACAGTGGCTGGGACGAAGTGATGGCCGACTACCCGAACATCAAGGTCGTCGCCACATCTGATGCCGGCTTTACCAAGGACGGCGGTCTCAAGGTCATGGAGGACTTCCTGCAGCGCTTCCCGGCCGGTGAGATCGACATCGTACGCTCGGACTACAGTGACATGACCATGGGCGCTCTCGACGCCATCAAGGCGGCCGGACGCGACGAATTGCTTGGCCACGTCCTGGGTGAGGGCGGCCACTTCAAGGCCATCGAAGCCGTGGTTGCCGGCGAGATTGCCCGCGAAACGCAGACACCGCCCTACTTCGGCAAGTCAGCGATTAGCAGTTGTCTGGCTTATCTCAACGGTGAGGCCGTACCCGCACAGCAGCAGGTTGACATCAAGGTCTTTGATGCCAGCGACGTCGACACTGCAGCGACCTACCTTGATGGCATCAAGGCCGCGGGTCTCGAGTTCTAGGCTTGAATGTCCGTCTCGACGCACTGTGATGCGTAACTGATTCCGCTGCGGGGGGTGCGCCGTATCCGACGCATCCCCCGCAGGAGAGACCGCAACGTACTTCCGAACTGCATCGTTCACCCACACGCGCGTCGCCCCAGTCCAGTTACCCGGAGCCACTTCGTGACTGCAACCACGCCAATCCTGCAACTCCACAACATCAGCAAGTCCTTCTCCGGCGTCGAGGTGCTGCGCGATGTCTCGTTGGACATCTTCCCCGGTGAAGTCCACTGTCTTGTGGGCGAAAACGGCGCCGGCAAGTCAACGCTGATCAAGATCATCTCCGGCGCGTACACGCGGTCATCAGGCTCGATTCTCTACCAGGGCGAGCCGCTGAACGACCCGTCGCCCGCCTGGGTGCGCCTGCATGGTATCAATACCATTTACCAGGAAATTGACCTGATCCCCACGCTCAACGCTGCTGAAAACATCGCCCTCGGCTGTGAGCCGCTCACACGAACGGGCGCGATCGATTGGCCGGCCGTGCGCAGCAACGCCGCGCGCCACCTCCAGGAGGTCGGTGCAGAGATTGACGCGTCTGTGCCGGTAGGCCAACTCAAGGTGGCCGAGCAGGAGCTGGTCGCAGTGGCCAAGGCGCTTTCGCTCAACAGCAAGGTCATCATCCTGGATGAGCCGACTGCCTCGTTCACGGGCGCCGAAGTCGAGAATCTTTTCCGCATGATCCGGCGGCTGCAGGCGCAGGGAATCGCCATTATCTACATCTCTCATCATCTTGACGAGATCTTCGAAATTGGCGACCGTGTGACGGTGTTGCGCGACGGGCAGGTGGTGCGCACCGATTGCCGGGATGCGTTGACCAAGGGTGAAATGGTGCGCGCAATGGTAGGCCGTGATATTGAGTTTGCGCGCAGCGACGCACAAGCGCAGGGCATCGAACTGTTGCGCGTGGAAGGGTATACGCAGCATGGCACCGTGGGCGATGTGGTGCATGAGGTCAGTTTCGCCGTCCATGAAGGCGAGGTGATTGGCATCTCGGGGCTGGTGGGGGCTGGCAGATCCGAGCTTGCGCGCATGATCGTCGGCGCATCGCCGGTGCATGCCGGCCGGCTCTACCTGCGCAATGTGCTGCAACACATCCACTCGCCGCGCAGCGCGCTGGCGCTGGGCATCGGCATGGTGCCCGAAGACCGCAAGGTCGATGGGTTGGTAACGATCCGCTCCGTGGCCGACAACATGGGATTCAGCGTCGTGCAGGCGCTCAGCCGCTTCGGTCTGACGCCATGGCGGCGCATCAGTGCACGCGTGAATGAGCTTGTCGCCTCGCTGCAACTGCGCCCACCCAATCCGGTTTTGCAGGTCTGTTTTCTCAGCGGCGGCAACCAGCAGAAGGTGGTGCTTGGCAAGTGGCTCGCCGCGCAGTGCGACCTGCTCATCCTTGACGAGCCGACGCGTGGCGTGGACGTGGGCGCTCGTTCGGAGATTTACGACATCATTCGAGGGCTCAAGCAGGAGCGCAAAGCGGTGATCATGATTTCGTCCGACATGACGGAGGTGTTGACTCAGTCGGACCGCATTCTTGTCATGGCCGAGGGGCGCATCGTGGGCGAATTGCCTGGCGGCATGGCGACCGAGGAACAGGTTCTGGCCATGGCCCTGGGCGTGGAAGGGGCACTGTCATGAACGACACCGGCTTTGCCACACGCGCCCTGCGCTGGGCCGGGCGCAATACCGCTCCGGTCGTGCTCGCCCTCCTCTTCGTCGTGGGCTGGGTGACTTTGCCCAACTTTGGCGACAAGATGAATATGTGGGCCATCGGCTATCAGTACTCGATCATCGGCCTGCTTGCGCTGGGCCAATTGCTTGTGATCCTGACTGAGGGGATTGACTTGTCGCAGGGGTCGCTGGTGGCGCTAACTTCTGTCGTCACGGCGGTGCTGATGACCAATGCCGGGCTGCCCATGCCTGTCGCCGTCGCGGGCGGCATCGCAGCATCTACGCTCCTGGGCTTGGTGAACGGTCTTGCCGTGGCCTGGACGCCGATCCCCGCCTTTATTGCCACGTTGGGGATGACGGGGATTGCACGCGGGCTGGCACTTCTTGTCTCCAACGGCCAGCCTGTCTCCATCTCGGACCCTGTGTTCTTTTCGCTGGGACGGGCGCGCATTGCCGGCGTGCCGGTCTCCTTCCTGATTTGGGTGGCGTTCGCGCTCTTGCTGCACTACTTTCTAACGCAGCGGCGCATGGGGCGCGCAGTCTATGCGGTGGGGGGCAGCGCCGAAAGCGCCCGCCTCAGCGGCATCAACGTGCGCGCCGTAAGGCTCTTCGTCTATACGATGTCCGGATTCCTCACGGGAATTGCTGGCGTCTTGTGGGCATCCCGACTCAGTTCGGGCTCGCCCATCGGCGGCGTCGGTTACGAACTGGAAAGCATTGCCGCCGTGGTGGTTGGCGGCGGCAGTCTCTTCGGCGGCATTGGTACGGTGGGCGGCACCGTGGCCGGCGTACTAATCTTTGGCGTCATCAACAGCATGCTCAACCTTGCCGGCATCTCGCCCTACTGGCAGGGCACCATCAAAGGCATTCTGATTCTGCTTGCCGTCGCACTGAGCCAGGTCCGTCGCATAGGCGGGCAGGGCGCACGAGGAGCCATTCAACATGCAAGTGGCGCAAAGCCTGGAGCCGGCTCGCCCGCAGCGTAGCCGCATCACCTTCGAAACGCGGGGCGTTCTCCGCATCCTGATCGTTCTGATCGGCCTGGTCGCGCTCGCCGCTATCCTCTCCGACGGTGTCTTCCTGCAGATGGGAAATGTCGTCAACCTCGGCCAGCAGAACGCGATGCTGCTGGTGGTGGCCATGGGACAACTGCTGGTCATCCTTACCGGTGGCATCGACCTCAGTGTGGGCGCCACCCTGGCCATGAGCAGCGTCGTCTTCGTCGTGCTGCAGGACTACGGCCTGGCGCCTGCGCTGGCCGGTTCGATGGCCACCGCTGCGCTGATTGGGCTGGCCAACGGCTCGCTTGTCACCTTGTTGCGGCTGCCCTCGTTCGTCGTCACTCTGGCCATGTCGCAGATTGTGGCATCGCTAGCCATGGTGGTCAGCGAAGGCGGCACCGTTTACACCGGCTTTGGTGGCGCCGAGATTTCGAGCTTCACATCCGATTTCTATGCGGGAACCGTGGCAGGTGTTCCCAACCTGGTCATCTTCGCGCTCCTGATTATGGGGGTAATTGCCCTCTATCTGCGTACAAGTTACGGCCACTTCATCTATGCCGTGGGCGGAAACCGGCGCGCCGCGTTTCTCTCCGGGATTCCGGTCAATGTGGTGGGTGTTGCGGTCTATGTGCTTGCGGCGCTGCTGGCAGCGGTCGGCGGGCTGCTCTTTGTCTCGCGCGTGGGGTTGGGCGACCCGCAGGCGGCCCGCTGGATCGTGCTGGACTCAATCGCCGCAGTCTCCATCGGCGGCGCCAGCCTCTCGGGCGGTGTGGGAACCACGGTGGGCGTGCTCCTGGGCGTCATCATCCTGGGCGTGCTCAACAACATCATGAACTTGCTGGGCGTGCCGCCGAATCTGCAGCCGGCCATCAAGGGTCTTGTCATACTCGTCGCGGTACTGTTGAACAGCAGTCGGAAAGCGAAATAGGTGGCCTGCATGAATGCCCAATTGATGATGGAACCGCAGGCGCAGAAAGGTGCGCAACAGGCAATCAAGGTGGCAGTTGCCACGTTGGGCGACACCCGCGACGACTTCTATGCCCGCCGCAAGCCGCTTGTGGACGCCGGCATCGAGCAACTGGCCTGGCTGCGCCAGAGTTTCACCCTGCTAGAATCGTCGGTGCTGCGGTCGCCCGAACAGGTGGCGACCTTTGCACAGGAGGTGCGGGCCTTTGGCGCGCAGGCGCTGATCGTCCACCTGCCCGTTTGGGCCGACCCTGTGCTTACCGTCAAATTGCACAACCACCTGCCGCTGCCGACCTTGCTGCTTGGCAACCTCTCCCCGGAGACATCGAGTCTCGTTGGTATTTTAGGCGCCGGCGGCGCGCTGGACCAGGTCGGCTGCGCGCATCTGCGCGTGCTGGATGAAGGCACGCCGGAATCGCGCCGCCCGCTCTTTGCCTTCCTGCGTGCGGCCGGCGCCTGCGCCACCCTGCGCGGCCAAACGCTCGGTCTCTTTGGCGGGCGCAGCCTGGGCATCGTCACCGCGACTGCAGATCCGGCGCAGTGGCAGCGGCTCTTTGGCGTCGACATTCAGCACTTTGACCAGACGGAGATTGTTGATGTAGCCGAGTCGTTGCCCAGTGAGGCTGTCGACCATGAGTCTGCCTGGCTCACCGGGCGCGTGAGCGCCGTCGAGCATAACGAGACCTTTACACCCGGCAAGTTGCGCAAGCAGGTGGCATCCTATATGGCCACGCGCCGCCTGATTGCCGACAAGGGGCTCGACTTCGTAGGCGTGAAGTGCCAGCCCGAACTGAGCGATGGCTACGTCTGCCAGTGTATGGCCCATATGCTTGTCAACGGCGCAATCGACAGTTCGGGCACAAAGGCGCCGGTTGTTCACGCCTGCGAGTCCGATGCCGACGGCGCGCTTACGATGCAGATACTCCACTTGCTGTCTGGCGGGCATCCTGTAGCGCTGCTCGACGTGCGCTGGCTCAACGTACACAAGGGGCTGTGGACGCTGGCCAATTGCGGGGCAATGCCATCCGCCTTTTATGCCACACCCGAGGATCCGGACGGGTTGGGCGGCGTGCGCCTTGTGCCGCATGTCTTTGGGCGCGGCGGCGGGGGGGCGGCGCCGGCAGTTGTCGCAGCGCAAACTGTCACTCTGGCACGCCTCTGCCGCCGCAATGGCGAGTACTGGATGGCGATTGTGGCCGGCCGCACGGTGCAGGGTTCGCGCGAGGACCTGGCCCGCACGACGAGCGCCTTTCCCCAGGCGTTTGTCGAATCCTCGGCCGGGCTGGAATTCGTCCAACAGTTCGGCTCGAACCATATCCATATGGTTTCGGGCGACTACGTCGAGGAACTGAAGGCTTTTTGCCGGCTTGTGGGCGTGCCCGCACAACTCTGGGAATGACAGAGGAGAGAACGACCATGCAGCAGGAACATCCAGGTTTTTGGGGCCGGATCTTGCGGGTAGACCTGAGCGTCGAGCGCGTGCAAACCGAGGAAGTGCCCGCACGACTCTTCCGCCTCTATATGGGCGGGCGCAACCTGGCTCTCCATTACCTGATCCGTGAGGTGCCGCCCGGCGCTGACCCGCTGGGGCCGGAAAACCGTCTGGTCTTTATGACTTCAATTGCCACCGGCGCCCCCATTGCCGGGCAGGGACGCCACACGGCAGCGGCGCTTTCGCCGCTCACGGGGGGTCTGGCTGATTCACAGTGCGGCGGCTGGTGGGGGGCTGAACTCAAGTTTGCCGGCTATGACGGAATCATCGTTGAAGGGCGCGCGGCGCGTCCGCTCTATCTCCTGATCGAGGATGAGAACGTCCAACTTCTGCCTGCGGACGAATTCCAGGGCCAGGAGACGGCCACCGTACAGGAGGCCCTTCACACGCGCCACGGCGAGAAAGTGCGCATTCTGCAGATTGGCCCGGCAGGCGAAAATGGGGTGCGTTACGCCAACATCACGGCCGACCTGCGCAACTTCCACGGGCGCGGTGGGCTGGGCGCCGTTATGGGCAGCAAGAATCTGCGCGCGATTGTCGTGCGCGGTACGCAGCGCAAACTCAAACTTGCCGACCCCGAGGCGCTGCGCCGCGTAGCGACCTGGTTCTCGCGCAGCACCAAGGGCCACCCGGCCATCAGCGTCCACCATGAATTGGGCACTGCCAAGGGCATTGTGCCTGTCAGTGTGGCGGGAATCCTCCCCACCTACAACTTCCAGGATGGGTCGTTCGACGGCGCCGAAGGCATCTCGGGCGAGACGATGCGCGACCTGCTCAACGGTGAAACTGAAACCTGCTATGCGTGTGTGGTCTCCTGCAAGCGTTCGGTCGAGGGCGGCGATGGTCGCTTCAAGGTCACCCGCACATACGGCGGGCCCGAGTATGAAACCATTGGGCTGCACGGGTCGAACCTGGGTGTCGATAACATTGCCGCCGTTGCCATGGCCAACGAGCGCTGCAACGCACTGGGGCTTGACACCATCTCGTCGGGGGCCACGCTGTCGTGGGCCGTCGAGTGCTTCGAGCGCGGCCTGCTGACAGAAGCAGACACAGGCGGCATCCCACTTCGTTGGAACGACCCCGAAACCTACATTCACTTGCTTGACCTGATTGCGCGGCGCGAGGGTGTGGGCGAACTGCTTGCCGAGGGCAGCCGCGGCGCTGCGCGCATCGTCGGCCGCGGCAGCGAACAATACGCGATGCAGGTAAAGGGTCAGGAACTTGCCAACCACGAGCCACGCGGCAAATGGGGTGTTGGCCTGGGCTATGCAGTATCGCCCACCGGCGCAGACCACCTGCAGGCCGCCCATGACCCATGGTTCACCCGGCCCGGCACGTACACCACCGACGCCAACTGGGTTGATCTGGAGGACCTGAGCCCATTAGGAATTACGGAGCCTGTGCCTGCCGAGGACTTGAGCGGCGCCAAGGTGCGTCTCTTCGTCTACCTGCAATACATCTGGGGACTTCACGACGTGATCGACTGGTGCATCTTCACGACCGTGCCTGAGTTCCGCGCGATCAGCCTCAACCAGTTGGTCGAATCGGTGCAAGCGATCACCGGATGGCGTTCCAGCCTCTTCGAACTGCTCAAGGCGGGCGAACGGGGTGTGACCATGGCGCGTGCCTTCAACTATCTGCACGGCTTCAGCACTGCGGATGATACGTTGCCTGAACGCTTTTTTGAGCCAATGCGCGGGGGCGCGCTTCAGGGTCACTCCATCGACCGCGCACAGTTCGACGCTGCGCTCCTGCTCTATTACGGCATGATGGGCTGGGATAGGGATGGGCTGCCGACGCAGGCCAAACTCGAGGAGTTGGGCGTCGGCTGGGTTTGGGCGGAACTTGCCGAACACCTGCAGCCGCAGCGAGCTTAGCCCCGTGCATGTGCGCGTGCGGCTCTTTGGGTCCCTGCGGCGGCTTTCGCAGCCGCAAACGCAAGGACTTTGGCAGGGCGAGGTCCCGCTGGGGACGACCATCGAAGAGTTGATCCTTATGCTGGGCACGGTGCCCGGCGAGGTCTACGTGGCCTCGATCAATGGTCAGCTTGTTGACTTCGAAAGCGCAATACCCGATGGCGCCGAAGTCATCCTCGCCCCTGCGGTAGGTGGCGGTTCGGTCCGCCGTTTTGATGAGTCAGTCATTCGTTGTCCTGCCGCAACTGCGCGCGGCAGCCATTTTCGCACGAACAGTGTGCCACAGGAGATCTCATGACTATCACCACTGCTACGCTGGTGAGCGAGACATCGCTTCACCACATGACGCGCACCATGCCGACTGCGCTCTGGAACGACAGTTGCGCGCTCTCGGAACTCGGCCCGTCAATCGAGACGAATGGTACAGTGGGCGCTACATGTAACCCCGTCATTGTGCTTGAAGTGTTGAAGAAAGAGGCGCACCTCTGGAAGGAGCGCATCCCCGCATTGGTGCGCGAAATGGCGCATGCCACCGAGGATCAGGTTGGGTGGCGGCTGGTGGAGGAGATGTCAATTGCCGCTGCCGAACTCCTCATGCCGGTATTCGAGCGCGAAAAGGGACGCAACGGGCGCCTCTCGATCCAAACCGACCCGCGTTACTTTCGCGACCCCGAGGCGATGGTGAAGCAGGCGCTCCGGTTCCACGGCCTGGCGCCCAACATCATCGTCAAGATTCCGGCCACGGCGCAGGGCATGGTCGCCATTGAGGAGGCGACGGCGCAAGGCGTCAGCATCAACGCGACGGTCAGTTTCACAGTGCCGCAGGCGATTGCCGTGGCCGAAGCCGTCGAACGGGGCCTGGTGCGCCGCGAAGTTGCAGGGCTGCCAATTGCCGATATGGGGCCGGTATGCACCATGATGGTTGGAAGACTCGATGACTGGGTCCGGGTTGTGGCCGAGAAGGAAGGCATTGCCGCTGACCCGATGGTGCACGACTGGGCAGGCGTCGCTGCGATGAAGAAGGCGTACGTTCTCTATCAGGAACGGGGCTACCGGCTGCGCCTGCTCTCGGCAGCCATGCGCAACCGCCTGCACTGGAGCGAATTCATGGGGGGCGACGTCGTCATCTCTCCGCCATACAAGTGGCAGGAACGCTTCAATGGCTCGGGTGTCCCTGTCGAGGAACGCATGTCGCGACCGGTCGACGCGGCCATCATCGATGAACTGTACACGAAGTTTGCGGACTTCCGCCGCGCCTACGATGAAGACGGCATGACGCCTGCAGAGTTTGATGCGTACGGCCCCACGGCGCGCACGTTGCGCCAATTCCTCAAGGCCGGCGCCGACCTTGCGGCCGTGATTCGTGAGGTGATGGTGCCTAATCCGGATCTGTAGACCAGCATCACAATTCTCAGACGAAACCCAACGCTTGCCGGCCGGGCTTCGTTCACCACAAGATCAGAGACGTGACCCCATGACAAAATCAAACGACCGACTTCTCAATTATGTGAATGGCACGTGGCAGCCATCGTCTGCCGCGACGCTGCTTGACGTGCGCAATCCCGCAACGGCGCAGGTGATGACGCAAGTGCCCCTCTCACCCGGCGGCGACGTGGCGCTGGCCGTCGAGAATGCGCACGCCGCCTGGAAGAGCTGGAAGGAGACGCCTGTCGGCGAGCGCATCCAGCCGCTCTTTCGCCTGAAGGCATTGCTTGAGCAGAATCTTGACGCCTTGGCACGCACCATCACAAACGAGTGTGGCAAGACGTATGCAGAGAGTGAAGGTGAAATGCGCCGCGGCATCGAGAATGTCGAGATGGCCTGTGGCGCACCCATCTTCCTGCAGGGGGTGAACAACGAGGACATTGCCCCCGGAATCGACGAGCACATGTTCCGTCAGTCGCTGGGCGTGGTGGCCGCCATCACACCCTTCAACTTCCCCGGCATGATCCCGCTCTGGTTCCTGCCCTATGCCGT
>CAYJNV010000048.1:5129-20013 GCA_964370975.1 uncultured Caldilineaceae bacterium | reverse complement strand
GTCACAGAGGGAACAGAGAATCACAGAGAAAAGCGAAAAGCAGAACGGAAAAACGGGCCCACGCAGTTCTGCTTTTCGCTTTTCTCTGTGATTCTCTGTTCCCTCTGTGACCTCTGTGTCGCTTTTCCTTTGTTACCGTGCGAAGGAACCGACTTCGCTGCCGCTGGCAATCTTCTTCTTCTTGCCAAACGCGCTCTCGTCCGTAGCGCCATGCACCACCACGTTGCGCCCCAGCGTAACCCCAGCCGGCACCACCGCGCGCTTGCCAATCAGCGTCAGCCCCGAGTTGAGAACTTCGGGCATACTCTTGTTGGGCGTGTTTTCGTCACCATCACCCACACGCGCACCTTGGCGCACAATGACTTCCTTGTCGATAATGCAGCGGTCCACCACAGACCCGGCCTCAATGATTGTGTCGTTGAGGATGACGCTGTCGCGCACAATCGCGCCCTCGGCAATCACCACACCGGGGCTGAGCACGCTGCGCTCGACAATGCCGTCCACGCGGCAGCCATTTGAGATGAGGTTGCCCGCCGCCTGCGCGGTAACGCCAAACTTCGAGGGCGCACGCTCTTCGCTGCGGGTATGCACAACCCACTTGGGGTCGTAGAGATCCAGCGCGGGATTCTCGGCAAGCAGACCGATATTGGCCTCCCAGTAGGCCTGCACATTGCCCACATCCGCCCAGAAGCCCGGAAAGGTGTAGCCATAGCACCGGTGCGCCCCTCGCACCATCACAGGCAATACGTCGCGCCCGAAGTCCATCAGTTTCTCGTCCTGCAATACATCCATCAGCACTTCCTTGCGGAAGACGTAGATGCCCATCGAGGCGAGATTGTCACGCGCGCGCTTGGGCTTCTCGCGGAACTCCACCACCCGGTCATCACTGTCCATCGTCACGATGCCAAAGCGGTGCGCCTCGTGCAGGTTGACATGGCGCACGGCAATGGTAATGTCGGCGTTGGTCTGCACGTGCTGGCGCAGCATGGGGCGGTAATCCATGAGGTAGACATGGTCGCCTGCAAGGATGAGCGCGTGCTCTCCGTCGCGCCCCTCGACAAAGTCCATGTTGCGGCGCACGGCGTCGGCGGTGCCAAGTTGCCAGTCGCCATAGCGGCCGCCGCGGTAGGGCTGGAGCAGGCGCACGCCACCGGCGGCGCGGTCCAGATCCCACGGCTTGCCGATGCCGATGTGATCGTTGAGGCTGCGCGGCCTGTATTGGGTCAGCACAGCCACATCATACATGTCGCTATTGACGCAATTGCTCAGCGGAAAGTCAATCAGCCGGAACTTGCCGGCGAAGGGAACCGCGGGTTCGGCGCGCACCTCGGTGAGTACGCTCAGGTTCTCGCTTGAGCCGCCCGCCATAATGAGTGCAAAGACATTTGCCATGATTACCTCGTCACTCGCTGCAATGATCTGGTTGGCGCGCTAAATCGTCTTGCCGTCTGCCACAACGCCGTCATCGGGAAAATCGTCGGCCTCGCGGTCGGAGTTGATCAGCACGTTGCGGCCAATGTGGGCGCGGTCGGGGATGATGGCATTCTTGCCCACCACCGTAATCCCCGCAAAGAGGCGGTCGGGCATCTGCTCATTCTTGATGGTCTCGTCGCCGGTTCCCAACACGGCGCCCATGCCCACGAACACCTGCTTGTCCACCACCACCTTGTCAAGCATGGCGCCGGCGCCAATCCAGGTGTCATTCATCACCACGCTGTCCTTCACCTGCGCACCCGGCCCCACATAGACGCCCGGGCTCAGCACGCTGTTGATCACCTGCCCGCGCACCACGCAGCCATTGGAGACCATGCTGCCGATGACGCGCGCCTGCGGGCCGAGTTTGGCGGGCGGGCGCTCTTCCGAGCGGGTGTGCATTGGCCATTTGTCTGTGTAGAGATCGAGTGCGGGCTTCGGGCTCAGCAATTCCAGGCTGGTGGCCCAGTACGAATCGATGGTGCCCACATCCACCCAGTAATCCTCAAACTGGTAGGCCATGATCTTGTCGCCCGCAGTCAGCATGGCGGGGATGACATCCTTGCCGAAGTCATTGCGCGGATTGGAGGGGCGCCCTTCGCTCAATCGTTTGTCAAGCACAGCCATGTCGAAGACATAGATGCCCATGGAGGCCAGGTTGCCCTTGTCGCGCGCCTTGGGCTTCTCAAAGAATTCTGTGATGCGCTGCTCGGCGTCCACCTCCATGATGCCGAAGCGGTCGGTCTCCTCAAGCGGCACGGGCATCACTGCAATGGTAAGGTCCGCCCCCTGCTGCACGTGGTAGTCGATCATGCGCCGGTAATCCATCTTGTAGATGTGGTCACCGGAGAGGATGAGCGCAAGATCGGCCTTGTTTTCCTTGAGGAAGCTGAGATTCTGGTAAATCGCATCGGCGGTGCCGGCGTACCACTGCTGCCCCTTGCGCCCCTGGAAGGGCTGGAGCAGGCGCACGCCGCCGCGGTAGCGGTCCAGGTCCCATGGCTTGCCGATGCCGATGTGATCGTTGAGGCTGTGGGGGCGGTATTGGGTGAGCACGCCCACGGTAAAGATGTTGGAGTTGACACAGTTGCTGAGTGTGAAATCGATAATGCGGAACTTCCCGGCGAAAGGGACAGCGGGCTTGGCGCGCTCTTCAGAGAGAACAGTCAGGCGTGTGCCTTCTCCGCCGGCAAGGATCATGGCCACAGTGTTCATAGGCAACCTGTCTTTTGGGGCGTATCAGCCTGCGCGAAAACAATCCCGATTGTGGTGAGGGTTCTGCCCGGTGCAGAGAGCCGCTAGTGTCAGGTGGAGAGGAGATGGAAGACTACGGAAGTTGGCTACATGCTAGCCGAAAGCGCGTGCGCGGTCAACCCGAAAAATGTGGGTTGTATCTGCGCCGGCTTGTGGCCGACGCAGATACAACTCTATGTCATGCCAGGCGTGACCTACACGTTGAACCTGAAGTGCATCACGTCACCGTCCTGGACAACGTACTCCTTGCCTTCAATGCGCAGTTCGCCCGTCTGGCGCGCGGCGGCCTCCGTGCCAAGGCGAACATAGGCCTCGTAGGCAATCACTTCGGCGCGGATGAAGCCGCGCTCAAAGTCGGTGTGGATGACGCCCGCGGCCTGCGGCGCCTTGGCGCCCTTGCGCACTGTCCATGCGCGCACCTCCTTGGGACCGGCGGTGAAGAAGGTAATCAGCCCCAGCGCCTTGTAGCCCAGGTGGATGACCTGTTCAAGGCCACTTTCGGCCACGCCCAGGGAGGCCAAAAACTCGTGGCGCTCGGCATCCGTCATGCCCACCATCTCCTCTTCGAGCTTGGCGCAGATCTTGACGACCTCGGCGCCCTGCTCGGCGGCCACCGCGCGCACAGTGCGTACATAGTCGTTGTCCTCGGCCAGCGCATCTTCGTCCACGTTGGCGGCGTAAATGACCTTCTTGCCGGTCAGAAAACGCAGCTCCCTGTTCAGCGCCTCATAGGAGTCGCTCTCGCGATTGGGATGCGCCAGCACGGGCATGCCCGTCTCGAGCAATTCCTTCAACTCCAGCGCCATCTCATAAAGCGGCTGCAGCTTGCGGTCGCCTTTCACCTCGCGCGTCAGCCGGTCAACCTTGCGCTCGAGCTGCTGCAGGTCGGCCAGGATCAGCTCGAGGTTGATCACCTCGATGTCGTCGCGCGGGCTGGGTTGCGCCGTAACGTGAATCACGTTGGGGTCGTCAAAGCAGCGCACCACATGCACAATCGCCGCCGTTTCGCGTATGTTGGCCAGGAACTGGTTGCCCAGCCCCTCACCCTGGCTCGCGCCCTTCACCAGCCCGGCGATGTCCACAAACTCAACGGTTGCATTCACCGTGCGCTCGGGATCGACGAGCGCGGCGAGCTTGTCGATGCGTACATCGGGCACGGGCACAACGGCCTTGTTCGGCTCGATGGTGCAGAAAGGGTAGTTTGCCACCTGCGCATTTTGCGCCTCGGTGAGTGCGTTAAAGGTCGTGCTCTTGCCCACATTGGGCAGCCCCACAATGCCAATCCCTAAAGCCATGATTTCTCCACAAATAGCGTTCTCGCTATCCGAATTGAATGCCGACTTGCGACGCAAAGGCAATTTTTCCGCTTCCTTGCGTATTCTCTGCCTCTTTGAACCCTGGTGCCACAGGCCACGTTCAAGCGGGCGTCACAATCAGCACCTCGGCCATTTCGTGCGCAAGCGCATGGTGTTCGCCTGCTACGTCCACAAGCAGCGGCCCGGCAAAGGGCGCGCGCTTGCGTAATGTCACGGTTGCACCGGGCGTCAGCCCCAGGCTGGCCAGATAGGTGAGGCGCTCGGGGTCCTGCATCAGCACGCGCACAAGGCGCGAGGGCACGTTCACATCGGCCATAGTCAGCGGCTGCCCGGCCACGGCTTCCACGCGGCCATCCTTGGTGGGAATGGGGTCCCCGTGGGGGTCAATGGTGGGGTCGTCCAGCGCGGCCGCAATGGCATCCTCCAGCGTTTCGCTGATGAAATGCTCAAGGCGCTCCGCTTCAGCGTGCACCTGATCCCACGGCAGGCTAAGCTTCTTGTGCAGGTAGAGTTCAAGAAGGCGGTGATGGCGCAGCACCTCAAGCGCGACGCGCGTCCCGGCCTCGGTGAGCGCAATCTCCTGGTAGGGCTCGTAGCGCACCATTTCCAGCTCGGCCAAGCGCTTTACCATGTTGGTGGTCGAGGCGGGCGACACATCCAAATGGTGCGCCAGCGCCGAGTTGTGCACCTCAACGCCCTGCGACGCAAGCAGGTAAATCGCTTTGAGGTAATCCTCGTGCGCAGGCGTCAGCGATTTTTGGTTGTGTGAAGAATCTGCGTTAGCCATGTGAAAATTCTATCGCGTGCATCACAACAGGCCAAAATGGCGTTGCGCGTAAAAGCGACGGTACACGGATGTCCATGGCTCATCGGCGCAACACAGCATGAGCCATGGACGTTTGTGTACGGCGGCTTCACTCGCGAATGGGCGTTGCCAGCTCAATTTCGCTGCACAGCCGCTCGCAAAGCTGCAAAAACTGGCCCTTCCAGCGGTCATGCAGCTGCAGCGGGTCGGTCCAGTTATAGGTGCGGTTGCTGTAGGCTAGGGTGTTCATGTCGGCCATTGGCTCATCCAGCACCTTCATGTGCGAATCGCGTGTGGAGAACTGGCCAAAGGTCACATAGACCAGTTCGAGCGGGGCCACGCGATCGGTCGTCTCGGCGCACCAGCGAAAGATCTCGTTGAAGAAGATGCGCATGGTGTGGTAGCGCCGGTGAACGTTGGGCTCGTGTTCCACCAGCACCTGCCAGAAGAGCGGCGATAGGAAAGTGCGCTCCTCGCGGCCCAGCCCCAGCTCGTGCACAAGCGCCAATGCATTGGCGCAGGCGTCGAGCACCGCTCGCGCTGCGCCCAGATAGCCTATGAAGAAGGCACGTGTCAGGACGGCCGCCTTCAGGTCGCCCTCGGTGTCCATGCGGTGGCGGCGGCGCGCATCTTCAATCAGGAAGGCGTACATCTCTACCTCGGCCATGCGCGCGCAAATGCTCTCGGCGGCGAGCACCATCACATGCGTCGACGCGCCGCGCGGCATCAACATGCCCAGCGCCTTGTCAAAGTGCTCGTCCAATTGCACAAAGCAGGCGGGCACGCTGCTATCGGAAAGACGATAGGCCGTGCGCTCGTAGAAACGGGTTTTCATGGCTGGGAAATGGGCTGCCGACCAGAGGCCGGTGCGTTGTATAATGGCCGCGTTGGCTGCGCGCAGTATAACACGCCGCGCAGCGAGCCCTGCAACCGCGAAGCCGCGCCAACAGCGCACGCATCAATCGTCACTCGTCAATCCTCCGTCATCCATCCCGCCCGGGAATTCCCCCATGGAACGCACCCACTACATCCCCACCATCCGCGAACTGCCCAGCGAGGCGCGCCCGCGCGAGCGCCTTATGGCCGAGGGGCCAAGCGCGCTCAGCCCAGGGGAATTGCTGGCCATCATCCTGCGCGTAGGCGGTCAGGGCGAGAATGCCATCGCCATGGCCAACCGGCTGCTGGCACAGTTTGGCGGCCTGGCCGGCCTGGCGCGCGCCACGGTTGAGGAGCTTTGCCGCGCGCACGGGATGGGCGAGGCCAAGGCCACGCAGATCAAGGCCGCGCTCGAGTTGGGCCGCCGTATGCACCTGGCCACCCCCGAAGATCGCACACGCATCAGCAGCCCGCTTGAAGTGGCCAATCTGGTGATGATGGAGATGGGGCTGCTCGAGCAGGAGGAATTGCGCGTGGTGCTGCTCGACACCAAGAACTACGTCCTCAAGATTATCCGGCTCTACGTCGGCAGCCTGAACATGGCCATGGTGCGGGTGGGCGAAATCTTCCGCGAGCCGGTGCGCGCCAACGCCGCGTCCATTATCCTCATCCACAATCACCCCAGCGGCGACCCCTCACCCAGCCCCGAGGACATCAGCCTGACCGAAGCCGCCGTCCAGGCTGGCGCGCTCTTCAACATTGATCTGCTCGACCATCTCATCATTGGGCGCAACCGCTTCACAAGCATGAAGGAGCGGCGGCTGGGCTTTAAGTAGCGCGAAACCGAACTACGACACAGAGGTCACAGAGGTCACAGAGGCAACAGAGAAGCACAGAGAACAGCAACTGCAGAACTGCGCCAGTTCCGTGGGCAATCTTGCAGTTGCTGTTCTCTGTGCTTCTCTGTTACCTCTGTGACCTCTGTGTCGTAGTTCGGTTTCGCGGCTAAACGCTGGAGACGCCCTTGACCTTGGCTATCGTCGCCACGGAGGTTTCGGTGGCGCTGTTGTGCGTGCCCATGTATTCGGCCGCAGCCTTGACCAATGGCGTGGGTCTCACATCCTTGACGCGCTTGCGCACATACTCCTTCAACTGGTCGGCGCGCAGCACGGGCACCGACGGCTCACCGGCGAGTTCAAGCTGCGTCTCGGCGTTGAGCAACACCACCGCGCCCTCAATCGGCACATCGGCGTAATCCGCCCCGTTCTCGTGGGCAGGCGCCTGCGCCAAATACGCGCGCAGTTTCTTCTCCTGGTCAGCCAGGTCGCTGGGGGGATGGCCCACACCCTCACGCGCAAAGAGCGTCAGGATGCGCCCGAGGCCCCAGCCCTCGCGCCACTTGTTGCCTTGCACGCGAATTGCACCCTTGTCGCTGCGCATCGCGAAGGTGATGATTTGCGAAGGCGTGACCAGTGCGTAGGCCACGGGCAAGCTGAAGATGAAGAGCGAAAAGCGGTCATCCAGCCCCTTGAGGCTACGCTCAAAAGCTTCGTCGGGTCGGCCCGGCGTGGCCGAGCCGGGCCAGCGCCGCCGTGCATAGCGGGTGATGAAGTAGCTGCCCAGGCTGGCTGCCAGAAAGCCCAGCGGCAGCGCCGCAAAGCTGACCAGCGCCCAATTGCGCACGAGGAACTGTGCCAGCGCACTCGCCGGCTCCGAGCCGGGCGGATACCTGGTGGGTACAAAACTGGCCAGCAGGCCGATGAACAGAATGATTAGGCCGGCGGTGCTCAGGCGGCGGCCCAGCTTGTCGCGCTTGCGAATTTGCGAGGTGTTGCGGAATACCTTCATTTGCGATCTTGAACCTCTGATTGAGTGGCTGCGGGCCGTCTTGCCGCCCAGACAATGTGACGCAATGTGGAGAAACGCGAAAAATCACGATGAACAAGAGAATGGTAACGCGCGATCAAGAAGCGGGCGCTGCGAACTTGACGAATGCATAGATCGGACGTATCAATATGAGAGATTAACATGCACGACCACAGAGCACAACAAATAAGTTAGCCTAAAACAACATATCGCCGGGCGGTTGACCATTCATCACCCTCACGCCCCAGTTGAGAGCCATGAGCGCATACTTGCCACCCCCACAGGAAACCCGCGCCGACCAGGGCACCGTCGCCGCCGCAACCGCCGTTCTGGGCGGCGAAAGCAACCGCAACTGGTTTGCGCGCCTGCTTCCTTTCCTCGGCCCCGCTTTCATTGCCAGCGTTGCCTACATGGATCCCGGCAACTTCGCCACAAACATCCAGGCGGGCGCCTCCTACGGCTACATGCTGCTCTGGGTCATCGTCGCCAGCAACCTCATGGCCATGCTCATCCAGGCGCTCTCGGCCAAGCTTGGCATTGCCACGGGGCTCAACCTGGCCGAACAGTGCCGCTTGCGCTACCCGCGCCCGCTCACCTGGTTCATGTGGGTCGTTATGGAAATCGCCGTCATGGCGACTGACCTGGCCGAGTTCCTGGGTGCGGCGCTAGGCTTCAACTTGCTCTTCGGCATACCCCTCTGGCTGGCCGGCCTGCTTACCGCCATCATCACCTTTGTGATTCTGGCCATGCAGCGCTACGGTTTCCGCATGATTGAAATCGTCATCACGGTATTGGTCGCCGTGGTCGCCATTGCCTACGTCGCCGAAACCATCCTCGACAAGCCGGACTGGGGCCTTGTGCTCTTTCACTCAGTCGTGCCGCAGTTCGCCGGCCCCCAGAGCATTGTGCTGGCCGCAGGCATTCTGGGCGCAACCGTCATGCCGCACGCCATCTTTCTCCACTCTGCGCTCATGCAGAATCGCATCACCGTCAAGGATGATTTGCACAAGCAGCGCCTTTACCGCTTTGAAATCATCGACGTGCTCGTTGCCATGGGACTGGCCAGCTTCATCAACATGGCCATGCTCATTATGGCTGCTTCCACCTTCTTCGACAAAGGTTTGACCGACATTGCGAGCATAGAGTCGGCACACAAGACGCTGGAGCCGCTGCTGGGCTCCGCCGCGAGCACCATTTTCGCCATCTCGCTGCTGGCAGCGGGGCTCTCTTCGGCAACTGTGGGCACCATGGCCGGGCAGGTTGTCATGCAGGGCTTCCTGCACTATCACATTCCACCCTGGGTGCGTCGCTCCGTCACCATGGCGCCCTCGCTGATTGTCATCTGGCTGGGCTTTGACCCTACGTGGACGCTGATCTGGAGCCAGGTGCTCCTGAGCTTTGGCCTGCCCTTTGCCGTAATTCCCCTCGTGCTCTTCACGCGGCGGCGTGATATTATGGGGAATCTCGTCAATCGGCGCTCCACAACCGTCGCCGCCTCACTGGTGGCCGGGCTGATTGTGGTGCTCAACCTCTACCTCATCTACCAACTGGTGCTGGGAGGCTAGACCGTGTTCAAGCACCTGCTCGTCCCGCTGGACGGCTCGCGTATGGCCGAGTCGGCGTTGCTGCCCGCGCTCTACCTGGCGCAGGCGCTTGGTGCGCGCGTCACCCTGCTGCATGTCATGGAGCATGATCCGCCCGAGGAGATCCACGGCGAGCCGCACCTCACTTCACTGGAGAATGCCTACACCTACCTGCAAGGGTTGACAGCCGCTCTTTCCACCAGCGCGACCGTAGAGTTGCATGCCCACCCCAACCCCGAAGACGACGTGGCGCGCAGCATTGCTGAGCATGCCGACGAGTTTGGCGTGGACTTGATCGTTCTCTGCACGCATGGCCGCAGCAGCCTGCGCCGCTGGCTCATTGGCACCATCGCCCAGCGGGTGATTGCACAGAGGCACATCCCAATCATGGTCGTGCACCCCACCGCTGATGACGCCCGGCAGCGAGCCCCAGCCTACGCGTGCGCACGCATTCTCGTGCCGCTGGATGGCGATCCCGAACACGAGGCGGGGCTGCAGGCTGCGGCCGAGGTCGCACGCGCCTGCGGCGCGGCGCTGGACCTGCTGGTGGTCATCCCGACGCTGGGTACGCTGCCTCTAAAAGGCTCCGTGACCGCGCGCCTACTGCCCGCGACCACACGCGCCGCGCTCGACATTTCGCAGGAGAGCGCCGCCGCCTATCTGGCCGATCTGGTGAAGGGCGATGCCCTGGCCGATCTGCCCGTCACCGCCAGTGTCAAGAGGGGCGAGCCGGTGAGCATGATCGCACTGGAGGCGGAGGAACGCGCCGCCAACATCGTCGTCATGGCGACGCATCCCAAATCACACATGGATGCCTTCTGGTCGGGCAGCGTCGCGCCGCAGGTGATGGAGCGCACCCGCCTGCCCATCATCCTCGTGCCCGCGCACGCGCTACCCGCGTGACCAAATCGCGCGCAACCGCGCGCCCAGCCCCTTGGCGAACGGTCCGCGTCTCTCCGCCTTCTTGACCATCACCGTGTTTATCCACTCCTCACCAAAGGTCTCGTTGCGCACAGTTGCGCAGTCGGCCAGACGGCGTGTCATGTTGACACGACGTCGACCACCCGAAATGAAGAAATCCCCCTCTTTGGCATAGAAGTTCCACTGGTGCAAGCCAAAATGACCCTGCCGTTCGGCCTCGTTGATTGCGTGGTGCAGAGTGACCACGCCACCCGGCTTGCAGACTGCGATCATCTCCAGAATTGCCTTGATGGGGTTCACGCAATGGTCGAGCGCGTTACGCGCGGTTACTATGTCGAAGGTGTTCTCTGCGAAGAGCGCACTGAGTTTTTCGGCAGCGCCGCGCCGTGTGCGCACAGGCGGCTCAACCCCATGCGTGTGCAGGAGCTGATCGTACGCATCGGCAAGCGGGTCGACAGCCACGAGGTCAATTGGCCAGTCTGAGGAGACCTTACCGACATACGTGAGCGGCCCTGCGCCGACGTCGAGGATGCGTACAGTCGCCCCTTTGGGAAGGCTGATCAGTTCGAGCAGATAGGGTTGCAGCGGAAACGCAGGGTCCATCCTCTCGGTGAAGTCGCCGCCCCATGCCTCACCGTGCGAGGCGATATAACTGTCCCAGAAGGCCGTCTCTTCGGGAAGTGCTGCCTTCCATTTTGCCTTGGCGTTGCGAATTCGCTTCACAACTGATCTCCTTCAACTACATGCGGCTACATACTGCTTAAGCCGCAGCAACCGTAAGCGGCGCGTGCACCTTGTCCTGTGCAATCGCGGCCTCAATCTTGCCCGGCACGTCACTCTCCACACCCTGTTTGGCCACGCGAATGGCGTTGCGAATGGCGTTGGCCTTGCTTTTGCCGTGCGCCACCACCACGATGCCCGAAAGACCCAGCAACACAGCGCCGCCGTACTCGCTGTCATCCATGCGCGCCTTCACGCGCTTGAGAGCGCCCCTGATGAGCAGCCCGCCCGCCATGCTGTTGAGGCGGCGGCGTATCTCCTCGCTCATCACATCCTGCAGCAAGCGCGACGCCGACTCCGCCGTCTTGAGGAAAATGTTGCCGGTAAAGCCGTCGGTCACCACCACGTCGACTGTGCCCTTGAAGACGTCCTTGCTCTCCACATTGCCCAGAAAATTGATGCCTGGTGTATCGACAAGCATGTGCGCGGCGTTTATCATCAACTGATTGCCCTTGCCCTCTTCCTCGCCGTTGCTCAGCAGCCGCACACTCGGGTTGGCAATACCGAAGACCTCTCGTGCGTAGAGCGTACCCATAATGGCAAACTGGGGGAAGTATTCGGCCCGGCAGTCGGCGTTGGCGCCCACATCCAGCACGACGCAGAAGCCTGCCATGGTGGGAACAGGCGTGATCAGCGCCGGGCGCATCACACCCTTGACGCGCCCCACGTGCAGGATGCCCGCAGCCAGCGCGCCACCCGTGTTGCCCGCTGTTACAAAGGCATGCGCCTCGCCGGCGCGCACCAGCTTGCAGCCCACCGACATCGAGTTGTCGGGCTTGGAGCGCACGGCGTTGGCGGGCTTGTCGTCCATTTCAATCACTTCGCTGGCGGGCACAATGGGCAGGCGCAGGCCGTCTGTCTTGTGCTTGGCAAGCTCCTTGCGAATGACATCGGGCTTGCCCACCATGGAGACAGTGACGCCATAGTCGCGTGCAGCAGCGATAGCCCCCAGCACAACCTCGTGGGGCGCATGATCGCCACCCATCACATCCAACGCAATATTCATGCTCACCGCCCTGATTCGTGGGGTTTGTAGTCGCAAAAGAACCACAGCAGCCTCTATGCAGAAGCGACTGTTAGGAAAGGATTCAAGATGCAGAGCCCGTTCCTGCCAATTCCGCCGTTGCCGCTGTTTCTGCGTACGTGCATTATTCGTTCGCTAAATGAGTACAACACGACCGCGCGCCGTTAGTTTCAATAGCGCGTGCGCGGCGCGCGTGCGGCCAGCGCGCGCAGCGCTGCCGGCAGCCGCGCCAGCACGTCGCCCGCGACAACACCCGCCCGCCCAATCTCTTCCTCGCAAAGCAGCCCGGCCGCGCCGTGCAGCCATGCGCCCAGGCAGGCCGCCCCAAACGCGTCAACCCCCTGCGCCATCAGCCCGGTGATTGCTCCCGCGAGCACATCACCCGTGCCGGCGGTGGCAAGCGCGGGCGTGGCCACCGGCAGAATCGCCAGGCGGCCGTCCGGGTGGGCAATCACCGTATAGGGTCCCTTAACGAGCACCACGACCTGCCAGCGAGTAGCCGCCTCCAAAGCAAGCTCCCAGCGCCGCGCCTGCACGTCGGCCAGCGGCAAGTCGAGCAGGCGCGCAAATTCGGCGGGATGCGGCGTGAGCACGCACTGGTCGGGCAGATGCTGCGCCCAGTCATCAATCTGCGTCAGGCAATTGAGGCCATCGGCGTCAATCAGCGTGGGCGGCATGTCCACTTTTGCCAGCAGCGCCTCCACAAACGCGACGGATGCGTCCGTAAAGGTGATGCCGCAGCCAAGCAGCAGTGCGTCATAGTCCGGGGTCGCGCCGCCCAATATCTCTACGCCATCACTGCTCAGCGTGCCCCGTTCCTCTGCGTGCTCGCTGTCAGTGGGCAGGATGAGCCACGTCGCTTCGTGCAACTGCGGGGCAACGACGCTCCATGTCGCGCGTGTGACGGCGCCTGAAACAAGACCCGCGCCCACGCGTGCGGCTGCGCCCAGGCTCAGTGCAGCCGCACCCGCAAAGGGGACGCTGCCCACCGCGCCCAGCACCTTGCCGAATGAGCCTTTGTGGCTGACGTTGCCGCGCACCGGCAGCAGCGGCGAGAGCATCTCTGCGTTGAGCAGGAAGACGCGCGGTGGGGGATAGAGCGCCGGGTCAATGCCGATTTTCGCCACCGCGATGGCGCCGCAAGCCGCCGCACCAGGGAAGCGGTAGTGGCCCCACTTGGCGGCGGCGAAGGTCACGGTGTAGTCCGCAGGCAGCGCGTGCGCGTCAATTGCGCCCGCGTCGCAGTCCAGGCCGCTGGGGCAATCCACGGCGCAGACGCGCAGGTAGGGCAGCGTGTCAAGCGCGCCCCGGCAGTGGTCAAGCAGCGCGGCCAGATCATCGCCAATCGAGCGGTTGGCGCCTGTGCCCAGCAGCGCATCCACCAACACGTCGGCTTCTTCCAGCCAGCCATCGAGTTGCGCGAGGAGCGGGTCTTCCTCAACCCGGGCGACCTCCGCGTGGGCATCCACCAGGCGGGCGAGAAGCCTTCCATCATCTTGCGCCGGGTTGCGCTTCCAAAGGTAGATGCGCGGCCGAGCGCCCGCCTCCAGCAGGTGGCGTGCACATACAAGGCCGTCACCGCCGTTATTGCCGGGGCCCACAAGCACCAGCGGACGGGGCAACAGAGGCGCGTGGCGTTGCAGAATTTCGCGCGCCACCGCCGCACCGGCCTGCTCCATCATCGCGGCGTAGCTGTGGCCGGCGGCGTCGGCGGCGCGTTCGAGCGCCTGCATTTCGGCCACGCGCAACAGCCGCGCATCAGGCGGCACCTGCAGCGCAGAGGAAGCACTCCCGTTCATCTTCGCTTCGCCTCCACCACGGGGGGCGGGTCAGCCAACCCCATCTCCTGCAGCAAGCCCGTCAGGAAGAAATTGTTGGCGAGCGCCATCAGGCCGGGAAGCAGAAAGATCACAGGCGCGACGAGCGTGAAACAGAGCGTGATGATCACCAACTGAAAGAGCACGCCCATCAGGCTGTAGAGAGGCGAGCGCATGGCCAGCAGGACGGCGTTGCGTACCGCCAGGCCAACGCTTGGCTCGTCCTGCTGGCAGAGCAGCGGGAAGAGATACTGGCTCACCATCAGATAGATGACCAGCGCCCACACCCACAGCACCACCACGATCAGCCGCCAGCCCACCGCGCCCCCGGACGAGTAGAACCAGATGTTGACCGGGATCATGGCAAATACGAAGAGCATCAGCGCCGTAAGCGCCCAACTCGCGCCCATGCGCGTGCGCGCCTCTTCCCAGAAAACGTCCATCGAGGAGCGGCGATAGTTGGCAAGGCGGTTGGCGACGGCCTGCAGGCCACGCGTTGCGGGCGCTGCGGTCACAATGAGTACAGCGCCTGCCCACCACACGAGGCTGACGCCTACAATGAGGAAGAGGTCTTCGTAGGCCGCCTTTAACGTGCGGCCCATGATGCGGAATGCCTTCACGGGAGATGTCTCAATCGGTTGTGCTTTGCTCTGGCCTGCTGGTGCAGGCCCTTTGTGCTACGCGGCCAGTATAGCATAGGGCGGGGGCGCATCCGGCAGCCTGTGCTGCAGGGTGCGCGCTTTGGTGTTGCCCGCGGGTTGGCGATGCCGTTGCGCTCTGGCTATAATGGGCGCATGAGCCGCCGCACTGGTTTTGACGCCCGCCGCTTTGCTCGCAGCCAGGAGGTGCGGCTGGTGGTGGGGTTCTTTGTCATCCTCTACCTCGTGGGCGGGCCGTTGATTTGGTATTTCTACGGCGCGGGCGGCGCGTTGCTCGCACTGCTCTGCATGACCGGCGCGCTCGTCTTCTTCCTGCTGCTCTACGGGCTGGTTTCGCTGCTGGGCATTTGGGCGAACAAGGATTACACGTAAAGATGTCGCAACAGCCAGGTTTTTGCATTGCGGCGCTTTCTCCCTGCACCGGCCACTCCAAAATTCGCACTCTTCAGTAATCAATGATCGTGGGACCTATGCCGAAGCAAAAGATTCTTGTGGGTGTCGCGTGGCCGT
>CAYJNV010000048.1:0-5119 GCA_964370975.1 uncultured Caldilineaceae bacterium | reverse complement strand
GGGGTGAGGTTGCAGCTGGCGCCGCATGCCGAACCATTTCGGCAACATTCATTAGCCGCCGCTACGATACGCTGGTTGCGTCGGGCCAGTCTTCTATCTTCAATTCTCAATCATCAATGATTGTGGGACCTATGCCGAAGCAAAAGATTCTTGTGGGTGTCGCGTGGCCGTATGTCAACGGCGAAAAGCATATCGGCCAGATTGCGGGCGCTTACCTTCCGCCCGACATCTTCGCGCGCTACCAGCGCCTTATCGGCAACGACGTGCTCATGGTCAGCGGCTCCGACACGCACGGCACACCCATCATGCTCAAAGCCGAAGCCGAGGGCATTACCCCCGCGGCTGTCGTGGAGAAATACCACGGTCTCTTCGTGCAGGGCTGCCTCGACATGGGCCTCACCTTTGACCTGTACACGCACACCGACACGCAGAACCACTGGGACGTGACGCAACAGATGTTTCTGCGCCACTATGAAACCGGCTACATCTACAAGGATGAGCAGAAGCAGCTCTTTGACCCCATCGCAGGGCGCTTTCTGGCCGACCGCTACGTGGAAGGCATCTGCCCCCATTGCGGCTTCGAGGGCGCACGCGGCGACCAGTGCGACAACTGCGGTCGCCTCTACGACGCGCTCGAACTGATCAACCCGCGCTCCAAGATTACGGGCAGCACCGACCTGGAGGTGCGCGCCACCGAGCACTTCTTCCTTGACATGGCAAAGATGAATGGCCCCTTGCTCGAGTGGATTGCCACCGGCAAGGAGCACTGGCGGCCCCATGTGCTCAACTCGACGCGCGGCCAGCTTGAACTTCGTGAATTGCGCGGGCGGCCCATTACGCGCGACCTCGATTGGGGCGTCACCATCCCTATGGGCGACTTCCCCGACAAGCGCATCTATGTTTGGTACGACGCCGTCATCGGCTATCTGAGCGCGGCCGTGGAATGGGCCCAAATTGCCGGTGACGCCGAGGCATGGCGCATGTGGTGGGACGCCGACGTCAATCCATCGGCCCACATCTACAACTTCATCGGCAAGGACAACATCGTCTTCCACACCATCATCTGGCCGGGGATGCTGATGGGCTACAACGCCGGGGCCACCCACTTGAATCTGCCCTGGGACGTACCCGCCAACGAGTATTTGAACCTGGGCGCGTCAAAATTCAGCACCAGCCGCGGCAACGTCATCGGCTTCAACTCGATACTGGAGGACTTCCAGCCCGACGCCGTGCGCTATGTGTTGACGGCGCTTGCGCCCGAGACCGCCGACGTTGAATTCACCTGGCAGGACTTCATGGACCGCGTCAACAATGAGCTTGTGGCCAACTGGGGCAACCTCGTCAACCGCATGCTGGGCTTCGCCTGGAAGCGCTTTGACGGCCAGGTGCCAGACCCCGGCGAACTAGGCGCTGACGATGTGGCCTTTCTCGAGGAGATCAAGGCGGGCTTTGCCAGCGTAGGCGCCCTCTATGACGCCGTCAAGCTCAAGGCCGCGCTGCTGGAAACGCGTCGCCTGAGCCAGCGCGTGAACCAGTATCTCAACGATCACGCGCCCTGGAAGGCCATTGCTACGGACCCCGACGGCGCAGCGCGCGCCGTCTATGTCGCGCTTCAGGCAATTGACTGGCTCAACCTCATGTGGGCGCCGATCCTGCCCCACAGCGCCGAGAAGGTGCATGCCATGCTCGGTTACGACGCGCCTCTCTTTGGCAAACAGTACACCCAGGTTGTCGAGGACGCACGCGGCAGCCACCTCGTGTTGCGCTATGATGGCACGGGCGCCGGTGGCGTCTGGGAAGCGGGCGTGCTGCCTGCGGGCCAAGCGCTGCGCGAGCCCGCTGCGCTCTTCACGAAGCTCGATGACGCCATGTTGGCCAAGTGGACGGGCGAGGAAGTTGAACCTGGTGCAACAGACTGACGCGCCGGCGCAGACGCCGCGTATGCGCGCGATGGCGCCGCGCAACGCGGCCCGGCCCGCCCTGGCCTCGGGCTTTGACCTGCTCTACGTCCAGCGCCCGCGCCGCTGGCTGCTGGTGATTCTGGCCGCGTACCTGCTCTGCGCGTCGCTTTATGCGGTCGTTACGCCTGCATGGCAGGCGCCCGATGAGCCCGCACACTACAACTTCATCACCCATATTGCCCGCACCGGCACGCTGCCCACACTCAAATTGGGCGACTACAACCAGCAGACGCTGGCGCGTCTGCTGGCCACCCGCTTTGACCCCAGCCGCGGGATTGAGTCCCTGCGCTACGAAGCCTACCAGCCGCCGCTCTACTATCTGACGGCGGCTGCCGTCAGTTGGGCAAGTGGCGACAACCTGCGCGCTTTGCGCTTCTACAACGTCTTCCTCGGCCTCGTTTCGCTCATTCTCCTTTACCTCAGCCTCGAAACGGTCTTTCCCAACAAGCCCCTCATCACGCTGGGGGCAACGGCCTTTGCGGCGCTGCTGCCCATGCATGTGGCAGTGACGGCCGCGCTCAACAACGACGTCATGGCCGAGATGCTGATGATGGGCTCGGCGCTCGTGCTCTTCCGCTGGATGCGCCCCTATTACGCCGGTGGCTCGATTGCGCCCAATCCCTGGCGGCTGCTGACACCCAGCGCAACAGCCCACCATGACCGGCGCCATCTCCTGCTGCTGGGCGCGCTCCTGGGCCTGGGCATGCTCACCAAGATCTACGCCTACGCAGTGTTGCCAATGTTCGCCGGCGTAATCCTGTGGACGGTATGGCATGACCGCCGCACCTGGGCTGCCCTGGGCGCCGGCATACGATTGAGCCTGCAGATGGTCGCCCCCGCGCTGCTGCTGGCCTTGCCGCTCTGGGCGCGCAACGTTGCGCTCTACGGCCGCTGGGACTTCCTGGGGCTGCGCTGGCATGATCAGGTGGTGGCCGGGCAGCCCACAACCCAGGCATGGATTGCCGCGAATGGCTCGCTCGACTACTTCGAGCGCGCCTTCAGCCTTACCTTCCGCTCATTCTGGGGCGTCTTCGGCTGGATGGGCGTGGCCATGGGTGAATCCATCTACGTCGCCGCACTCTTCTTTGCAGGCGTGCTCTTCCTGGGGCTGCTCTGGGCCAGCATGCGCCTCATCTCCGGCCCGCCCGACACCGACATGGACCACTTCCAGACGACGGTGATTGTCATCCTGGGCCTGCTGCTGGTGGCTGTGGTGCTCAGTTTTGTCTGGTACAACCTCAAGTTCGTGCAACATCAGGGGCGCTACTTCTTCTGGGGCATGCTTGCCATTGGCACAGTGGTGGCGCTGGGCTGGCGCGAGGTGCTGCACCCGCTCCAGGGCGCCATTACGGGGTTGATTGCCGCGGTGCTGGCAGGGTCGCTCCTGCTGGGCTACTTCATCTCGCGGCCGGGCGGTCCCTTCAACAAGTGGACGCTGCTGATTGCCTGCGCCTTCGCGCTCTTCCTCCTCTTGCAGCCACTGCTGCTTGTGGGCACCGGTTATCCCTACCCCTGGCGGCGCATCGAGGCACGCTTTGGGCCGCTTGCCGCACGCGGCGTCATGCCGCGTGTCATGCAGGGTGCGCGCTTCGTCTCCTGGGCCATGCCTTTCCTGCTTCTCTTCATGTTGAACCTTTTGGTCCCTTTCTGGTATATTGGCCCCCAACTGGCGCACTAGCGACGAAGTCCTGTGCCCCATCGCTCCACCTGTTCTTGTTCCCTTGAGGTAACCCATGGCGCTTACACCGATGCCTCGCCACGCCCGCCCAGGCGCACCCATGCCCCAGCAGCCCGCCGCGCGCGGCCTGCACCGTAACGCACTCGACTATGTGGCGATGATGCTCCTGCTGGCGGTGCTGGCGGCGCTCACCACTGTCCCACTCTACGCACTCTGGCACACCGATCGCGTCTACAGTGGCGTCTCGGTGGCAGGCGTGCCGGTGGGCGGCCTCTCACGCACGCTGGCGCACGCCCGCTTGCAGAAGGAACTCGGCGCCTACCCGCTGCCGCCCGTCAATCTCGTCTACGGCAGCCAACGCTTTGCGATTGACCCACTGGAGGTGCGCGCACGTGTGGACCTGCTCGACGCCGTCAATCAGGCCTTTGTCGTAGGTCGCACGGGCACCCTGGGCGAGCGCGTTGTGGCGCAGGCAAGTGCGCTCCTCAACGGCGCACGCGTTACGCCGCGCCGCATCTACAGCACCGAGTTGCTTGAGCAGGCAATCGCGGGCGTGGCCACAGGCGTCAACACTGCCGGCAGGGCGGCCAGCCAGGTAGGCGTTATCGCCACGCGCGCCGAGCCCGCCCTCACCGTCAATGAAGCGGCATCGCTCGCCGCGCTGACAACCGCACTTGACCGCGCGCCGGCAGGACAGCCTCTCAACGTCGCGCTGGTGGTTGATGAGAAGGCGCCCGACCCAATGGCAGGCCCGCGCGTCAAGCCCAAGGACGCGCCCCTCTTCTCCGCACCCTTCATCCTGCGGAGCGATGTCACCGATGTCGAGCTTGCGTTGGACCCGGCGCTGCTCTCGTCCATGATCGTGGCCGTTAACCCCGTGCGGCTGGATGACGTGCGCCTGCGCGCATGGCTGGGGCAAATGGCCACGCAGGTTGACATGCCCGCGCGCGATGCGCGCCTGCGCTTCAATTCCGCCACGGGCGGCGTCACGATCATCCAGGAGAGCCTGGTTGGGCGCAAACTGGATGTGGACGGGACCGTCGCGTCGGTGCAGCAGGCCGTCGGCTCAGGCGCGACGCAAGCCCCGCTTGTCATGACCGAAGTCGTGCCTGACGTCGACAGCCGGCGCGTTGCCGAAATGGGCATTCGCGAAATGGTCGCCTCGAGTTCCACTTACTTTGCAGGCAGCAGCGCCGACCGCATGGCCAACATCGAAGTCGCCGCCGAGAAGTTCGACGGCGTCGTCATCCCGCCCGACGGCATCTTCAGTTTCAACAAGATTGTGGAGGATGTCAGCGCTGCCAACGGCTTCGAGGATTCGCTCGTCATTTGGGGCGACCGCACAGCCGTGGGTGTGGGCGGCGGCGTTTGCCAAATCAGCACCACCGTCTTCCGCACCGCCTACCTGGGCGGCTTCCCAATTGTAGAGCGCTACAATCACGGCTACGTGGTGGGCTGGTACGGCGACCCTGGACTGGAC
>CAYJNV010000047.1:7880-20068 GCA_964370975.1 uncultured Caldilineaceae bacterium | reverse complement strand
CCGTTGAAATGCGCGGCATCACCAAGCGTTTCCCCGGCGTGGTTGCCAACAACCATGTGGACTTCACCGTCAAGCGCGGCGAAATCCACGCGCTGCTGGGCGAAAACGGCGCGGGCAAATCCACGCTCATGAATGTCCTCGCCGGTCTCTACAAACCAAGCGAAGGCACAATCTGGATTCAGGGCGACAGGGTTGACTTCAACTCGCCACGCGACGCCATCGCCGCGGGCGTGGGCATGGTGCACCAGCACTTCATGCTTGTGCCGGTGCAAAGTGTGGCCGAAAACATCTTTCTGGGCGTGCGTGAAACCCCTTTCGTGCTCGACTTCAAGCAGATGGCCGCCGACGTCACCCGCATCGGTGCACAGTACGGCATGCCCGTGGACCCGAACGCCCGGATTTGGCAGCTTTCGGTGGGCGAGCAGCAGCGCGTCGAAATCATCAAAATCCTCTACCATGGCGCGCAGGTGCTGATTCTGGACGAGCCCACGGCCGTGCTCACCCCGCAGGAAACGCAGGGGCTCTTTGCCACCCTCCGCAGCATGGTGGCGCAGGGCAAGACCGTCATCTTCATCAGCCACAAGCTGGACGAGGTGCTCTCCATCGCCGACCGCATCACTGTGCTGCGCGCCGGCGCTGTCGCGGAAACGGTCTTTGCCAGGGATGTCAACAAGGCACAGCTAGCCAGCCTTATGGTAGGGCGCGAGGTGCTCTTCCGCCTGGAGAAGCCCGTGCGTGCGCCCGGCGAATTGCGGCTTGCCCTGCACGCCGTGGAGGCGCTTGACAACAAGTACCTCCCCGCATTGCGCAAGCTCTCGCTCAACGTGCACTCATGCGAAATTGTGGGGATTGCCGGCGTCGCGGGCAACGGCCAGCGCGAATTGGCCGAGGTCATCTGCGGCTTGCGCCCGCTCACGAACGGCGCGATCGAAGTCTGCGGCAAGACGGTGACCAACGCCGCCCCCATTGTCATGATTCAGGCAGGGGTTGCCTATGTGCCCGAGGACCGCAGCACCACCGGCTCTGCACCCAACCTCTCGCTGGCCGAGAACACCGCCATCAAATCCTACCGCGAGGAGCCTGTGGGCGAGGGCATGTTCGTCAAGCGCAAGGCCATGCGCTCGATTGCGGCGGGGCTGATTGAGCGCTTCAACATCTCCGCCCCTTCCACCGCCACGCCCGTCCGCAAGTTGAGCGGCGGCAATCTGCAGAAAGTGATTCTGGCGCGCGAAATTTCCAGGCGCCCGCGCGTGCTCGTTGCCGCCTATCCCACGCGCGGCCTTGACATCGGCGCCACCGAAGCCGTGCGCAATATCCTGCTCGACGAACGCAACGACGGCGCTGCCATTCTGCTCATCTCCGAGGACCTTGACGAAATCTTCGCCATCTCCGACCGCGTTGCCGTCCTCTACGAAGGGCGCATCATGGGCGAATTTGCAGCCGCAGAGGCCGACCGCGAGGCAATCGGCCTGATGATGGCGGGCCACGCAGCGGATTCCGCGCATACGCCCGTCGATGCCCGCAGCGCAGCCACCCACGCATGACCACACATAGCCCGCTTGCACCCATGCCCCAAACGACGACCACACACACCCGCCTGCGCTTCGAGCAGCGCATGGAGCAGCCCACCTGGCTCAAGTACGCCTCGCCTTTCATTCTGGTCGGCGCGGCGCTGCTTGTGGGCGCGTTGCTGCTGCGCCTGGCCGGGGCCGACCCGTGGTACGTCTACCAGCAGATGTTCTCCATCGCCTTTGGCAGCGCCTATGGCTGGTCCGATACGACCATCAAGGCCGTGCCGCTAATTGTGATTGGCTTGGGCGTCGCACTGGCGCTGCGCATGCGCCTCTTCAACGTGGGCGCCGAGGGACAATTCTTCATCGGCGCCTTCATGGCCACGGGCGTTGCTCTGTACGTGTTGCCCAGCGACTCGCCCACTTGGGTGATGCTGGTGGCGATGGGGATTGCCGGCTTCATTGGGGGCGCGTTCTGGGGCTTCATTCCCGGCATACTCAAGGCGCGACTCAACGTCAACGAAATCATCACCACGCTCATGCTCACCTATGTCGCGGTGCTGTGGAACAACTACTGGGTCTACGGCCCGTGGAGCGAGCGCGGTTTTGGCATGACTGCCACCTTCCCCAAGGCCGCGTGGATGCCCCGATTCACCGACTTTGCCGCTCAATTCCCCGCCATGCGCGGCATCACCGCCCACTTCGGCATTTTTGTGGCGATTGTGCTGGCTATTGTGATGTGGATTCTGTTGCGCAGCAGCAAATGGGGCTTCGAGATTTCCGTGATCGGCGACAACAACCGCGCCGCGCGCTATGCCGGCATCAACCTCAGGCGCAACATCATTGTCGTCATGATGATGAGCGGCGGCTTTGCCGGGCTGGCAGGAATGATTGAAGTTGCCGGCGTGGTGCACCGCCTGCAGGAGCGCTTCTCGCCCGGCTACGGCTTCACAGCCATCATCATTGCGTGGCTGGCCAAGCTCAACCCGCTGGCTATCATTCCAGTGGCATACCTATTCGGCGGCCTGCTGGTGGGTGGTGACGCCATTCAGCCGGCCGGCGTGGCCAACATGCTCCAGGGGGTCATCCTCTTTGTGGTGGTGGGCGGCGAAATGCTGCTCAACTATCGCTTCCGGCTGGAGCGCGTGGCAGTCACGGCATAGCCAGATACTGCCTGTATTTGTCAGTTGTCAATGATCAATGATCATTGATCATTGATCATTGACAAAGGCGCCCTCCTCTGATTTTGACACGTCAACCCGCATCACCGGCTATTTTGGGATAAGGTATGGACCTTGCATTCTTTGTAACACTCTTGGCGGCAGGCGTGCGCACGGGCACGGTGCTGCTCTTTGCCACAGTGGGCGAAATCTTCACCGAACGCGCGGGTGTGCTCAACTTGGGCGTCGAGGGGATGATGCTCATGGGCGCGATGACGGGCTATGGCGTTGCCTTTGCCACGGGCAGCGCCTGGCTGGGGCTGCTGGCCGCTTTGCTGGTGGGCGGGCTCATGGCGCTGCTCCACGCAATCGTCACCGTCTCGCTGCGCGCTGACCAGGTGGTGAGCGGACTTGCGCTCACTTTTCTGGGCACAGGGTTAAGCGCCGTTCTGGGCGCCCCGCTCGTGCAGGTGCGCGACGTGGCGCGGCTGCCCAGTTTCAGCATCCCGGGGCTGGCGTCCATACCAGTGATTGGGCCGATTCTCTTTCAGCACAATGTGATCGTCTACATCGGCTTCATCCTCGCGCCACTGGCGTGGTTCTACATCTATCGCACGCGGCCAGGCATGGAATTGCGCGCGATTGGCGAATACCCCGCTGCGGCCGACGTCCAGGGCATCAACGTGGCACGCCAGCGTTACTTCTATGTGGTGCTGGGGGGCATGTTCGCCGGCGTCGCAGGCGCTTCGCTCAGCCTTGCGGTCACGCCGCTCTGGCTCGAGGGGATGACCGGCGGCATTGGCTGGATTGCCGTGGGCATGGTCATCTTTGCACAGTGGGATCCGCTGCGCGCGATGGCAGGGGCGTATCTCTTTGGGGCGATCAACCGCCTGCCGCTGGACATACAGACTGTGCCCTACTTCCAGGCGAACCCTGCGCTTGGCTATTTCCTCAAGATGCTGCCCTATCTCTTCACCGTCATCGTGCTGGTGCTCACGGCAAGCCGCTCTATGCGGCGGCGTATTGGCGCACCGGCGGCGTTGGGGCTGCCCTATCAGCGTGAAGAGCGCGGGGCGTAAGCGCATGCTGCCACCATCGCACGTTGCCTACACCTGGCTGGCGCTGAGCCTGGCGCAGGAGCGCCTTGAGGTGGCACCTGAAGTCGATTACCGTCTCGTTGCGCTGGCCGCCATGGGGCCCGACCTGATTGACAAGCCCCTGGCCGCCGCCTACTTCTACCGCCGCTACAAGTCGGCGGTTCTCTTTGCCCACACACTCATCGCCTTCGTCGCAGTGGCCCTCTACACGCTTGTGCGCGCGCCGCAGCACGCCGTCTACGCAGTGGCCTTCGTCGGCCACGCGCTGCTCGACCGTCTCTGGCATTACCCCAACACCTTCTACTGGCCGCTACGCGGCTGGCGCTTCCATGTGTGGGGCAAGCGCGGTTCGGAGCAGGAGCAAATCGGCCTGGCCTACTGGTACGCCTTCACACGCCGCCCCGAGTTGTGGGGCTGGGAGGCGGGCGGGCTGGCGGCGCTGGCGCTCTTTGCCACGCGCCACCGTCTTTATCAGTGGAGCAACCTGCGCCGTTTCCTGCTCACAGGGCGCGTGGGCCCCGTGGCATGAAGACAGCGCGCCCATCTTCCGGCTCAACCGGCCGGCGCGTCATCATGAATACCAGCGCGCTGGCGGCGGGCAACTTCTGGCGTATAGGCGCTGCCTTCCTGGTGCAGGTACTGATAGCGCGTCGGCTGGGGTTGGTCGCGCTGGGGGCCTATGCGGTCACGCTGGCATGGCTCAACGTGGCGCAAGTGGTTGCCGAGGCGGGCTTGCCTGGACTGCTTGTGCGCGAAGTAAGCGGGCGACCCCACCTGCGCCGCGCCTGGTTCATGCGCGTACTCACAATTCAGGTGATGATTGCGCTGCTCGGCTGGGCAGCGTTGGCGGCGATCGCGCTGCTGGCACCGCCGGGCGGCGACCGTGCGCTGCTGATCATTGGCGGTGTGTCACTGCCCCTCTATGCACTCTTCTCGGCGGTTGCCTCGATCTTTGAGGCTAGCGAGCGTATGGAGCGCATTCTTGTCGCCGAAGCACTCTCCAATGTGGTGCTGCTTGTGGGCGCGGCCGTTGTGCTGTGGATGGGGATGGGCGTGGCCGCGGTTCTGTGGGTGACGGTAGGCGCGCAGGCCACCGCGTTGGCGACGGGGCTTCTGTTACTTCAGCGCGGACACTTTTTGGCACAGCCGCAGGAAGCGGAGGCCTTGCCGTGGCGTGAAACGCTGCAGCGCGCTACCCCTTTCTTTGGTCTCTCACTCACCGACGTGCTCCAGCAGCGCAGCGACCTGCTTCTGCTCGGTCTCTTCGCCCCGCCGCTGGTCACTGGCGCGTATTCGGCCGCGAACAGCATTGTGCGTGTGGGCATCAAAGCGGTCAACGGCTGGTGGCGGGCCCTCTATCCCACGCTGGCGCGCCTGCACGACAACGCCCCGACCTCCTTTGCGCGTCTGGATGAATTGGCGCTGCGCTTTGGCGCAGCAATGGCGCTGCCTGCCGCAGCGCTGGGCACAGTGGCAAGCAGCGCCATTGTGGCGGTGGTCTTTGGCGCAGCGTACGGTGCATCCGCGCTGCCGCTGGCGCTGTTGCTGTGGACCGCGCCGCTCTACCATTGGGAGCAGCGTGCGGTGATTCTGCTGGTGGTGACGCGGCGGCCGCGCAGCGCTTTGGCGGTGGCGCTGGCCCAGTTGCTGGCGCTGCTGCTTGCGCTGCCGCCGCTGACGCTGGCCTGGGGCGCATCGGGCGCGGCGTTGGCAGGCATCATCTCAGGGCTGGCCGGTGCAGCCGCGGGCGGGTGGATGCAGGTGCACGCTGGCTTGCCGCTTCGGCTGGGCAGCGTGATGCGCCCGACGCTGGCGGCGTTGGCGGGCGCCGCGCTGGCGGCCCTGCTGCCGCTGGCTTGGCCGCTGGGCATGCTGGTAGGCGGCCTGGTGTACCTGCTGGTGGGCAGGCTGTTGCGCGCTTTTACGGCGCACGATGTGGCGCTGCTCCAACAGGCGCTGCGCCGATAGCGCGCCGCCGCGCTCCCGACCCCGTAACCCCTGAATCAATTTCCGCTCCATCTGCAAACCACGCAAGCCGGACAGTTCGCCCACATGATCACTACGGGAAGCCCGCGCCTGCGCGTGATTTGTCGTCCGATTGCGCTGCTGAGCAGAGGTCACTCGGCATGCGCCGCCGGCCGCGTGCCCTAGCGTCGGCAATTGGTCGGATATGCTCTCACCAAACCGTGGTAAAATTGGTTCAATAGGCGCAAATGGGGTAGATTCGATTGCGTCTCCGTGCTGTCCATGAACATAAGCCATGGAGGCGCACCGCCGGCGCAATGGAGCGCAATCCTGACTGCAAGCTACCGCATGGCGCGATCGTACCGGGTGATGATGATCGCCCCAACCAGCTTCTTTGCCGACTACGGATGCCACGTACGCATTCTTGAAGAGGCACGGACGCTCGAGAAGATGGGCCATTCCGTCACCGTGGTAACTTACGCCAACGGCGGTGCTGTGGCTGGCCTGCGCATTGCGCGCACCCTGCCCATACCCTGGCGCCAGGATTACGAAGTAGGTTCCAGCCGCCACAAGTTGTTGTTCGATGCGCTGCTTGCCGCCAAGGTCGCGCAACTAACCGCGACGGGCAATTACGATGTGATCCACGCTCACCTGCATGAGGGTGCGCTTTTGGGTATGGGGCTTGGTTGGCTGAACGGGCTGCCCACGGTCTTCGACTTTCAGGGCAGCATGACCGAGGAGATGATCGACCACCACTTTGTGGCGCGTACCTCGGCTGTCTACAAGCCGCTGCGCTGGCTCGAACAGCGCATTGACCGTTCGGCCCCCGTCATCTTCACAAATTCGAGCAATGCGCGGCGGCTGCTGATTGACGAATTCGGCTGCAATCCACGGCGACTGCGCACTCTGCCCGACTGTGTGGACAGCGACGCCTTCCGCCCCGCTGCAAGCTATGTGGCTGAGGAATTGCGCGATTTGCGCCGCTCGCTAGGCGTCCCCGATGGCAAACGCGTGATTGTCTACCTGGGCCTGCTGGCCGAGTACCAGGGTATCAGCCACCTGCTGGAGGCGATGCGCAGCCTGCTCAATCAACGCAGCGACGTCACGCTGCTGCTCATGGGCTTTCCTGGTGTAGACATCTATCGCAGCAAAGCACGCGATCTGGGGATTGCCGATGATGTCATCTTTACCGGGCGCATCCCCTATGCCGATGCGCCGCGTTTTCTGGCGCTGGGTGATGTCGCAGTTGCGCCCAAGCTAAGCCTGACCGAAGGTGCGGGCAAATTGCTTAACTACATGGCAATCGGCCTACCCACCGTCGCGTTTGACACGCCGGTTGCACATGAATATCTCGGTGAGCACGGCTACTATGCAATTCGCGGCGATGCGGCGTCACTTGCCGAGCAGTTGTGCGCTGCACTTGCGCAAGATGGCGAAGCTGTCCAGCGTGGGGCAGCCTTGCGCAGCCGTGCAGTGGAACACTTTGACTGGCGTACTGCCGCCACCCACATTGTGGATGCATACGCATCCGTTTGCGGCGACGAGCCGCCCGTATGGTAGCCCAACCCGGGCAACGATGCGCGCCGATGCGGCGTGTACTCGTATTCTTTTGGAGCAAAGGCATGATGCAAACCAACTACACCCCCCAACGCGGGGCCTCCCGCCCCGTCACGCTGCTGGCGCTGCTGGTGATGCTGGCCAGCGCACTGTTATTGCCTGCGATCGCACTGGCGCAGGAGCCCGGCACAACTGTGCCACAACCGGTCGAGGGGCCGCCCCCTTCGATCATGCTTGTTTCGGAATTGCCTCTACCCGCAATGCCGCCCGTTGAAACCGAAGCCGACATCGCCGCGCTTGCCCAGCCCGAGTTTACAGTGGCCACAGCGGAAGAGCTTGCGGCCACCACTCCTGCGTCCTATATGCCCCTCGTCGCAAAGGACCATGCCCCCGTCCAGGCCGATCGCATGGGCTTCGGCACGGGCGTCCGGCTGAGCAGCTATACGGACATTCGCTCGCTCTACGCCGGCTGGTATGTCAACTGGGGTGTGAGCATCAAGCCCGAACGACCGGCCAACATTGAGTATATGCAAATGGTGCGCGTCCACCAGAACCTTGAGTGCCCGTTTGGCACCACCGCCGACCGCGACCTCTGCCCCTATTCGGCGCCGGCGTCTTACTCTTACTCACCCTCGGCTGCAGTGATTGCGGCCGCCGCCAAAGCCAACCCCGGCTCCACGTGGGCCATCGGCAACGAAATGGACCGCGTTGACTGGATTGGTGGCCGCCAGGATGAGATGGTGCCCGAACTCTACGCCCGGGCCTACCACGACATCCGCGCGATCATCAAGGCCGCAGACCCCACAGCCAGGATTGCAATTGGCGGCGTAATTCAGTTCACTCCGCTGCGCAAGCAGTATTTGGACAAAGTATGGGACACCTACTGGAGTCTCTACGGAACGATCATCCCCGTCGATGTGTGGAACATACACAACTTCGTTGCCTCTGAATATTGTTACAAGACGAAGGTTGACGGCGTACGGCAGCGCGTCTGTGGTGGCATGGCCATCCCTGCCGGAATCAAAGTGACGCCCGTCGGAAGCAACGCCGAGGAGAAGGGCGCCTACGTGGGTGAGGACTGGCGTCACACCTATATGCCCACCTTTGAAAAACAGATTCTTGATTTCCGCGCGTGGATGAAGGCGCACGGGCAGATAAACAAGGAACTGGTTGTCACCGAATACGGCGTGCTCTTCCCCTCGCTCTGCCCCGACAAAACTGAGGCGCAGTGCGCACCAATCTGGGCGCCGCACTATACGAATCTGCGCGACCCCGCAGTGGTGCAGACCTTCATGCTCAAGACCTTTGACTTCTTCATGAACAAGAAGGACTGCAACCTAAGTGGCGTGGACGATTGCCGCCTCGTGCAGCGCTGGGCGTGGTACAGCCTCGACGCGGCCTGGGATTTCAACCCGTACACTGCGCTCTATGTCGGCGGCACGAACCAGCGCTCCTCCACAGGCGACAAGTACAGCGCGTTCTCGGCGGCCAACGTGGAAGCGCTTCAATACCCGTAGCCCCATCACGAGCATGTAGAATGGTCAGCGGAGCACAGATGCCTGTGCTCCGCTGATTTTCTGGGGAAGTCGCAGCCCGATGTTTTGGCAATTCTACCCCGCGCCGTTATCATGCTCTCTCTGGAGAGCATCGCCATGACGGTCACGCAGTCCGCCCCAACCACGACAACCGAGGCCATTGCACAGAACGAAAATGCCATTCACGCACCACGCCAGGGCATGGGCGAGGCGCTGCGCGACCTCTGGACCTACCGCTATGCCATTGTGCAACTGACAATCCGCGAGCTGAAGGCGCGCTACAAGAATACGGCGCTCGGCTTCTTCTGGAGCCTTCTCAATCCAATTGGCATGATGCTGGTCTTTACGGCGGTCTTCACCGTCTTTCTTCCCAACAACCAGATTCAAAACTATCCGCTCTTTGTACTCTGCGGGTTGTTGCCGTGGAACTTCCTCTCCGCAGGCGTGATGACGGGCACAAGCTCAATCACCGCCAACGCCAACCTCGTCACAAAGATCTTCTTCCCGCGAGCCGTCATCCCCATCGCCACAGTATTGGCCAATCTCGTAAACTTCCTGCTTTCGCTGGTCGTGCTCTTTGTCTTTCTGCTGGTCTTCCGCACGCACGTCAGCGCATGGATACTGCTGCTGCCTGTGGTGGTCCTGCTGCACACGGCCTTCATCCTCGGCCTGGCGCTCATCCTGTGCACGCTCAACGTCTTCTACCGCGACACGGTCATGGTGATGGATGTCGTCATGCTTGCCTGGTTCTTCATGACACCCGTCGTCTACGCGCTGGAAATTCTGCCCGACAGCTATACGGTGCTCGGCATCACCTTTAACGTACAGCGCACCATGTATATTCTCAACCCCATGGCGTCGATTATCGGCACCTACCGCGATCTGCTCTATTGGGGCTATCGCACCGATCTTGATTTCTTTGTGCGCACGGCGGCTACGTCCTTTGCCATCCTGGGCTTTGGCTTCTGGTTCTTCCTGCGCTACAGTGCCCGCTTTGGAGAAGAGGTCTAGGTGAGTGCAGCGCTGAATGGCTCCCACACAGCGCGCGCAGTCGCGCCAGCGATCCTCTTTGAAGGTGTCTCCAAGCGTTTCCAGCTTGATCGCCAGACGGAGCGTTCGCTTCTCGAACTGGGCACACGTATGCTGGGGCGGCGCGCCCCGCGCGAATACTTCTGGCCCCTGCAGGATGTGAGCTTTAGCGTGCCTCGCGGTGTGACTGTGGGGCTGATTGGCGAAAATGGTGCGGGCAAGAGCACATTGCTCAAAATGGTCACGCGCATTCTGCAACCCACGTCAGGCACGCTGCACATCAACGGGCGCGTCTCGGCGCTGCTTGAGTTGGGCGCAGGCTTCCACGGCGAATTGACCGGCCGCGACAACATCTATCTGCACTGCGCGCTGCTGGGGTTGCGGCCCGAAGAAATCGCGCCGATTGTCGAGCCAATCGTGCGCTTTGCCGATATAGGCGCATTCATCGACACACCCGTCAAGCACTACTCGTCAGGCATGTACGCACGCTTGGGCTTTGCCATCGCCGTGCACGTGCGCCCCGAAATTCTGCTTGTGGACGAGGTGCTGGCCGTGGGCGACGAGGCCTTTCAGCGTCGCTGCCTCGATACGATTGACCAGATGCGCGCCCGCGGCGTCACCATTATGCTCGTCTCGCACAGCCTTAGCCACGTGCTCACGCTGTGCGACCAGTGCATTTGGCTTGAGGATGGGCGCGTGCGCGCCTATGGCAAGTCCGACGAGGTGGTGCGCGCCTACCTGTCGGCTGTGGATGCGGGCACTGCGCAGCGGCTCATCAGCGAGAACGCCCTGCAGGATTGGATGGAGTACGAGCCGGGCGAGGCCACTGCCCTGCGCCCGCCACGGCGCGTTGGCAATGGGCCAATTCGCATCAACCACGTGGAGATGCGCACCGCGGACGGCGCGACAACGTGGTCCTTTGCGCCGCTTGCGCCTGCCACAATTCGGATCGCGTATACCGCCAGCGCCGCCGTGCCCAGGCCGGTCTTTAGCGTGCTGATTCATAAGCAGGATGGCCACTATCTGTGGGCGTCGAACACCGAGGATCACCCCGTGCCGCCAATTGCCGCGCCCGGCACGGGCCTGCTTGAGGTGCAGGTCACAGGGATTGCGCTTGCCGCCGGGCGCTACCGCCTTTCGGCGGCCGCCTACCCCGAACCCGACGGCCCCTATTGGAGCCACCCCAGCGACTTTCATGAGCAGTTGTACGAATTTCAGGTGACATCCGACCGCGAAATCCACGGCGACGTGGTCATGCCCACTTGTTGGGCGCACCAGCCGCCGCAGGGCGCAGCCATCCCGCAGAGCCAGCCATGAGCAGCCAACGCCCGCATGCAACCGAACAGACTGCCGACGCGCAAGTCGACAGCAGCAGTGACACACTGGAGAACCGCTACTACGCGTATTTGCGCGCCCAGGGCTACAGCACAAGCGACGCCTTGCTCGACGTGCTGCGCGTCTATCTGCCCCGCTTTGAGGGGCTGGCGCATGTTGCCGATGTGGGCTGCGGCCACGGCGAATTCCTTGCCATGCTGCGTGCTGCCGGCCACGAAGTGGCAGGCGTGGACGTGGACCCCGCGATGGTGGAGGCGTGCCGAACACAGGGCTTTGAGGTGGCGCTGTCCGACGCCGAGTCGTGGCTGCGCAGCCGACCTGGTCACTTCGACGCCGTTTTTTCCTCCAATGTAATCGAGCATTTGCCTGCTGAAACCGTGCGCGCCTGGGTGGCGGCGGCCTTCGCGGCGCTGCGCCCTGGTGGCATGCTGCTGCTTGCCACGCCCAACCCCGCCTCGGCGATCGTGCAGTTCCACGAGTTCTGGCGCGACCCCACGCACGTTCGCATGTACAGCGCGCAATTGATTGAGTTCGTGCTCGTCGATGCGGGCTTCAACGCTGTGCAAAGTATGGAAAACGAGGCGGCGCACTGGGAAGGCATCGACACGCTACTGGCAGGCGTAGAGGCGCCGCTTGCCGACATCGCACCGGCGCCGGCCATTGGGGCCGTCGCGCCGCTGCCGGCGCCACCTGCCGCTGGTGGGCTGCGCGCGCGCTGGGCCTATGGCGTCTCCAACTGGGTATACCGCAAATTCACGGAGCCATATGTGCTGCCGTTGCGCCAGGACCTGGCGCACGCCCACAGCGTCATCGAAGCACAGGCGCAGTCGTTGGCCGCACAGGCAGTGCGCGAGCAGACTCTGGCCGCCCGCATTCATGCGCTGGCTCAAGTGGATCGCTTCCTTTATCCATCGCGCGAGATTGCTGTCTTTGGCTACAAGCCCGACGCCGACAACCTTGGGCCGGCGGAATGAAACGCACTTCACCCCGCAGCCCTGG
>CAYJNV010000047.1:0-7780 GCA_964370975.1 uncultured Caldilineaceae bacterium | reverse complement strand
GACGCCGACAACCTTGGGCCGGCGGAATGAAACGCACTTCACCCCGCAGCCCTGGAGAATCCTAGTGCAGGTTGCCTTCGTCACACCCTATTTGCCTTGGCCTGCTGACACTGGCGGCAAGCTGCGCTCCTTTCATCTGGCCGCAGGGCTGGCCGAAAATGCCACGGTGGACCTGTTCACCTTCAGCCATTCCTCCACGGAGAGCGCTGCCGCCGACCCAGGCCCGCTAGGCGCACTCTGCCGCACAGTGGACATCACAATGCTGCTGCAGGACCCTGGTGCAATGCGCCCGCTCGCCGCAATGACGAACGACCTGCCCCGCTCCGTGCGCTACTTTCAGGCGGGGCAGAGCCTGCGCGACGTGCGCCGCAAGCTCATGCGCGGTTATGACCTGCTGGTGTGCGACGAAATTGTCGTATCGCCCTATATGTGGAACATTGCCGGGCTGGAGCAGACACCGCGTCTCATCAATCGCCAGAAGATCGACCATCTCCACTACGCCGAGATGGCCGCAAGCCGCACCCTGGGCATGCAGAAGGGGCTGGATTGGCTCGAGGCGCGCCGCCTGCGCCGCTTCGAAGAAGCTGAGATGCCCCGCTACCAGTCCGTCGTTGTCTGCTCGCAGGAGGATCGTCAGACGGCCGTACTCCAGGTCGCGGGCAACGGCGCGCCAATTGAAGTTATTGTCAACGGCGCCGACACCACCTTCTACCAGCCCGTGCGCGAACTGGATGCCCATCCCACTATTCTGTTGTTGGGCACCATGCACTACTACCCAAACATCGACGCCGTTCTCCACTATGTGCATACCATGCACGACGCTCTGCGCGCCGCTATCCCCAACCTGCAGGTGCTGATCGTTGGCCACCGTCCGCCCCCCGAAATCGAGGCGCTGCGCAACCTGCCGGGCATCACAGTAACCGGTAGCGTGCCCGACATTCGACCCTACATGGCGCGCAGCTGGATACAGATAGTGCCGCTGCGGCTGGGGGGTGGCACGCGCCTCAAAATTGTCGAGTCGATGGCGGCGGGGCTGCCGGTGCTCTCCACGAGTGTGGGCGCTCAGGGGCTGGGCGCGACTGACGGCCGCGAGCTGATGCTGGCCGACGACCCGGCCGACTTCGTGCGCAAGGCGGTGACACTGCTGAACGGCAGCGACCTGCGCGCCGAGATGGCGCGAACCGCGCGCAGCTTTGTCGAAGCCCACTACAGTTGGCAAAGCCTGGGCCAGCGCTTTGCCGATTTCTGCCAAACCACGGCGGCGCGCGGCCGTGTGCGCGTGCCGCAGCCAGCGCCGCGCTGAGGCAGTCATCCATGCAAAAAGCAACCGCCGACGCAACGGCGCAAAGGCACAAAACAGCGCAAAGAAACTCAACAACAAGAACTGCTCTTCTTGTTGTTGGTTTTCTTTGCGTTCCTTTGCGCCTTTGCGCCTTTGCGTCGGGGCTAGCAGTTGCGTCGGGGCTGGCAGTTGCCTCGGGGTTGGCTTTTGGTGAGGCGCGCTGATGGCAGACGCTGCGCCACTCACCATTGCACTTATCAACAACCTCTACCCGCCCTACATTGTGGGCGGGAACGAGATTTTGGCGCGCGATGTAGTGGAAGGGCTGCGCGCACGCGGCCATACCGTGCATGTTCTTACCGGCCGCGGGCGTGAGCTGCCACGAGATGGCTATACACACCCTGCGCTTGACATCGACCTCGACCGCAAGGCCGACTACTTTCTGGGTGGGCTGCCGCTCACAGCCGGGCGCGTCTGGCGCTGGCACCTGCTCAACACCGCGACACGGCGCAACGTCGAGGAGGTGCTGGCGCAGATTCAACCCAGTCTCATCATCGCGTGGAATCTCTACATGGCGTCGGCCGCGCCACTCGTGGCGGCGCGCAACTATGGCCGCGCCCCGATTATCGCCCACCCCGCCGACAAATGGCTGCTCTACAGCCTCAACGACATTGGCGCGCTGGTGCCTGCCACCACCTGGCTGCAGAAAACCTTCATCGGCGCGCTGCGCACGGCCGTGCAACCCGTCCTGCGCCACTTTGCGCGCCCCGACTATATCCTGGCCGTCTCGGAATTTATACGCACGCTGCACACGCAGGGGGGCTACACCCCCGAGCAGAGCCAGGCCACGTATTTGGGCATCCACAGCGAGCGCTTTGCCTTCACGCCTCACCAGTTTCCCGGCGAACGGCCGTGGCGACTGCTCTTTGCCGGACAACTGTGGGAAGGCAAGGGCCCCCAGGTAGCAGTGGAGGCCGTGGCGCTCCTGCGCGCACGCGCTGACATTCCCGCCGTGGAACTCGACATCTACGGCGGCGGCGCCGAGAGCTTCGTGGCGCACCTGCGCAGTCTGATTGCGGCGCGTGGCCTTGAAGACTTTGCGCACGTCCATGGCTTTGCGCCACAGAGCGAACTGGCTGCCGCCTTTGTTGACCATGACCTCTACCTCTTCTGCTCTACCTGGGACGAGCCTTTTTCGGGCGGATTGCTCGAAGCCATGGGCAGTGGCCTGCCCACAATTGCCACCACGGCCGGCGGCACGCCCGAGGCCGTGCGCCACGAACAGAACGGGCTGCTCGTGCCCCCCGGCGATGCGCAGGCGCTGGCGAATGCAATTGTGCGCCTCATGCGCGACCGCGCTCTTTATACGAACATCGGCGTAGTGGCAGGCATTGAAGTGGCCGCGCGCTGGTCCTTTGATGCGTACCTCAATAGGCTCGAAGCCGCCTATCGCGCGATTGTAGAGGGCCACCAAACAGGCGCGCCGGTCAAAATTGATACGCGCACACAAGAGACAGGCGCAGGCGCGTGATGCAGCGTGCGTACGGGGCGCTGCGCTACGAAGCCGGCGTGCTGGCGCTGGCCGCGCTGGCGGCTGCCGCGTGGCTGCTGATTGCACTGGCGCGCAGCGGAAACTTTGCATGGTGGCCCGCAGCGCTGCCGCTGTTGGCGCTGACGATGGGCTTTGGCAGCGCAGCCTGGTGGCGCGGCAGCCGCTTCGACAAGGGGGCCACCGCCGCACTCTTTGTGCTCGCAGCGCTCCTTTACCTGCCGCCTGCGCAAACGCTGGCGATGACCGGCGACGCCGCCATCTACGCCGGTGACGGCGCCTACATTGCGCGCACGGGCGCCATGACGGGCGTCTTTGCGCCGCTGGCCCCCCTCTCGGCCGCAGCACGCGACCTCTTCTACATCTCCAGCGACGAACAATTTGGCGGGGCTGTGGCCGCTACCGCCTACGATGGCATTGTCTACGGAAGCTACTACATAGTCGATGATGGGCCCCCCACAATCCGCACGGCGCGCATGCCCCAGGTGGAAGGCTGGCTGGCACTGCTCTTCTCCACCGGATCGCTCAATGCCCCCTTCTTCCTCAGCCCGCTGTTTGGCGCATTGGCGCTATGCCTGCTCTATGCCGTCGCGCGCCGCCTGTACGCGTCCTGGATTGCGCTGTGGGTGGCGGCGCTCGTGGCCGTCAGCTATCCGCAAATCTACCTGGCGCGCGCACCCCTTGCGGAAATTGTAGGTCAGTTCTGGACACTGGCGGCGTTGCTGATGGCGCTGCGTTGGCTCAGCCAGAAGCGGCCGTGGCTGCTGGTGTCGGCGCTGCTGCTGTGGGCAACGGCGTGGTCGGCCCGCATCGATTCCATCCTGCTGATTGGACCGGCGGCGCTGCTGCTCATGTGGGCAGGGGTGCGGCGCGACGGGCGCAGCCTGCGGGCCGCCCTGCTGGCCGCACCGGTTGTGATTGCGCTTGGCTACCTGGGCAGCAACCCCGTCTATGTGGGGGCTACCGCCGAATTGGCCGTGCAGTTCATCAATCTGCTGGGACCGGCGGCTGTGGCGATGGGCGTGGGGCTGCCGCTGCTGGTGGGCGCTGCCTGGCTCTGGGGGCCGCACTTTTGCGCCGCCACCTGGCCACGCTTGCGTGTGCCGGCCAGTGCGCTGCTCTTTGGTGCAGCAGCCTTCGTAGTGCTCTGGTCCACCGTGCCCAATCCGTGGCGAGATCCCACGATCACACGCCATTTCCAGGAAATCCCCTGGTTCTCCAGCACCTACGTCACCGCCCTGCTCTACTGGCTGGCGCTGGCAGGCATGGGCCTGCTGCTCTGGCGCGGCTTCAACGCGCCCGAAGGCTTCATCCTGCTAACGACGCTGGGGCTGTCTGCGGCCTTCTTCTACACCTACTCGTCGGCGCCAGTCTACCCCATTTCGCTGCGGCGGCTGATAGGCGAGGTGATTCCCCTCATGGCGTTGCTGTCGGGCTTTGCAGTCGCTGCGTTGGACCGGGTTCTTGTGGGGCCTCGCGTACGTCGAACGCTGCAGGTCGTTGTCGCTGCGGCCGCGCTGCTGTGGATGAGCACGCAAAGCTACCCCTTGCTTGTCCGGCATGAGGCGCGTGACGAACTGGCTGACGTGGCCGCGCTGCACGCGCAGCTCCCCGCCGACGGCGTTTTCCTCTTCGAGCCGCAGGATGCAGATTCGTGGATTGGCTGGCTGGCCGCGCCCCTCTACTCCTTCTACGACGACTGGGCGCTGCAGTTCGAGAGTGATAGCCCCGACCCCAGCGCGCTCGCGCAGGCCATGCAGGAGTTTACCGCCGTTGGGCGCACCGTCTACATCGTTTCGCAGAGCAGTCCGGCACCAGCTGCGCTCACGCCGCCCGGCTACAGCGCCACGCAAGTGCTCGCCACGTCATGGAGTTCCTCGCTCATCGGCCAGACGCGCCCGCCAAACCGCCCCTTCGACTGGGAGTTCACGCTGCCTCTCTACGTCTACCGTATGGAGCCGGTGCGGGCGCCATAAGTGCGTCAAGTGAACATAATCAGTCCAGAAAGCGTTACTACATACTGTATACTATGCGCAGCGGTCTGTCTTTCGCGACAGAACCGCACGTGCACCAATAGGTCGCAGCCGTATTGGCGCGGTCAGTCTTCTGGAGAAACTCAATTCATGCCCTCACAATGGTCCCGTATACGCACATCGTGGTTGATTACGGCGGTGCGGCGTGTTTTCGCGCCCGTCAGTTTCAGCCTTCTGCTTGGCGCGGCCGCCATGCTTGGCGCCATCATTCCCGCGCGCCCCGTGGCGGCGCAGGGCACCGTGCCCGCACTTCCCGCTGCACCAGAATGGATTGAACCTCGCGGGCTGAGCATTGTCGACATGGTGGGCACTGTGCCCGAAGACCAATTGCGCGACGCCATCCTTGTCTACCTGGAAGGCTCAGGTATGGTCCAGTATGTTTCGGGCAGCCGCTCGGGCAACACCGTGGTCATCAACACGAAGATTACGCCCCGCTACGGCCCAACGTATACCAAGATGGGCTGCCTGGGCCAGCCTGCAGTCGGCGACCAAATACCCGTGGTTGTGCCTGCGGGCACAATGCAAGTCTTCGCGAATGGACAGGACATAACACCACAGATCGTTTCTCAAAGCAGTTATATCCCTGCCGGTCTGAATCAACCCCTGGACGGGTCGGGCGGGTACTTGCGCTATAGCCGCGTACCTCTGCCCACGAATGGCGCAAGTCCGGCGCGCATTCCGGCCAACGCAAGCTGCGAAATCCTGATTAACGGCGTGCACAAGAACATGACTGCACGCTTCGCCTTCACTGTGACGCCGCAAGTCTCGGTGACCCCGATGGGCGGCGACACTTTCCAGGCGTATAGCTACATCGGCCCAGGTGAGGCAGGCGCGCTGAAACCCCTCGCTGACGCAATGCGGCGCTACGGCGATCGCCACAGCGCCTTCAGCCTGACCATTCCCGCAGATGCTGACTACATGTTTGTCAAGTATCCGCCGACCCCGTTCGACCCGTATGCCGCCGATCAGTACAGTTATGGTTTGCCCGGTTCTGGCACCTATCGCTTTGAGCTATACGGATCCTACTCGCTCTCTGTTGACCATGTGAACAGCATGGGCATTCCCACATGGGGCAGTTGGAACGACGCCGACTTAAGCAGATCGGCCTTCCTCAACGCTGCCATCTTTCGCGGGCGCATCAAGACACCCGAGTATTTCCTGCCGCCCGGCATTCCCTTCGATCAATGCATGGTGAGCGGCGGCTGCTCAACCGCGCTGCTCGATCTGATCTATGCGCAACCCTTTGAGGTTCATGTATACTACTATAAGGTGGAGCGGTTGGCTGGCACAAACCTGCTGCGCGTGCCACTCAAGATGGTTGGCAAGAGTTGGAGCGCGACTGCTGCGTCGGCCACGCCCCTGACTGACGGCCCCTTTGCCTATGCGCAGGCTCTGTACGCCGACGATGCCATGGCTACACTCGCCCCGGCCGAGGCGCTGCAGCAAATTCCGGTCTTCCTGCCCATCGTGGGCAGGAGCAACCCGCCCGCACTACCTCCGCCGCCGCCCGATGACCCCACCGGCTGCCCGTGCGGCTGGTTTGATGCACAGGGGCAGATGTATGACTTCATCCCACCCCAATAGCCTCGCACTTTCCATGTGGTACGCGTGTGGCTGATGCGTGATCGCCTTGCCCCCCGCCTCGCGCCGCTGCTCGCTTTGGGGACACTGCTCCTCCTCTTCCTGTGGATCTACGGACGTTTTGCACCGGCGCTCCACTTCGTTCTCGATGACCCCATCGAGACCGAAGTGGCGTTGGCGCGTCCCTGGGCTGCGGCGGTGATTGGCAGTTTCACCGGCGAGATCAACTGGTCGGGCTATCGGCCGCTTACCTATACCGTGCGCGCCACACTGGCGCACCTCTTCGGCGTGCGTCAGATGGTGGGCTACTACGTCTTTTCGCTGGGTCTGCATCTGCTCAATACGCTGCTTACGTGGCGCATTGTGCGGCGCGTGGGCCGCAACGAGGCCTGGGCTTTTGTCGCGGCGGCCATTGTGCTGCTGCTGCCGTCGCACAACGAGGCTGTACTGTACATGAGCGCGAGCGCCAACCTGCTCGCGCTCTTCTTCAGTCTGCTCACGCTTGAGTTTGCTCTGACCGCGCGCGCCACAACGCGCCTGTGGCCGCAGATGGCGGCCGCAGCCTGCCTCATGCTCGCGGCCCTTGCCTACGAGGTAACGCTGCCACTGATAGTGCTCGTGGTTGCTGCAGACTGGGCGATGGATCGCGCTGAGGTGCGTGGTGGTGCGCCATCGACACTGCGCACGCGCATGCCCATGTATGCCGCCTTTGGGGTGGCACTCGGCCTCGTCCTGGCGCTGCGTTTCTGGGCGGGCAGTGGCCAGATCGGCGCTGGCCGCGCCGACTACGCACTTACGCTGAATCCGCTGCGCATCGCGCGCGGCTACTTGCTGTTGCTGGGGCAAATGGTGCTGCTGCACACCAGCCCCTGGCCCCACATTCCGCTCTTTACCAATGTGCGCGAGTGGATGGCCCCGAGCAACCCGCGCGCGCTGGCGTCCATGGCGCTTGCGCTTTTCCTGGGCGGCGCGACACTGCTGGTAAGCATGCGCGCGGCGCGGCTGGACAACGACGCAGTGGATACCACGCCCCACCCGCGCGTGTGGCTGGCGTGGGGGCTTCTGTGGATTGTGGCCATGTCGCTTACCTTCGCCATGCTAACCGGGCGCAACCCGGAAAATCGCTACACCTACATCCCCTCGTTTGGGATGGCGGTCGCGGTGGCTGCGGGCATGGCGTGGCTGCTGCCGCGCGGCCGCAATCGCCCGGTTGCACAGGCGACGGCCGCCACTGCTGTTGTTGCGCTGCTCACCTTCTATGCCTATGTGGACACAAGTGATGTCTCCGAGTGGGAACGCGCCGCAGACCATGCGCGCAGTTTCCTTGCAGGCGCG
>CAYJNV010000046.1:0-20130 GCA_964370975.1 uncultured Caldilineaceae bacterium | reverse complement strand
AGAAGTACCGTACTGCTTATGAAGAGCGCAACGTTTGTTTTGCAGTGCGCGGGTCAGGAGCCGCTTCGCTCAGAGGGCTATAGCGAAAGTCAGAGCGCAGGCCGTCGAACAGGCCGCGCGCAACATAGCGCAGCTTCCTGGGGCGCTCGTGCTCTAGCCAACACATAAGAATCACGCTCTTGACCATTGACAAGAATCGGGGCACAACCCAGGCTGGGTGCGTGAAAGTATATTCTTTTGCAAGCACGGTAATATTGCGCACGCGGTAGTAGCGTCGCTCTGCACGGTGATTGGATGAAGCTAGCGCCCTGCGTCCAACCCGCCGAGTGATCGGATTGCCGACCGTGTGGGCCATCAACGGTGCGCGTGAAATCACTGTCTCATAGCCTGCAAGTCGCGCCCGGAAGCTGTAGTCAAAGTCCACGCAGTCAATGAAGAACTCGTCGCGAAAGCCGCCCGTTGCCACCAACGACCGCAGCGAAATCAATGCGCCGGATGTAATGGCGAAGTCATGGGCCATCCACTTGTCGCAGGCTGCTCCTGCGTCACCATATGAGACGTTACCCATGGGCAACTCAACGTAATTGCTCCCAATTACGCCGAGAGGGGTTGGTCCTGGGTACTGCTGCAGTATCTCGAGCAGGCTCTCAATCTGGTGATCGTAAGGTTGCGTGTCCTGGTCGAAGCAGGCAACCCACTTTGCGTCTGTATGCTCTCGGATATAGCGCACCCCCAGGTTGAGAGCTCGCGCGATGCCCACATTCGCGTCATTTTCGATGAGGTGGCAATTGTGTTTGAAGCACTCAGCGCGCAGTTCAGCAAGCACTTCTGCAGGAGAGTGATTGTCAACCACAACAATGCGTCCTACTTGCCGGGAGATTGACGTGAGTAGGCGCGCGAAACCCGCACCGGGATAGTAGGTCACGACAAGCGCGCAAAGCGACCTAGCCAAATGCTCTACCCCTCCGGTTTCTGAGCCCACAGTATGCATTCCTCACCAGAATCGGGATACCATGCCCAGTACAGAAGCGCTATCGGTGCGCAAAGGCCACCGGCAATGCGCGCCATTGCGCCGGGTGAGTGACGTGGCCGTACTCTGCCTCTTCGGTTGTTGCGGACCGTCAGCGAGCCAATGACAAACGCCTCCGCGCGCGCAGCTGTCGTACGTATCTTGAAGTCGCGTACTCCAGCCTGTGCGGCAAGCGCGCCATAGGACTGGGGCGTGAAAATACGTAGATGGCGAGGCGGATCCAGGCCCATCCAGTGTTGCCTGAACACCCAGTGGCCGAGGCTGCTTGCATTGGGCGTGACAACGGTCAGCAAGCCCCCTGGCTTTAAGATGCGATGCGCCTCGGCCAGCAATGCTTCTGCATCGTGGACATGTTCAATCACGTGATTCGAGATCACCGCATCAAATGTGCTATCCGCGTATCTTGCGTCCTTGAGTGGACCGACGAAGACCGGGCACGACAACATCTCGGAGGCAATTGCAGCAGACACAGAATCAATTTCCTGCCCTTGCACACTCCAGCCCAGTGCTTTGAGCTTTGCGAGCCGTCCGCCGTTTCCGCAACCGATGTCGAGAACTTTGCCTGGTGCGCGTTTCCGCAGTCCCATGCACTCCAAATTCTGTTGTTGACGCACGAGCCCAAATAATGCCATCCAGCGATCGTGCAGGTAGCGCAAAATCACCAGGTTTCTGTTGATCTTCTTGTCGGCGTCGGGTGCAACGTGCGTGTAGTAGGTCTCGTAGGCAAGACCGATGTCTTCTTCGATAGGGCGAGGACAAAGCCAAACGCTCCTGCAACCAGGATTCGTGCACTGGCGCATTGCATACAGTCCCGGCACGATGCCCCAATGGTCTTCCAGTTTGTCATAGAGATTCTCGCCAGAGTTGCCGCAAACGTCACAATCGGACACGGAGAACGTCCGCATATGCGGTTTGTCTGCCGGACTGGCGATGTTATCGGCAGGGCCTGGTAAATCGGTCATGGCTATTACTCATCAATTGGATGCGGAAAAGAAATGTCAATCAGAGCTATCACGCAAGCAGCCTATCGCGCAAAAAGACAAGCAAACCGGGAACAAGCCCAAACAGATAGATCACATGCGCGCGCACGTTGTATAACTGCCGCCATTGACGCGTGACAGAGTGGCCAAGATGCATCGAGAAGCGCACATAATGCGTGGCCGCCCTCAGCAGAAGTAAAGGAGCTACCCACGCATAGTGTCCCTCTTCGTTCAGCACCTTTCGATGGTAAAGCGCAAACGCGGGTGCAATCTGTTTCGCAATGGCAATCGATGAAGCGGGTCGAGACAGCGAGTCTGACTCAAGATGGACGATCATCAGGCTCTCGTTGACGCAGCGCGCAAGATAGCGCTTGCCGAACTCCATGGCGATGAGCGCTTCGGGGATGTGTCTCACCTTGACAGACAAAACCGGAAAAGGATACGCACGTAGGACATCGGTCAGCACAAAGCCGAACTTGTCGCCCCGTAGCCTATACCGATATTGGAGCTCGGGCGTGTTGACGTCAAAGACATCCATGGGGAAGCGGTCGCCAAGCACCTTGCCGTCGCTTGTACTGCAGAGGACGCGCACCAATGCGAATTCGCCGCGTCTGGCCTCGGCTATGCTTTCCCAAATGGCGAGCATGCGTTCCAGGGCAACGGGGGTACACTCGTCGTCGGAGTCTATGATGACGAAGAAGCATCCGTGGGCCTCTGCAATGCCAACATTGTAAGCTGTGTGCCGGCCGCCGTTTTCTTTCCAGATATAGCGAATCGGAAAGTCCGCATCGGCCTGCCACCCCTTGACGAGCGCCTCAGTGCCATCAGTCGAGCCATCATCGACGACGAGCCATTCAAAATCGCGGAATGTCTGCGCGCAAAGACTCGCATAAACGCGGTGCAGCGTATGTGCTCGATTGTAGGTCGGAGTAAACACGGTAAAGGTGTAGGCGTAGTTCATGGCAATCTCAATTCGCTCTCGACCTTGGGTGTGTCGCTCTTCCTCACCCCAACCACTAGCACACTCGTATAGAACGCATGCGTCGGGTCAACTGTATCCACAACCACCGCCGCCAGGTTGAGCGCGCCGCAAAACGCAAGCCATAGGGGCAGGAAGACGAATTGCAGCAGGCGCACAAACGGGCTTTGCCGCGCCAGCGCCTCAAGCCAGCCCAGCACAAGCAGCGCAAGTGTGCTGCCAATGCCTCCCGTGTGGCGCAGCGTGGCGATGGTGAAGTGGTCATTCAGCAGCGTGCGCAGCCCCTCGGCCGTGTAGCAACGCAGCAGGGTGGCGTCACCGGCAACCAGCGCCGGCACGCTGACCACAGCCATGCCGCCTGGACGCAGCAGGCGCGCCATCTCGGTTGCGGCGTGGTCGGCGTCGGGCAAGGTCGCGAGCGCATCGATGCAGAGCAAAGCATCAAACGACGCGCTGGGCAGCGGCCATGGAGCGTTCGGTTGCACCACGAGCGTCACGCCAGGCCCCGGCGCCGGGGCTACAGTCACAAATTCGCGTACACGCGGGCTGGACGCGCGGTCTATAGGGCTGCCCGCACCCACAACAAGCACCCGCCCCTCGAGCAGAGGCAGGGTCTCGCGCAGTTCCGCATGCAGCCCATGGATGGCGCCCCACTGATGGTGCCACGGGCGCAGGTTGGGATGGCGTCCGCACAGCAGCGTGTACAGCCAACCGTACAGCCGATCCAGCCGTTTGAAGATGGCCTGAAGCAAAATCCACACACTTTCTTGAGAGCATCGCGGCTAGGCATGGGCCATTTGCGCGCGCAGCGTGGCCCACATCTCGAGCAGGCTGCGCCGCTCGCCCAGCCAAAGCAGCCCGGCATAGATGGCGCAGAAGAGCAGACTCTTGAGCAGCGCCAAGAGCCACAAGTTCAGACCGGCGCCCCACGCCAGCGTGGCCAGGAGCGCTGCGCCGCCTGCACCGGCCAGCGCCAACAGCGGCCATGCGAAGAGGCGTCTCAGCGAAAAGTCCACCCACGAGCGCGCACCCAACATGAGTTGGGCAATGCCGAAGATCAACATCAGGTCCACGGCCAGGGCTACGCCAACCGTGCCCCAGCGCCTGCCCAGCAGCAGCAATCCAGCAATCAGCACCAGCAGTTGAATCAGCTTATAGCGCATGAGCGTACGCGGCTGCCCCACAGCCACGTAAATTGAGGTCAACAGATCGCGCAGCGGATCGATCAGCGCAAATACCGACATGAGTCGGAAGATGGGCACCATGGGCAGCCATTTGGGACCGAGCAGGAGCGCCACGAACTCGGGTGCGATCAGCACCAGCCAGCCCGCAAACAGGAAGCCCGCGCGCACCAGCAGCGCACTCGTGCGGAAGAACGCCTTCGACAACTGCAGCCGGTTCTCGGCAACTTCGGCGAACGTGCCGCCGGCGACCGCCGCTACAGGGGCGGCGAGAATCGCACGTGGATACGAAGCGAAGGTATACGCGCGCGAATAGAAGCCCATGTCCAGCACACCCAGACGAAAGCGCACAAAGAGATCGTCCACGCGCTGGATCAAAGTTTCCAGGAAGTTGGCTGCCATCACCGGCACACCAAAGCGCACGAAATAGGCGGCCTCAGCGCGATTCCAGCGCAGCCGCGCCCGCCACGGCGGCCGCCAGATAAACAGGCCCACCACCAGGATCAGTGTCGTGACAACTTCGCCCGCCAGCAACGACCACAATTCAGTGCCCCGCCATGCCAACCCCACCGTGACGATCGCGACGACGATGACGTTGATGATGCCAAGAATCGCAGTTCGCTTGTGCTCCACCCGGCGAATGAGAACGCTGACCGGCACAGACACGAGCATTTCGATGCCGAAGGTGATCGTAATCACCACGAGCGCCTCGAGCGTTGGCCCGTGCGCCCAGTGCAGCACCGCGGCCAGCATCAGCGTCACCCAAACCAACATGCTGAAGAGTCTCAGCGTCAGGAATTGAGCAGCCGCAGCCTCCTCGTCCTGAGTCTCGGGTGCGCGGTGCAGATACGCGCCACCCATGCCGAAATCGGCTACAACACTGGTTACCGCAATAATCGCGGTTGCGCCCGCATAAATTCCAAAGGTCTCCACATCCAGCATGCGCGCCAGCAGGATCGAGCGCACAAAGCCCACGCCCACAATCACAGCCTGCGCCGCCACATTCCAGGAGACGGAGGTGACGCTGCGGCGACCGAGCGTTGACACGGCTAGAGGTACTCTGCCAGGTGGCTGCGATAGTAGGCAACCGTGCGTGCCAGACCCTCGCGCAGCGGCGTTTGCGGCTGCCAGCCCAGCGCGGCTCGAATGCGGCTGTCGTCGGCGTAGTAGTCGCCAATATCAATCGGTTTGCGTTCGGGCGGATAGGGGCGCACAGTGTATGTGCCGCCGCCTGCGGCCTCCACCAGCAGCGTCGCCAGATCGCGCAGCGAGATCACCTCGTCGCCCCCCAAATTGTAGACCGCACCGCACATCTGGGGGTCGCCATTGAGCGCCGCCGCCGCACGCACAAACGCGTCGGCAGCGTCCTCCACAAAAGTGAAATCGCGCAACTGGTCGCCGCCCCACACGTCAAAGGACTTGCCCTCCACCAGCAGTCGAATCCAGATGCCCAGAAAGGTCTGGCGTGCATCCACTACGCGCATGCGCGGGCCGTAGGTATTCGTCAGCCGCAGCGCCGCCGTGCGCAGTCCGTAAACGTTGTTGTAGAGCGTGTGGTAGGCCTCCCCCGCCATCTTGTGGATGCCGTTTACGTCGACGGGGCGCAGCGGGTGGCTCTCGTCTACGGGCAACCGCTCGGGCCGGCCATAGATCTGGCGCGTTGAGGCAAAGACAATGCGGATGGCGGGATTCTCGTGGCGGCACGCTTCGAGAATGTAAAGCTGCGCGCGACTGTTGATCTCCAGGTCCGTCAATGGATCCTGCATCGAATCCATATGGCTCGTCTGCCCGGCGAGGTTGAAGAGGTAATCGTGCCCCTGCACCAGGTAGCGCATGCTGTGCGCGTCGCGCACGTCCGAAATGTTGACGCGCAGTTGATCCTCGAGCCCGGCGATATTGAAGAGCCTGCCGCCGTAGGTGGGGATGAGGCTGTCGACCAGCGTCACGCGGGCGCCGAGCGTCACCAACTGGCGGGCAAGCGTTGCGCCGATGAAGCCCAGGCCGCCTGTAATCAGCACGGATGCATCGTCGAACGCGCTGCGCAATGAGCTCATGGAGGAGAAGCCAGCTTTAGGAATCGTTGGTGGAAAAGCTGCGGTTGGGTGAAGGTGGGCGCGTGTGGGGTCTACGGCTGCCCCAGAATCTCCACACCACTGGCGGTGGACTCGGCCACCCAGCCTTCAGTGCCCTGATAGGCAACCCGCCACCAGGTGAGATTGTCGGCGGATGCCGTTTCGCCCAGAATCACGACGGCATCACCAGGGCGCAACTGCGCGAGCACATCGCCGCCCGGCTTGCCCAGGTGGCCCGGTGTTTGGCGCAGGTTGACGCGGCTGCCCGTCACGTTAAAGATCGTCTGCCCCGCGCCAAAGCGCCCCGTCACGGGGGCATCGGTTGTGGCGCCGGGCTCGGGCGCAGGCGGCGTAGGGATGAGCGTGGGCGGCGTCCAGGCACTGTCGTCGCCGCGCAACTCGGCCAACGTTACTCGGTTGAAGCCCAGCGCCACGGCCATGCCGCCGCACGAGACGAGCGCGAGTAACGCAAAACCAAGCACGAAGCCCAGCCAGTAGCGCCCGCGGTTGTTGCGTACCCGTGATTGGGGCGCGCCGCCGGGTGCCCGGCTGCCGGGTGCAGTGGATTGCACGCTCATACGCAGCAGTCGCTCACAGCGCCGCGGCGGGCTCGGCGAGGGCTGCGTCGGTCAGCGGCCCCAGCGCGCGCAGCACGCCCACGCTATCGCCTGCAGCATCCATGCTCTCATGCTGGAGCAGCACGCCGCCGCTGCGCCCATCATCGAGCTTGAGCAGCATGCGTTCATCGCGCTGCAGTTCAAGCATCACACGGCCGGCGTTGAAGTTGTGCGTCCTGTAATAGATGCGCACCGGCGCAACGGTGTGGTTGTCGTTGAAGTCAATCACCTTCACATCATCCAGCACGGCCACAGGTTCCTCGCGGCCGGCCAGGTAGAGCATGCCCTTCATAGTTCAATTCCTCCTTGCAGGTGGCTAACTTTTGGCCGCCCACGGTAGGCAAACTGCGTGCGTCTAGATGCAAGTGCAGCTATTGTAGCAAACTGCAGCGAGATTGGCGCATGGGCCAAGCGGCCGGGCGGCAAATAGCGCCCTCCACTGGACACAAGGCTACGCGCGCAGCCTCTTTTCCGGCGTATACTGCTCGTGCGGGTCCGGCGAATCATTCCCGCATTTGATAGGAAGTGTTTCATGCAGCAAACAGTGAAGGACGCGCTGATGGCAGTCGATGTGCAAAGCTTCAAGGAAGCCATGGCGCACTGGGCGACAGGGGTCTCGATTGTGACCGCGGTTGCGCCCAACGGCCGCCAGGTGGGCATTACCGTGAGTTCGCTCACCAGCCTGAGTATTGACCCACCCGAAGTACTTATCAGCGTCAACAAGAAGCTGTACACGCACGGCGTCATCCTGGCGTCGCAGTGCTTTGCCGCGAGCATTCTGCGCGCCGGGCAAACCGAGCTGGGCATGCGCTTTGCAGGCATGGTGCCCGAGGTGGAAGACCGTTTTGCCGGGCTCGAGACGCGGTACGCTGCCACCGGCTGTCCGCTTCTGGCCGATGCGCTCGCGTGGGTGGACTGCAGGGTAAAGCAAAGCTTCGACGGCGACGATCACACCATTTTCGTGGGCGAGGTGGTGGCCGCCGGCAGCGCCGGCGAGGGCGAGCCGCAGCTCTACTACAAGCGCCAGTGGCGCACACTGGCCGAAAACAAATAGCTGCAGGAAACAGAGCGGGCAACCAGGCAAGGTTGCCCGTTTCCTTTGCAGTGGGCCGGCGCGTGGGCATTTGAAGTTTCCTGCGCTCCTTGACATTCAAAAGAGGCTGCGCTATCATCTGGTCATCCTGTAATGACATTATCGCATGTTGCAACCGGATGATCCCTCCGCCTTACCCATGCGACTCCAAAAGTTCAGCAACAACTCCTTGTTGAAGTCAGCTCGACAACAAATTACCGTGGACTGAGACGCACTCGACGCGCGCCGCTGCCCACGTAGCAGATGCGAATTCGCGCCGTCAACGAATAATTGGCAAAAGCTGTTGGCGCACGCATGCGTCAGCCTCGGGAGGGTGTCAATGAGCGGTACTCCCCACCAATCGGGTACAACACAGGCCGTCGAGCCGGTTATCGCTGCGCAACCACTTCTAACCCGTGATCGGTTTCTTGCCGCGCTCCCCATCGCAATTCTCCTCGCAATTGTTGTCATTCTCAGCCTGACAACACCCAATTTCATGACCGTCCGCAACATCATCAACGTTCTTGAGCAGTCGTCCGCTCTGGCGATCATGGCTGTAGGCATGACGGCCGTACTGGTTGGCGGGGGCATTGATCTCTCGATGCCTGCGAATCTCGCCCTGGCCGCAGTGATCGGCGCCATGTTCATGCGCGGTGGCGGCAACCCTGCGGTGGCCGGCTTCATCATGCTGGGCGCGGGGGCGCTTCTGGGCGCAGTCAATGGCTTGGCGGTTGCCTACTTCCGCATGATTCCCTTCGTGGTGACGCTGGCAACACAGTTTGTCGCCGTCGGCGCGGCCACGTGGCTAACGCAATCGGTCAGCATTGCCAACCTGCCCATGAGCTTTGTCGACACGGTGACGGCGCGGCTGGCGCGCGTGCCCGTGCACGTTGTGGTAGTCATTCTGCTGACCATACTGTTTCAGCTCCTCATGAAGCGGAGCTTCTTCGGGCGGTGGTTGTATGCCGTGGGGACGAATGCGCGCGCCGCGCGCGTCTCGGGCGTACCTGCCCAGGCAGTCGTCTTCGGCACGTATGCCTTTGCCGGCTTCACCGCGGGAGTCGCCGCCATCATCACCGTCGGGCGCCTCATGTCTGCCTCGGCACTCATGGCAGGCGACAATTTCGTGCTTGATGTGATCAGCTCGGCGGTTGTGGGCGGCGTCAGCATCTACGGCGGTGTGGGCAGCCCGATTGGCGCAGCATTGGGTGCGCTGCTCATTACCATGATTTCAAACAGCATGAACATGCTCCAGATCTCCTACTACCTGACACTTATGATCAAGGGTATCTTCATCGTCGTCTTCATCTGGCTGAATTCATTGCGCGTGCGGTAGGGGGTTGGCATGGGCGACGTTGGCCTGCGCATGGTCGGCATTGACAAGAGTTTTCCCGGCGTACATGCCCTCAAGGATGTCTCGCTGGAGGCGGTCGCCGGTGAGGCGCTCGCACTGATTGGGGCGAATGGGGCGGGCAAAAGCACCCTGATGAACGTGCTGGGTGGTGTATTGCGCCCGGACCGCGGGCAAATCTTCGTCCACGATGAAGTCGCGGACATCCACACGCCCCTGGATGCGGCGCGCTACGGCATTGCCTTTGTCCACCAGGAAATGGCAATGTTGCCCACGCTGACAATTGCCGAAAATCTCTTCATCACGACTTTCCCTACACACTCCGGTTTGATTGACTTCAAGTCAATCAACGAGCAGAGCGCGCGCGTCCTGGCGCGCCTCGGTTGCGACTTCCCGCCGGAGACGCGCGTCAGCCAGTTGAGCCCTGGCGACCGGCAGATGGTTGAAATCGGGCGCGCGCTGCTCATCGAGCCCAAGATCATCATCTTCGATGAACCAACATCATCCCTCACACGCCGTGAGAAGGACCGTCTCTTTCAGGTCATCAATGGCCTGAAAGCCGATGGCGTAACGATTATCTACATCACACATTTCCTTGACGAGGTCTTCACGCTCTGTGAGCGGGCCAATGTCCTGCGCGACGGCGCCGTCGTGGGTGGCGGGCTGATCAGCGAACTCAGCTATCAGGAAATTGTACAGATGATGATCGGAACGAAGGAGGTCACAGAGTATTTCACCCACGAGGAAGCGCCCATCGGCGACGTGATTCTCGACGTGAAGGGGCTTTCGCGCAGAGGTGTGCTTGATAACGTCGGTTTCGAACTGCGCCAGGGCGAAGTGCTTGGGTTGTGGGGACTGCTCGGTTCAGGCCGAACCGAACTCCTGCGCGCCATAGTGGGCCTTGATCCGGTGGACAGTGGGACAATTCGCGTCCGCAGCAAGGGAGAACTCAAGGCGATTCAGCCCCAAAACGCGAAAAACTGGATCGGCATGGTGACTGAAAACCGGCGCGATGAGGGTTTGCTGCTGCCCATGTCCGTCAAGGCCAATATCTCGCTTGCCAACCTGCGCGGTCTTGTCACGGGGCTTTGGCCGCTTGTCAACAACAAGGTCGAAACCAGCCTGGCCGAACGCTACGTGCAGCGACTCAACATCAAGATCTCCAGTTTGCAGCAGACGGCGGCAACGCTGAGCGGCGGCAACCAGCAGAAGGTCGTCGTGGGCCGCTGGCTGGAGCGAAACCCCATCATCTACTTCATGGATGAACCGACGCGCGGGCTGGACGTAGGCGCCAAGGGTGAAATTCGCACCATCATTACGGAATTGGCGAAGAGCGGCGCGGCGCTCCTGGTTGTATCCTCGGAACTCGAGGAGATCATGAGCGTGAGCGACCGTTACCTGATCATGAGCCGCGGCCGCATTACCGGCGAGTTGCCACGCGCAGCAACAAAAGACGAGTTGATTGCCGGCGCCGCCGGCAGTCTGTAGAAGGATTCGCACACATGAACCGTTCCTTCAACTTGCGCAGCTTCCTCATGACCTATGGCTTTGCCACGGTATTCGTGCTGATCCTTGTCTTCTTTGCCTTCGCCACGCCGAATTTCGCAAATGGCGGCAATATCCTTACCGTGCTTGCCAACGCCGCGCCCTGGCTCGTCATGTCTACCGGGCTCGCATTGGTGATCATGACCGGCAGCATTGACATCTCAATCGGGTCCACCCTCTTCCTGGCCATCGCCGCCACCAACATGCTGATGCTCAACCGTGGCTTGCCGGTGGCAATTGGCATCCCCATGATCCTCGTCATCGGCGCGGCCATGGGTGCGGTCAACGGGTTGCTCATCGTCGGGCTGCGCATCAACCCCTTGATCGCGACCATGGGCATGATGTTTGCCTTGCGCGGCTTCACCCTGTGGCTCACGGATGCCGCCGTCCAGAATGTAGCGCCAGGGCTGCAGGCCATTGGCCAGCTGGAATCATTCAAGTTGATTCTGATCGTGGTTGCCGCCATCATCCTGGTCGCCATGCACCTGCTTGTGACGCGCACCACATTTGGCCGTCACGTCATGGCGATTGGCAACAACGCTGAGATTGCCGAGCGCCTGGGCGTGCGGGTGGGTCGCGTGCGCTTCCTGACATACGTCTTCTCCGGTCTCATGGTCAGCATGGGCGGCCTTCTGCAGGTCATTCAACTGGGCAGCGTGCATCCGCGCCTGGGCCAGGGCTACGAGTTCACGGCGATTGCGGCGAGCGTGGTGGGCGGCATCAGCCTTTTTGGCGGCGAAGGCAGCATCATTCCAGGGCTTGTAATGGGCGGCCTGACGCTGATCATCGTCGAAAATGGGCTTACCCATCTTGGCGTGTCACCCTATGCCTATCCATTCGTGCGCGGCGGCATCATCTTCCTGGCGATGTACGCCGATGCACTCAAATCGCGCGTATTGACACGCGTGCGCACCGTTGGCGAGCGCGAGGCGGACGCCGAGCCAAGCATGACGAAGGTCGCGTGATCGAGGAGACACGGTTCTGCGTTAATTCCATGGAGGTGAATACGCCCGGAATCAAGGCATTTCTGCACCATCGTTCCGTTGCACCAAATCACCCTATCTATGTAGTCCACAAGGAGACGAGATGAAGAAGGTTAGCGTATTGATGCTGGTGGTGATGTTGATGGTTACTGTCCTCTCTGCGTGCGCGGCCCCCGTTGCCGCCCCCGCAGCGGCTCCGGCTGCGGACGAAGCGGCCGCTGCCCCTGCGGGTGACGCCGCCCTGCGCGACGTTACAATCGGCTTCAGTTGGAACCGCAAGGATTCTGCCCTGCAGACCGCATGGGAAGACTACATGAAGGCCTATGGCGCCGAAGTCGGCCCCGCCGCCGGCCTTAACATCAATTGGGTCTTCAACGTGGCCGACGGCGATGTGGCTCGTCAGACTGCCAACATCCAGGACATGATCAACCAGGGCATGGATCTGATTGGTGCACGCGCTGAGGATGCTGCCGCGATCGGTGCATCTGCCAAGGCGGCTGCCGACGCAGGCATCCCCTTCATTACCTTTGACCGCGCGTCATCGGGCGTCCAGCCCTCGGCGCATGTGGGTGCAGACAGCCTCACACAGGCAATCACCACGGGCGAGGCATTTGCCGAACTACTCAAGGCCAACAACGTTGTGGACCCGCAGTGCATCGAAGTGCTGGGTGACCTGAAGGACCAGAATGCTGTCCTGCGCTCCCAGGGTTGGCAGCAGGTAGAGGCAGAAGTCGGCGCGTGGAAGACCGTCGTCCAGGTTCCCACCGAATGGAATGCCGACAAGTTCTACACAGGCGTTGCCAACGCCCTGCAGGCCCATCCCGAGGCCAATTGCATGTTCGTTGCCAGTGACTTTGCCTTCCAGGGTGTCGAGAAGGCTCTCCAGGAAGCCGGAAAACTGGCCGCGACAGGCGAGCCGAACCACATGTGGATGGCCGCCCAGGACGTCAACCCGCCCGGCCTTGAGGCCCTCGAAAAGGGCATCATCGACGTCGTGACTTCCTACGACGCCTACTACCACTCGGTGGCATTTGTGGACACCGCTATCAAGATTCTGAATGGCGAAACATTGGATGCCGCAGAGTTCCTGGTTCCCGGTCGCGTCGTAACGCAGGATAACTTCGCCGACATGCCCAACCTCTGGGCGCAGGACTACAAGGGCCAGTAGACTTCACCCGCAGTGTCATTCGAGGAGGAGGTGGCTTGGTCCACCTCCTCCTTCCTGCATAGTGAACGTATGCGCCATCGCCGTCAGCCACTCCTCTCGCCCACCGAGTGGCAGGTGCAGAGAGCGCAGGAGACAAGAGTATGGGCATTCGCAAGATCAAAGTCGGCATCCTCACATTCTCGGATGGACGCAAGTACATTCACGACACACTGGTTGAACTCAACCAGCGCTATCAGGACAGACTGGCTGCGGCGCTCACAGCCACTGGTGAGGTTGAGGTCGTCGCCGGCAGGCAGATCATCTGGACGCCCGAAGGGGCACGCACCGAGTCCCGCCGTCTGCAGGAAAACGGCGTTGACTTGACGATTTTCAATTACGCCATCTGGGCCTTCCCGCATCTCACCGCAATCTCGACAACCTTTGCGCCCGGCCCCTATCTTCTCTTCTGCAATGTACACCCCAAAGAGCCCGGCATGGTTGCCATGCTTTCCAGCGCCGGCGCCATGGACCAGTTGGGTTGCACCTACACGCGGGTCTGGGGAGATATTGCGGATGCGAAGACGTTGGACAAAGTGATGCACTATATCCGTGCCGCGGGTGCGCTGGCTCATTTGCGCGGTGAAACCTACGGCCTCTTTGGCGGGCGACCGCTGGGCATGTATACCGCTGTTGCCAATCAAGATCAGTGGCAGCGCATCTTCGGTATCGACGTGGAGCACATCGAGCAGTACGACATTGTGCGCTATGCCGAGACGGTGGACGCGGGCCGCGTGCAGTCCGCACGCAGATGGCTGGAGGCGCACGTTGGCTCCATCAAATACGACGGCAAAGCGCTCACCCCCGAAAAACTCGAGTTGCAGATCCGCTCCTATCACGCCGTGCGGCAGATTATGGCCGAGAAGGATCTCGATTTTGTGGGCTTCAAGGCCCATGGCGACCTGACCGATTATTTCGTCACCATGGACATTGCCGAGGCATTCCTAAACGATCCCTACGACTGGGAAGGAGCGCATGAACCGATTGTGGCGGCAACTGAAGCCGACATGGACGGTGCGCTCACAATGGAGTTGCTCAAGCATCTCTCCGGCGGCCAGACGGTGCTCTTCGCCGATATTCGCCACTATGATGCTGAAGATGATGTCTGGTACTTCGCCAACTCGGGCACGCATGCCACGTTCTTTGCCGCGCGCTCGCTGCAGCCGGCGGAGAACCTGGCCGCAGTCAATTTCTATCCCGAGATTCCCGACTACCCGGCCGGCGGCGCCTCGGTGCAGTTCTTTGCTGCGCCCGGCCCCATGACCATGGCTCGCCTGGCACGCAAAAATGGCCAGTATTGGCTGGCGATCGTCCCCTGCACATTCGTCACGTTTCCACAGGAGGTCATGGAGGCCAAGGCGCGCACGACCGACATAGAGTGGCCACACGCCTTCGCACGCCTGCAGGCAAGCCCTGACGAATTCCTCGCTACGTACCCCTGCAATCATATCCACGGCATCTGTGGCGACTGGGTGCAGGAACTCCTCCACGTTGCCTCGGTTCTGGGCATCGAAGCGCACGTTTATGGCGACAATTAATTCTCTCTACGGAAAGGCTCCGCAATGAACAAGATTGGGATCTATTACGCATACTGGACGCAGGAATGGGATGTCGACTTCAACCCCTATGTGGACAAAGCGGCGGACCTCGGCTTCGACATTCTCGAAGTCAATGGGGGCACAATTGCCACCATGACTTCGCGGGAGCGGCAGGCGTTGCTTGCACATGCACGCGACCGCAACATGCAACTCACCTATTGCGTCGGCATGCCGAAACAGTATGATCCTTCCTCACCCGACGCGGCTACACGCAGCAACGGCATTGCCTACCTGCAGAAGATGTGCGAAGGGATTGGCGAGATGGGCGGCGGTAGTCTTTCCGGCATTCTCTACAGCACGTGGCCGACAAAGATGCCCAAGGGAGAGAGTGACAAAGGCCCCTGGCTTGAGCGCAGCATTGCCAGCATCAAGCAGGCGGCCAAGGCAGCCGAAGCGAACAATGTGACGCTGAACATGGAGGTCGTCAATCGCTTCGAGCAATTCCTCTTCAACACCGCCGCCGAAGCCGTGGCGTATGTTGAGCAGGTGGATAATCCCAACGTCAAGATTCTGCTGGACTCATTCCACATGAACATCGAAGAGGACAGCATTGGGGGCGCGATTCGCACGGCGGGCGCGCACCTGGGCCACATTCATCTGGGCGAAAACAACCGGCGCCCACCTGGACGCGGCAACTTCCCCTGGGGCGAGTTTGAGTCGGCACTCAAGGAAATCGGCTTTAAGGGCGCGCAGGTCATGGAGCCCTTCATGGTGCCCGGCGGGCAGGTGGGCTCCGACATTGCCGTGTGGCGTGATCTGAGCGTGGGGCTTGACCTGGACGAGGAAGCAGCCGCATCCTGCGCCTTCATGCGCGCACAGGTAGCAGCCGCCTAAACTGAAACCGTTATTGACTTAGCATTCTTCAACGCAAGGGCGCAAGGGACGGGAGGACGCAAGGTAAAGCAAGAACAGGAAATATCCGTCAATTTCGTGGCAAGCACCTCTGGCGGAGAGTTCGTGGGTCTGATCTTGTTCCTGTTATTGCTCTTCCTTGCGTCTTAGCGACCCTTGCGCCCTTGCGTTGAAGAGTGTGCCTCTAAGCACCAGCCGCAATGTGCCACGCGCGGCGCAAATCTTCGCGCAGCGCCTTGTAGACGGCATAGCGCCTCGTATAGAGGTCGACCATCTCCGCTTGCGGCTCAAAGCGGAGCACGTCACCTTGCGCGGCGGCCAACGCATCCTCCACAGCGGCGTAGATGCCTATCCCCACAGCAGCCAGCAGCGCCGCGCCTTTCGCGCCGTACTCTGTGGCGCCCTTGGGCACAATCACCGGCACGCCGCAGGCGTCGGCAATCATCTGGCTCCAGAAGGCGCTGCGTGCGCCGCCGCCCGAAAGACGAATGGCCAAAGCAGGCTTGGGCAGAGCGGCATAGCCGTCGCGAATCGAAAGCGCTACGCCCTCATAGACGGCGCGCAACATGTCGGCGCGGGTGTGCCTGTCGGTGAGCCCGCAGAACTGTGCGCGTGCCGTTGGTTCGTAGTATGGCGCGGTAATGCCAAGCTCGCTGAGATAGGGCAAATACAGCACACCGTTGGCCCCGGCTGAGCTCTGCCCGGCAAGCGCCTCGAGGCGCGCGAAGAGCGCGCCGTCTGCTTGCGCGGCGCGGCGTTCCGCTTCGCAGAAGTGCGCAATGAACCAATCCAGGCTGGTTGTGCCCGAGACATTGATCATGGCGCGCAGCCAGCGCCCCGCCGGCAGCGTGAACATGACGCCAATGTCCATCGGCGCCATATCCGGCGCAGCGAGCACCAGACAGTTGAGAATATTTGTACCCAGCAGCGTACAGGCGTCGCCCGCCGCGAACGCGCCCAGCCCCAGCGTCGAAGCAATTACATCGCCCGCGCCAACGCCCACCGGCGTACCGGCCCGCAACCCGGTCTGCGCCGCGGCGGCCGCAGTCACCGTGCCTAGAATGCGCTCGGAAGGCCGCACCTCCGGGAAGAGGGCACGTTGGTCGCGCAGCCCAAAGAGGTCGATCATTTCCTCGCTGTACGTGCGCGCGTGAACATCGCCCGGCAGCACGGTCGCCTCGCTGGGGTCCAGACCGACGAGGCCGGTCAGCTTGAAGCCGATCCAGTCCTTGCAGCAGAGAACCGCCGCGGCGCGCGCCAGTGCCTCCGGCTCGTTTTGCTTGAGCCAGGCCAGCAGCGGCAGCGTGCAGCCCTGCTGCATGATCGAGCCTGAGGCGCGGAAGATCGCGCGCATGAAATCGGTGTTTGCAGCGCTCATGCGCTCAATCAGCGGCTGCGTGCGCCCGTCGTTCCAGAGGATGCCGTTGCGCACAGGCAGCCCTGCAGCGTCCACCAGCCATGCGCCCACCATCGTGCCGGTAAGCCCCACCGCGCCGATGCTGCCTGCATTGACGCCGCTCTGCTGCAGCAGGGCGCGCACGCACGCCGCCACGACCTCCCAGGTCGCGGCCATATCCGTCTCGGACCAGAGCGGCTGTGGCGAAACGAGCAGGGTGGGCCGGCGCACCACTGCCAGTTCGTTGCCATGCACGTCGAAGAGGGCCACTTTGACAACCGACGTGCCGGCGTCAATGCCAAGAAGAAGCGAAGGGGTCAATGGCTTCAAGAGGATGCGCCTCTATTTGACGGCGCCGGCCGTCAATCCTTCAACAAAGTTGCGGCCGACAAGGCTGAACAACAGGAGGACGGGCACCATCGTCACCGTAGCCCCTGCCAGCAGCAGCCCCCAGTCCACCTGGTATTGGCCAATGATGCCCGCCAGGCCCACAGGCACCGTGCGGTTGGCGTCGCTGATGATGAGCACCGAGGCAAACATGTACTCCGTCCATGAGGTGATAAAGGCAAAGATGGCGACGGAAGCCACGCCCGGCGCAGCCAGCGGGAGCACGACGCGCACAAGCGCCACAAGACGGCTCGCACCGTCGAGCGCGGCCGCTTCCTCGAGTTCCAGCGGTATTGTCGTAAAGAACGCCTGCAGCATCCACACCGCAAAGGGTGCGGTGAAGGTGACATTGACAATCACCAACGCCAGCCGGCTGTCGATAAGCCCCATCGCACTGAGCATGCCGTAGAGCGGAATCAGGAGCAGCACACCCGGAAACGCATAGGTCACGAGGATGATGCGGAAGAGCATCTGGTTGCCGGGCAAGCGCAGCCGATAGAGGCCATAAGCCGCCAGCGTACTCAGAATCACGCAGATCAGCATGGAAATCGTCGCGACAATGACGCTGTTGAGCAGGTAGGTGGGAAATGCCGACGAGCGGAAGAGCTTTGCATAGTGCTGCCAGGTGAAAGATTGCGGGATCAGGGTAGGGACTCGTGAGATGATTTCCTGCGGCGCCTTGATTGACGACGTGACCACGTAGTAGAAAGGCGCGACCACCACAAAGAGCAGGATCAGGATTGCGCCCCCCAGCAGCACACTGTTCAGCGTCTTGCGCGTCATCCTATTCCTCCTGCCTGGGGGCCATGAAGCGGATGAACAGAGTCGCGAAGACGAGCAGTACAAGCCCGGAAAGCACAGAGATCGCTGCCGCCTGGCTCAACCGGTACTTGGTGAAGGCGGTGTCGTAGATGAGTACGGGGAGCGTCGTGGTGGCCACTGATGGGCCACCCCCCGTGAGTAGCCAGATGACGTCGAAAACGTTGAACGACATGAGCGTACCCACCAACCCCAGCACGAAGAGCACCGGCTGCAACATGGGGAAGGTGATGCGGAAGAAGCGCTGCGTCGCGGTTGCGCCGTCCACGGCTGCCGCCTCATAAAGCTCGCGCGGAATGCTCTGCAGGCCGGCCAGCAGCGTCACCGTCATGAAGGGGAACCAGCGCCACGCATTGACGAGGATGACCGAAGCGGATGCCGCGTTGCGCGTGCCGAAGAAGCCAATCGGGCTGTCCACAATGCCCAGCGTCACAAGCGCATAGTTGACAATGCCCGAACTGCTGAGCAGCCAGCGCCAGATAATGACAACCACCACAGTGGGCACAATCCACGAGAGGATGATCCAGATGCGCGCCACCCGCTGGCCAGGAAAGCGCTGGTTTAGCACCAACGCGGCGGCAAATGCGGCTAGGGTTTGCACCAGCGCGTTGCCAATGACCCAGACGCCGCTCCGCCCCAGCGCCTGCCAAAAAGCGTTCGACGTGAGCGCCCACACGTAGTTGTCAAGCCCGACAAACGAACCCTCGGTGCCGATGATCTTGACATTGTGCAGGCTAATCCACACCGCAGAGAGCAGCGGATAGAGAATTGCAGCCGCCAGCCACACGAGCAGCGGCGCGACATACAAATAGCCGAACAGCACACGCCGCCGGTACGCGGGTGTTGCGCCGTCTCTGAAGTTCGTTGCACCGGCGGTCTGCGCCATTACGTAGCCCTGCCTGCTGCAAGGGGGAGGCCAACTGCGGCCTCCCCCATTTGAAATGCATGTGTTACTCGGCAATTGCCTCTTCCATCAGTCTCTGTCCCTCAGCCACGGCGTCGGCGGCGGGCATGCCGTCAATCACCACCAACTGCAGCGTTTGCGCCAGCAGATTCTGCGCCGAGATGGCCGAAATGCTGGGGAAGGTGTTGCCGTTGGTGAAGCCGAAGAGGCGACCGTTTTCGGCGTTCGCCACCATCTGCTCAACCTGGCTCTTGTACTTGATCACCAGCGGGTCGCTCCACAGCGCCTCGTCGGTGGCGCCTGCCTCGGTCACCGGCAGGAAGAGGCCCGGCTCCATGTTCAGGAAGCGACCGTAGTTGCCCGGCTCCATGAGGAAGCTGAGGAAAGCCGCAGCCGCCTCCTTCTTGGCCGGGTCCTCGGTCATGAGCATGACGCCGTTGACATACGCAACTGTGCCGGCTTTGTCGACGCCGGGCCCCACGGGGAAGGGCATGACGCCCAGATCGGCCGCGTCGCCTTCGGCCTGCGTGTCATAGGTGGTAATCACGGTGAATTGGGGCACCATGGCGCAGGTGCGGTTGGCGAAGCACGCCTCGGCCTCGCCCCATGTCCAGCTCGGGCTGTCGGGCGGCGAGAACTGGTAGAGCTTGCTGTACATGTCAAAGGCGGCTACGGTCTGCTCGTTGTTGAAGCGCAGCGTGCCGTCGGCATTGTAGATTTCGTCCGCACCGGCGTTGATCATGAATACGTACATGACCTGGTCGGTGTAGAGCTGCTTGTTGGCAGGCAGGCCGATGCCATACTGGCCATCCGTGGTGAGGGTCTCGACGGCCGCCAGCAACTCGTCCCAGGTGGTGGGCGGCGTGATGCCTGCCGCCTCAAAGACGCTGTTGCGGTACCAGAGCGATTGCGCCATGTTGTAGAGAGGCAGCGCCCACGTGCCGCCGTCGTAGGTGTACTGCTCGACTGCCGAGGGATAGAACTTGTACTTGGCGTCGAGCTCCGCCACCAGATCATCCATGGGCTGGAGCGCACCAAGCCCCTTGAGGATGGGTGCAAAGTCGGGAATCGCGAACAGCAGTTCCGGCGCATTGCCGGCTGCGACAGCGGCCGGGGCCTTGGTGTAGATCTCGCCCCAGTTCTGAGGCTCCTGCTTGACG